>NZ_JBSFUK010000012.1:0-148088 GCF_053591755.1 Streptomyces sp. NPDC002926
GGAACCTCGAACCTGCCGAAACAGGCCGGGGTATCAACATATCTGGCGTTGACTTTTGGCACGCTGTTGAGTTCTCAAGGAACGGACGCTTCCTTCAGACCCTTTTCAAAGGGCCCTCCGGGCGCTTCCCTTCGGTGTTTCCAAACTCTATCAGGCTCTTTCGCTCTTCCTGACCACCACCCTGCAGACATGCAGAGGTTTAGACCAGTTAGAATCTCGGCTTGATAGGTGCTGCCGACCGCCGACTCAAAGTCGCGTTGGGGTCAGGCAGGGGTTCGACAGTACAGGCCGCCGGGAGGCGAGGCAAATCGTTTCCGGTGCGCACCTAGGTCCGCCAACTAGCAGCTCTCATGCGGAACTAGGACTTCCTGTGACTTACCCTTCTGAACAGCGCGTCGTTCAGGACAGCCCGCGACGACGCCGTACGAATCTCCGCCCTTGGAGGCTCCATGACCACAGTGACGTCCCCTCTTGCTGGACGTGCCATCGGACTCGCGGCGGTGCCGGATCCGGTGTTCTCCGGTGCGATGGTCGGCCCCGGTACCGCCATCGACCCCGTGCGTGAGCCGTCGGAGGCCGTCGCCCCCGTTGACGGCGTCATTGTCTCCCTGCACCCGCACGCCTTCGTTGTCGTCGACGAGCAGGGTCACGGAGTGCTGACGCACCTCGGCATCGACACTGTTCAGCTCAACGGCCAGGGCTTCGAGCTGCTCGTCAACAAGGGCGACACTGTGCAGCGCGGACAGTCCGTGGTGCGCTGGGACCCGTCGGCCGTCGAGGCTGCCGGGAAGTCCGCCATCTGTCCGATCGTGGCGCTCGAGGCCACGGCCGACTCCCTCTCCGACGTCCGCGAGGACGGCGATGTAAAGGCCGGCGACTCCCTCTTCGCCTGGCAGTAACGCCGACGCCGCGGTGGCGGCGTCAGTTGGACATCCATCGCGGCGGCAGCGGCCGTCGCTCAATCGGAGACGGGTGAAATGCAGACAACGCTGCGAGGCGTCGGCGTGAGCCACGGTGTGGCGATCGGCGAGGTTCGGCACATGGGCACGGCGGTCCTGGAACCGCCTGCCAAGCAGATTCCGGCGGAGGATGCGGAGCGCGAGCAGGGGCGCGCGCGCAAGGCCGTGGAAGCCGTGGCCGCCGACCTGAATGCTCGGGGCAATCTGGCAGGTGGCGAGGCTCAGGCCGTGCTCGAGGCGCAGGCCATGATGGCGCAGGACCCGGAACTCATGGCCGACGTGGATCGGCGCATCGCCGTCGGCAGTACCGCTGAGCGTGCGGTGTACGACGCGCTCGCCGCGTACCGCGCGCTGCTGGCGGGTGCCGGTGAGTACCTGGCCGGACGGGTCGCGGACCTCGATGACGTACGGAACCGGATCGTCGCTCGGCTGCTCGGTGTGCCGATGCCCGGTGTGCCGGACAGCGACGAGCCGTATGTACTGATCGCGCGGGATCTCGCGCCGGCGGACACCGCGCTGCTCGACCCCGCCCTGGTCCTCGGGTTCGTCACCGAAGAGGGCGGTCCGACCAGTCACAGCGCGATTCTGGCGCGGGCGCTCGGAGTGCCCGCCGTGGTGGCGCTGCCGGGCGCCTGTGAGCTGGCCGAGGGCACGCTGATCGCGGTCGACGGCAGCACGGGCGAGATCTTCGTCGAGCCGAGCGACGAGAAGCGCGCGGCGATGGAGCAGTCCGCGGCGGAGCGGAAGGCGGCGCTTGCCGCGACCAGCGGACCGGGTGCGACGTCGGACGGCCACAAGGTGCCGCTGCTGGCCAATGTCGGCGGTCCCGCCGATGTGCCCGCCGCGGTGGAGGCCGGTGCCGAGGGCGTCGGGCTGTTCCGTACGGAATTCCTCTTCCTGGACGACAGCAAGCAGGCGCCGTCCGAGGAGAAGCAGGTCGAGGCGTACCGCAAGGTGCTCGAGGCGTTCCCCGAGGGCCGGGTGGTCGTGCGGGTGCTGGACGCCGGCGCGGACAAGCCGCTCGACTTCCTGACTCCGGCCGACGAGCCGAACCCGGCGTTGGGCGTGCGCGGGCTGCGCAGTCTGCTGGACCACCCCGAGGTGCTGCGGACGCAACTGACGGCGCTGGCCAAGGCCGCCGAGGGTCTGCCGGTGTACCTCGAGGTGATGGCACCGATGGTGGCCGACCGTACGGACGCCAGGGCGTTCGCGGACGCGTGCCGCGAGGCCGGACTGCGGGCGAAGTTCGGTGCGATGGTGGAGATTCCGTCCGCAGCGCTGCGGGCGCGTTCGATCCTGCAGGAGGTCGAGTTCCTCTCGCTGGGGACCAACGACCTCGCGCAGTACACCTTCGCCGCCGACCGTCAGGTGGGTGCGGTGTCGCGGCTGCAGGATCCGTGGCAGCCGGCGCTGCTGGATCTGGTGGCGCTGTCGGCCGAGGCCGCGAAGGCCGAGGGCAAGAGCTGTGGTGTGTGTGGTGAGGCTGCCTCCGATCCACTGCTCGCCTGTGTGCTCACCGGTCTCGGTGTGACTTCGCTGTCCATGGGTGCGGCATCGATTCCGTACGTGCGGGCGACGCTGGCGAAGTACACGCTCGCCCAGTGCGAGCGGGCTGCCGCCGCGGCGCGTGCCGCCGACACCGCCGAGGAGGCCCGGGTGGCCGCCCGGGCGGTGCTCTCCGGCGAGTAGCCGGTAGATCGGCAGGCGGATACCGAAGGGGCTTCCTGCCGGGGACGGCAGGAAGCCCCTTCGGCGTTCAGTGATGGTTCCCCGGGTCGTCGGTGGTGAGGTCGAAGCCCGCGCAGTACTCCACGCCGGGCTCGGGGGACAGCGGTTCGCCGGTGGTGGCGTCGGTGCAGTAGGCGCTGAAGACCTCACCGGCGGTGAGCGGGAGGAGCCGGCCCTGGTGGAGTCGCCAGCCATGGAGGTGGTCCGGGGTGTCGGGAGCGCTCGTACGAAGCACTACTCCGCAAGGGCTCTCGAGGGCGATGCCTGCCGCGAGGACGGTGACGAACTCCGCGCCCTCGGAGGCGTCCAGCTCGGCGGGGGCCGCGGTGGCTCCTTCGGCGTGCAGGACGGCGAGGAGCTGTTCGTCCGGGGCGGGGACGCTGCAGACGAGGTGGTGTGTGCCGGGTCCGGCCTCCTCGAGCAGTCGCATCAGGATGCGGGAGGCCCGGTCGAAGGCGGCCCGGCCGATGTCCTGACCGCAGTCGGCGCACTCTCCGAGGTCGGCGAGGAGCATCGTGCTGTACTCCCAGGTGGCTTTGCGGACTGCCTTGTTGATGAGCTGGGGCAGCAGGCTGTCGAGGGCCTGGCCGGTGTACGGGACGGTGGCGCCGCGGCCGGCGATTTCCGCGGTGTAGCGGGAGCGGCTCATGGCCGCGTCGGGGTCGAGGCCGGCTTCCGCGCAGTACTCCGTGAAGTCCTCGGGGTCGAAGAGGGCGACGGTGGTGTGCAGTTGCCGGGCGGCGAGGGTTCGCAGCAGGTCGTCGATCTGTCGGAGATAACTCGCGTGGTCGTCGAAGGTGAAGGTGCGGTAGCGGCGCATCGCGGTGAAGTCCTGCTCGTCGGCCAGCAGGCCTACGGTGCTGGGGACCTCGCGGCGCAGGGTGCGCCGCATGGCTGCGTTGTTCCTGGCCCGCTGACGCGTGGACCGCGTCGACCGCTTGGGCCGCCTGGACTGCCTCGTGTACGCCATGTCTCCCCCTGAGCGCTGTTGACTACTGGTGACTCACCGTAACTGGCGGCACTGACAACGCGGGGTCGGGCAGCTTGCTCCGTACAAGACGGCTCTGCGCGAAGCAGGTGGCCACAAGTCCGGCACCCAGCAGTGCCCAGCCCGCGGGGCCTGCCGCGATGGCCCCGGTGACGATCAGCGGCCCGGCGCTGCGCTGGGCCGATGCGGCCACGCCGTGCACTCCGAGGTATGCGCCCTGTGCCTCGTCGGGGGCGAGAGCGACGGAGAGTTCCCAGGAGATGGTGGCGTGGAGGATCTCCGCCAGCGTGAGTGCGACGGCGGCGAGGACGAGTGCGGTGGTCGCGAGCCACCGGTTGTCCGCCGCGGACACACTCAGGGCGAGGGTGCCGGCGGCGAAGGCGGCCGCGAGCGGTCCGAGCAGACGCCGGGCGGCCCGCGTGGTGGCGCCGAATCGGGCGAGGGGGATCTGGAGGGCCACCACCATCACGTTGTTCAGGACGAGCAGAAGCGGTGCCAGGCCGTGCGGGGCCTCGGTGGCGTGCACGATCCAGAGCGGCAGCCCGACCATGAAGACGGCATCGTCGAGGAAGAGCACCGCTTCACTGGCCACGTAGAGGAGATACGTACGGTCGCGCCAGGGGTTGGCGGGCCTTGCGGCGACGGTCTTGCGCGCGGATCCGTTGACGACGCGCGACGGGGCGGGGGGCTCGCCGCAGCGCAGGGTGAGGAGGGCGGCGCACACCGAGGTGAGGGCGTTGCCGATCAGGAGTGACTGGTACGCGGTTGTGGTGCCGACGCCGAGCGCGGCTGCGGCGGCGAGGCCGCCGATGGCGAAGCCGGTGTTGCCGACGGTGCGGTTCACCGCTTGGTAGCGGACGCGCGCGGACCCGGCGATGCGGGCGGCGTAGAGCTTGGTGAGGACATTGGCCCCGCGGTCGCCGAGGCTGCCGAGGGCCGCGATGGCCAGCAGCAGCGCGAAGTGGTCGGTGGTGAGCAGGGCCAGGCCCGCGGTGGCGCGCAGCAGCTGGGCGGCGATGAGGACGCGGGTGATGGGCAGCCGGTCGGCGACACGTCCTGCGATCGGTGCGCCCGCGATGCCGATACCGGCGGACACCGCGATGAGAAAGCCCACCTCGGTGAGGGACAGACCCGTGACGTAGGTGAAGTAGAGCGCCTGCGTGGCGGTCCAGAGACCGTTTCCCACCTTGTCGACCAAGGTGATTCCGAGCATGCGACGGCCGTCGCGGCCTCCTGGGATGCGGTCTTTCAGTGCGGCCCGGCGGTGGAGCAGGCTCACCGGTTTCCCCCCTTGACGTGAGTTATGTATTGGTACATAGTTAACTACGTGGCAGCACAATATTCGATCGAGGGTAGGACCGCCAAGGGAATCGCCGCGTCCGTCGAACGGGCCGTGGCGGACGGGGGTTTGGAGCCCGGGGACGCCCTGCCTCCCGTCCGGCGGCTCGCCGACGATCTCGGGGTGAGCGCCGGGACGGTCGCGACGGCGTACAAGGAGCTGCGCCGACGCGGTGTCGTGGTGACGCGTGGACGGGGCGGGACCGTGATCGCCGCGGCGCCGGCCGTCGCGTCCCGGCGGCCGCCGAAGGTGCCCGAGGGGCTGCGGGATCTGGCAGGCGGCCACCCCGATCCGGCCTTCCTCCCGGACTTGGTGCCGCCCGCGCGGCTCTCCCCCGGGGCCCGTTCGCACCGGTCGGCCCCCAGGCTGCCGGAGCTGGAGCACGCGGCCCGGACATGGATCGGCGCCGAAGGGGTGCCGGTCGAGCACGTCACCTTCGCGCACGGGGCACTCGACTGTGTGGCGCGGCTGCTCTCCACCGAGCTGCGGCCGGGCGACACGGTGGCCATGGAGGATCCGGGCTACCACCATCTGCTCGATCTCGTACAGGCGTTGGGTCTGCGATCCGTGGCGGTGGCGGTGGACGACGAGGGCATGCGGCCGGAGGCGCTGAGCGCGGCGCTGCGGGCGGGGGCACGGGCCGTCGTGGCAAGTCCGCGGGCGCAGAATCCGTACGGCGGACGCTTCTCGGCCGGGCGGCGCGACGCACTCGTGGACGTACTGCGGGACTCGCCCGAAGTGCTGGTGATCGAGAACGACCATGCCTCGGACATCTCGGGCGCCCCGCTGCACTCGCTCGCCGCGGGCGGTCTGGCGCGCTGGGCGCATGTCCGGACCGTCACCAAGTATCTGGGAACTGATCTGCGGTGGGCCGCGGCCGCCTGCGATCCGACGACGCTGGCCCGGCACGACGGTCGGCTGCTGCTGACATCCGGCTGGATCAGTCATCTGCTGCAGCGGACCGTGCTCGGGCTGATGACCGATCGGAACACGACGGCACAGGTGGGGCGCGCGCGGACCGCGTACGGGGACCGGCGAGCCGCCCTGGTGGCCGCGCTGGCCTCACATGGTCTCGACGCACATGGTGTGAGCGGGATGAATGTGTGGGTGCCGGTGCGGGACGAGTCGGCCGTCGTCAACGGGCTGCGGTCCAGGGGCTGGTGGGTCGCGGCAGGGGCGCGGTTCCGGATCGCGTCGGGGCCCGGCGTACGGATCACGACGGCGGAGCTGGAGCCGGTGGAGGCGGGAGGGCTGGCCTCGGACTTCGCGGCGGTGCTGGGTGAGTCCGAGGCCACGTACGGGGGGTAGTGCGGTTCTTCGGCCGGGGCCGTCCGGCTGCCGTTCTGTCCTCAATCGGCGGACGGGCTTGATTTCCGGCCCCCTCGCCTCGGAAGCCGTACGGGCTTGGTTTCGAGCTCCTTGCTAGCCGCGTTCGCGCGCGATGTCTTCGTAGAAACGCAGCAGTTCGAGGTTGTCGACCGAGCCGGGGTTGACCGCCTTCGCCAGTGCCGTGCCCTGCAGGAGTCGCTTCACCGGTACCTCGATGCGCTTGCCGGTGAGGGTGTGCGGAACGCCGGGGACCTCGATGATGTCGTCCGGGACATGGCGCGGGGAGAGCTGTTCGCGGATCGTCTGCTTGATGCGCGCCCGCAGGCCGTCGTCGAGGACGGCACCTTCGGCGAGGTGGACGAAGAGCGGCATCCAGTAGCCGCCGTCCGGTTCCTCCAGGCCGATGACCAGCGACTCGCGGATCTCCGGAAGGCGTTCGACGGCTTCGTAGATGTCGGCCGAGCCCATCCGGACACCCTGGCGGTTCAGCGTCGAGTCCGAGCGGCCGTGGATGACGACGGAGCCCCGGTCGGTGATGGTGATCCAGTCGCCGTGCCGCCAGGCGCCGGGGAACATCTCGAAGTAGCTCTCGCGGTAGCGGCTGCCGTCGGGATCGTTCCAGAACCGGATCGGCATGGACGGCATGGGATTGGTGACGACCAGTTCCCCGACCTCGCCGATGAGCGGCTTGCCCTGAGGGTCCCAGGACTGGAGGTCGGTGCCGAGGCAGGCGGCCTGGAGTTCGCCGATGTGCACGGGCAGCGTGGGCACCGCGCCGGCGAAGCAGCTGCACACGTCCGTGCCGCCGCTGACCGAGGCGATCCACAGGTCATCGGCCACCTCGTCGTGCAGCCAGCGGAAGCCGTCGGGCGGGAGCGGGGAGCCGGTGGTGGCGACGCACTTGATGCGGGAGAGGTCGTGGTCGCGCGCGGGGTGGACGTCCGCCTTGCGGCAGGCCATCACGTACGCGGCGGAAGTGCCGAAGAGGGTGGCCCGGGTGCGCTCGGCGATGCGCCACTGGGCGCCGGTGTCGGGATAACCGGGGCTGCCGTCGTACAGGACCACCGTGGTGCCGGTGAGCAGGCCGGAGACGAGGAAGTTCCACATCATCCAGCCGGTGGAGCTGTACCAGAAGAAGCGGTCCTCGGGGCCGAGGTCACAGTGCAGGCCGAGCTGCTTGAAGTGCTCCAGCAGGATGCCGCCCTGCGACTGGACGATGGCCTTCGGCAGGCCCGTCGTCCCGGAGGAATACAGCACCCAGAGCGGGTGGTCGAAGGGGACCTGTTCGAAGACGGGTTCCGTGTCGCCGGAGGTGACCGCGGACCAGTCCAGCGCGCCGTCGGGGGCTTCGGTGCCGAGCAGCGGGATGTGGATCACGGCGCGCAGAGTGGGGAGTTCACGGCGGAGCTCCGCGACGGCCTCGGTGCGG
The DNA here is from genome assembly GCF_053591755.1 of Streptomyces sp. NPDC002926. Taxonomy (NCBI): domain Bacteria; kingdom Bacillati; phylum Actinomycetota; class Actinomycetes; order Kitasatosporales; family Streptomycetaceae; genus Streptomyces; species Streptomyces sp. NPDC002926. The sequence continues at coordinate 7,773 of NZ_JBSFUK010000012.1, forward strand.
TCGTGTTCCTTGCCGCCGTAGCGGTAACCGTCGACGGTGAACAGGACGACGGGCTCGACCTGCTGGAAGCGGTCGAGGACGCTGCGGGCGCCGAAGTCGGGCGCGCAGGAGGTCCAGACCGCGCCGACGGCCGCGGTGGCGAGCAGGGCGGTGACCGCCTGCGGGATGTTCGGGAGGTAGGCGCCGACGCGGTCTCCGGGGCGTACGCCGAGGGCACGCAGTTCGGCGGCGAGCGCTCCGACCTGGCGGCGCAGCTCCGACCAGCTGATCGGCGTCGGCTCGTGCGTTTCGTCCACATGCAACAGCGCCGCGTCCTGGGCGCGGGCCGGATCCTCGGCGGTGAGCAGCGCATGCTCCGCGTAGTTGAGGGTGGCTCCGGGGAACCACTGGGCGCCGGGCATCGCGGGATCGGCGAGGACACGCTCGTACGGAGTGGAGAACCGCACGTCGAACCAGTCGGCGACCGCCCGCCAGAAGGTCTCGAGCTCGTCGACGGACCATCGGTGCAACGCCGCGTAGCCACCCTCGGCCGGGGCCCCGTGGCGCTCGGCGGCCCAGGCCTGGAATCGGGTGATCCGGGCGGCTGCGATGCGGTCCGGGTCCGGCTGCCAGAGAGGGGCAGGGTTCTCTGCTGAGGTCATGGTGCGGCTCCCGGGTGGCTCTACGCGGTGTCTGCGTGTGTCACGCGCACGAGCGGGGTGTGCGCGTGACACGGCTGACACGGACGATGCCATGTGATCGTCTTTCGCACCAGGGCCCACCACCCATGGCCGGACGAGGGTATATGTGCTCTGACCACGGGTGAACGGGAGTTGAACAAACCCCACCCACGCTCCGGCGGATGACAGGGTGAGCTGCATGGACGGTCGTGGGCTGGTGCGCTCGGTGAAGATCTTCGGAACGGTGCAGGGGCTGCGCGCGGCACGCTCGGCATGGCGGCAACGGCGGACCGACGCCCGGGGGCTGCCCAGCCGGGGAGCGGAGCGGGCCAGGGTGCCGGGACCGGTGAGCGGCGCCGAGTCGCTGCCCGGCGGCGGGGTCATACGGTTCGCCCGTTCGGAGCTGCGCATCCGGGTCGCGGCCGGCGGGGCGGTCTTCTGGGGCTGGGACGGCGCGGAGCCCGAGCCGTCGTACGCGCTGGACGGCGCGCCTCCCGAGCCGGATCCCCGAGCCGCGCTGGAACCCGACAAGGACGGCGGCTGGCGCGTGGTGTCGGAGCGGGTGACGGTCGAGGTCTCCCGGCACGGCGCCGTCGAGATCCGGACGCCCGGTGGTGTCGTACTGCGCCGGGATCTGCCGCCGCGCTGGTGGGAGCCGGTGCAGGGCGGTCCGGCCCGGTGGGTGCAGCGGACCGAAGTGCCTGCGGACGCGCGTTTCTTCGGGCTCGGCGGCCGGGCCGGCGGACCGCGGCTGCGCGACGGCACATACCGCCTGTGGAACACCGACCCCAGGGGCAGCTTCGGTCCCGACGACGACCCGCTGTACATCACCATGCCGGTGCAGCTGGTGGTCGCCGACGCCGGCACCCATCTCGCCTTCCACGACAACTCCTGGGAGGGCCGGGTCACGCTGCGGGAGGGCGAGGAGGGCGCGGGCTCCGGGCACGACCGGCCGGGCACGAGTGAGGTGCGGATGGACGGCGGGCCGCTGCGCTGCTGGGTGGTGGTGGGCACGCCCGCACGTGTACTGACCGGCTGGACCCAGCTGACGGGCGCCCCCGCGCTGCCGCCGTCCTGGGCGCTGGGCCCACAGCACGCCCGGTGGGGATTCGGCAGCGAGCGGGAGGTGCGCCGGATCGCGGCCGGCTACCGGGCGCGGGACCTGCCGCTGTCCGCGGTTCATCTGGACATCGACCACTACGACGCGCATCAGGTCTTCACCGTCGACCGGGAACGATTTCCCGATCTGCCGGCGATGGCCAGGGATCTGCGCGAGGACGGGGTCCGGCTGGTCTCCATCGTCGATCCGGCGGTGAAGGCGGAACCCGGGAACGCGGTGTACGACAGCGGGAAGTCGGCGGGGGCGTTCGTACGGGACGCGCGGGGCGCGGAGGTGCGCGGCGTCGTCTGGCCCGGTGACTGTGTCTATCCGGACTTCACCGATCCGGCGGTCCGCCGGTGGTGGGGCGGGCTTTACGAGGAGCGGCTGGCGCAGGGGTTCTCCGGGGTGTGGCACGACATGAACGAACCGGTGTCCTTCATGCCGTTCGGCGACATGACGCTGCCGCGCTCCGCCAGGCACGTACTGGAGGGGCGAGGAGGCGACCACCGGGAGGCCCACAATGTGTACGGCCTCGCGATGGCACGCGCCGGGTACGAGGGGCTGCGGCAGCTGCGGCCGGATGAGCGGCCGTTCCTCTTCTCGCGCTCCGGCTGGGCGGGTATGCAGCGGTACGGAGGCACCTGGTCGGGAGATGTCTCCACCGGCTGGCCCGGGCTGCGCGCCTCGCTCTCCCTGGTGCTGGGGCTCGGGCTGTGCGGCGTCCCGTACTCCGGTCCGGATGTGGGCGGCTTCGACGGCAGTCCGTCACCGGAGCTGTATCTGCGCTGGTTCCAGCTGGGGGCACAGCTGCCGTTGTTCCGTACGCATGCGGCGATCGACGCGGGGCGCAGGGAGCCGTGGGAGTTCGGCCCGCAGGTTCTCGCGTACGCGAAGGCGGCCCTCGCCGAACGGGAGCGGCTGCGCCCGTACTTCGTCACGCTGGCGCACCTGGCGAGGCGGACCGGGGCACCGTACGCGCGGCCGTTGTGGTGGGCCTCTCCGGAGGACCGGGTGCTGCGCGACTGTGAGGACGCCTTTCTGCTCGGTGACGCGCTGCTCGTCGCGCCGGTGCTGGAGCGCGGGACGGACAGGCGGGCGGTGCGGCTGCCGCGCGGCCGGTGGTACGACACGTCCACGGGGCGGGCGTACGACGGGCCGGGGCAGGTCCTGGTGGACGCGCCTCTGTCACGTATCCCAGTACTGGCCCGGGGCGGCGCGGTGATCCCGGTGCGGGGCGCGGACGGCGGCATGGAGCTGGAGGTGTGGGCACCGGTCGAGGGCCGCAAGGGCGGCGGCCTGGTGGTCCCGGACCTGGGTGACGGCTGGGAGCAGGCGGAGCTTGAGCGGTACACGACCCGGCTGGTGGACGGGCGGGTCGTGGTGGAGCAGATCAAGGGGGACGGGACCGCTCCGCCGCGGTGGCGGGTGAGGGTGCGCGGGCTGGGTGGTCGGCCGTAGGGATATGCGGCTCGCGGCCCGGTCAGCCGTACCGGCCGGCGAACCAGTTCCGTGCGGCGACGGTGTGCAGCGGGAACGCCAGCTCGGCGGGGCCGCGCAGCAGATGCCAGCCGGCCGTCTCGTCCGTGGGCGCCGGGTCCGGGAGGTCCGCGGCAGTGCGTTCCGGCAGCAGGCCGAAGAGGAGCAGATGGCCGTCCGGCGAGCTCAGCGCGTCGGCGAGCCGGACCTCCGCGCGCGCCGCCTCGATCCCGGTCTCCTCCCGCAGCTCCCGCACTACCGCCTGCTGCCAGTCCTCGCCGTGGTCGATGAAGCCGCCGGGCAGCGCGATGCCGCCGCGCTGTGGTTCGATGGTGCGGGTGATGACGACGAGTCCGGTGCCGTCGGCGTCACGGGCCGGAAGCAGCGCGACGGCGACGGGCAGCGGATTGCGGTAAGCGGTCTCGCCGCAGGCCGGGCAGGTACGGGGCCAGCCGGCGACCGGGCCGTACGGCGCTCCGCAGTTGCCGCAGTGGGAGTCCTTGGGCACGCGCGGACTGTACCCGATCACCCTTTCCCGCCGGGCCGGGAACTGGTAAACGGTGGGCGCATGACTGGACTTGCTTCCGCGTTCCGCGCCCTCGGGGCGACGGCCGCCGCGCTCCTCGCCATCACCGCGGCCACCACCCCTTTGGCGCAGGCCCATTCCGAACCGAAGGCACCGAAGGAGTTCGTGGCGCTGCGTACCGTTGACCCGACGATCATCCAGGAGATGCGTTACAGGACCGTGCACAACTTCGTGGGCGAGCCGGTGGACGGCTACCGCCGGCCGCTCTGCATCGTCACCCGGCCCACCGCGCAGGCGCTGCACCGGGCGCAGTCGAAGCTGCTGCGGCAGGGCTACTCACTGAAGGTGTACGACTGCTACCGGCCCCAGCGGGCCGTTGACCACTTCGTGCGGTGGGCGAAGGACCTCGAGGACGAGGCGATGAAAAAGGAGTTCTATCCTCAAGTCGACAAGTCGCGACTGTTCGAGGACGGTTACATAGCGGAGAAGTCCGGGCACAGCCGGGGCAGCACGGTCGATCTCACCATCGTGAAGCTGCCGGCCCTGCCGACCAGGCCGTACGTCCCGGGCGAGCGTCTCGTCCCGTGCTATGCGCCCAAGTCCGAGCGCTTCCCGGACAATTCCGTCGACATGGGGACCGGATTCGACTGCTTCGACACGCTGTCGCACACCGATGACCCCAGGATTCAGGGCAGGCAGCGCGCCAACCGGCAACTGCTGAAGAGCACCCTGGGCGCGGTCGGCTTTGTGAACCTTCCCGAGGAGTGGTGGCACTTCACCTACAAGCCGGAGCCCTTCCCGGACACCTTCTTCGACTTCCCCGTGGCGTGGCGTTCGGTCGCCGGGCACTGAGCGGGACGGCGGGAGCCGGCCGGCGGGAGCCGACTGAGGAGGACAGCCGCGGAGCGGCCGGCCGGGACCACCCCCGTAGACTCCGGCCGGCCGTTCTCTGCTGTCGGACGCACGCGGGCCGTATCCGGTTCTCCGCCGAGGGAATACGGTGCCGGTATGGCGCAGCAGACATTTGATTCGTACGAGGAGTTCTGGCCCTACTACGTCGCGATGCATTCGAGGTCCGCGACCCGCTGGGTCCATCTGACCGGCACGCTGACGGGCCTCGCGGTGAGCGTGTACGGACTGGCGCGTGGGCGGAAGCGATATGCGGCCGCTCTGCCGCTGATCGGTTACGGGACCGCCTGGCCGGCGCATTTCTTCATCGAGAAGAACAACCCCGCCACCTTCGGGCATCCCGCCTGGTCACTGCGGGGCGACGTGCAGATGATCCGGATGATGCTGGCGGGCCGGGACGGTGAACTGGCCGAGATCGCCGACAAGTGGCTCGCCGGGAACCGCTGACCCGTGGCACACTTCTGACGTTCCGTCAGATTGCGGTGCCGGGGAGGAACCTTGAAGCGCACGCCCGTGGTGGCCGGATGGTTCACACAGGACAGCGGTGAGGAGGACTTCCGACTACTGGGCACCCGCTGTACGGCCTGCTCCTCGGTGTTCTTCCCGCGTGAGGACTCGTACTGCCGCAACCCCGCCTGCGCGGGCGGCGAGTTGGCGGAGGTGCAGCTCTCCAAGCGGGGACGGGTGTGGTCGTACACGGACGGGCGCTACCGTCCGCCCGCTCCGTACGTGTCCGACCCGGCCGCGGAGTGGAAGCCGTACGCGCTTCTCGCCGTCGAGCTCGAGGCTGAGCGGATGGTCGTCCTCGGTCAGGCCGTGCCGGGTGTGACCGTCGCGGAACTGGCGGTCGGCATGGAGGTCGAGGTCGTACCCGGTGTGCTCAACGAGGACGCGGGGACCGTCTGGACGACCTGGCACTGGCGGCCCGTGGAGACTGCGTCATGACCGGCGATGTGGCGGTCCTCGGGGCCGGAATGCATCCCTGGGGCAAATGGGGGCGCAGTTTCGTCGAGTACGGCACGACAGCGGCCAGGGCGGCACTGGCCGACGCCGGGATCGACTGGCAGCAGGTGCGGTCGGTGGTCGGCGCGGACACGGTGCGCTGCGGCTATCCCGGGTATGTGGCGGGGGCGACGTTCGCACAGGCGCTGGGCTGGCAGGGGGCACGCGTCACCAGCGTCTACGCGGCGTGCGCCTCGGGTGCGCAGGCGATCAACACCGCACGTTCCCAGATCCTGGCCGGGATGGCCGATGTGGTGCTGGTGGTGGGCGCGGACTCGGCGCCGAAGGGTTTCTTCGCACCGGCCGGAGGCGATCGGCCGGACGACCCCGACTGGCTGCGCTTCCGGGTGCTGGGCGCGACCAACCCGGCGTACTTCGGGCTCTACGCACGCCGCCGTATGGCTCTGTACGGGGACACTCCGGAAGACTTCGCGCTGGTCAAGGTCAAGAACGCGGCGGCGGGCGCGCTCAACCCCAACGCCCGCTACCGCAGGACCGTTTCGGCCGAGGACGTCGCCGCCTCCCCGGTGGTCGCCGATCCGCTGCGGCTGCTCGACATCTGCGCGACTTCCGACGGCGCCGCCGCGCTGGTGCTGTGCAGCATGGACTTCGCGCGTCGGCACGGGGCCGCCGATCCGGTCCGGATCCGCGCGGTCTCCACCGTCACGCCGACCTATCCGAAGGCCGTACTCGACCTTCCGGACATCGCGACCGACTCGGCGGCCGCGATGGGGCCCTCTCCGCGCTCCTTTCGCGCGTCGATCGCACTGGCCGCGTACGAGGAGGCGGGCATCGGACCCGACGACCTCTCGCTCGCCGAGGTGTACGACCTCTCCACAGCCCTGGAGCTGGAGTGGTACGAGGACATCGGTCTGTGCGGCGCGGGTGAAGGAGCCAAGCTCGTACGCGAAGGTGCCACGGCTCTCGGCGGGCGCGTCCCGGTGAACGTAAGCGGCGGGCTGGCGTCCTTCGGTGAAGCCGTGCCGGCCCAGGCCATCGCACAGGTCTGCGAGCTGACCTGGCAGCTCCGGGGTGCGGCCGGAGAGCGCCAGGTACCGGGAGCCCGTGCCGGGATCACCGCGAACCAGGGGCTTTTCGGCCATGGTTCGGCGGTCGTCGCCGTTCGCTGAACAGACCTGCCAGGCGTACTCCCGCTGCCTTACGTTCCCCGCTAGCGTGTCAACGCACCGGTCGTGAACTGCACTTGCTGTCAACGACCTTGACGACCCATCACGGCCGGTGAACACTGCCTCATCGTCGGCATCGCCGCACTTGTGCACGCTCACCACGCTCGTCACGGACACCGGCGGGTACGGGACTCCCCCTGCCTTGTGATCCGTAGCCATGGAACGCCATGGAGCACGAATGCCATGGAGCACGCACCCTGCACGGAGGACCGTGGCAGGGCCCCGGGCGAGGGCCTAGGAGTTGCCATGAGCAATGGAGACATTTTCGTCGGTGAGGTCATCGGCACCGCGATACTCATCCTCTTCGGCGCGGGCGTCTGCGCCGCCGTCACGCTTCACCACTCCAAGGCGAAGGCCGCGGGCTGGGTCGTCATCGCCTTCGGCTGGGGTTTCGGTGTGCTGGCCGGCGCGTACACCGCCGCTCCGCTGTCGGGTGGTCATCTCAATCCGGCCGTGACGCTGGGAGTCGCCGTGGACACCGGGGAGTGGGACAAGGTTCCGCTGTACATCCTCGGGCAGATGGTCGGCGCGACCCTCGGCGCCGTACTCGCCTATCTCGTCTACTTCGCTCAGTTCCGGGCCAACGCGGAGGAGACGAACGCACAGCCCACGCTCGGGATCTTCTCGACCAGCCCGGAGATCCGCAGTCCGGCCGCCAACCTGATCACCGAGATCATCGCGACGATCGGTCTGGTGCTCCCGATACTGGCCTTCGGCAAGAACGACGGCATCGGTATCGGCCAGATCCCCGGGCAGAACGCCGGGATCTATGGCTCCGGCATCTCCATCCTGCTGGTGTCGCTGCTGGTCGTCGGTATCGGACTCTCACTCGGCGGGCCGACCGGCTACGCCATCAACCCGGCTCGCGACCTGGGGCCGCGCATCACACACGCACTGCTGCCGATCCCCAACAAGGGAACATCCGACTGGGGTTACGCCTGGGTGCCGGTGGCCGGACCCGTGATCGGCGGGCTGCTGGCCGGCCTCATTTTCAACGCTGCCTTCTAGGCCTTCAGGCCGCTTCGACAAGGGGACGTCATGACGGAAAAATTCGTCGCCGCAATCGACCAGGGCACCACATCCAGCCGCTGCATCATCTTCGACCAGGACGGCGCGATCGTCGCCGTCGACCAACGCGAGCACCGTCAGATCTTCCCCAAGCCCGGCTGGGTGGAGCACGACGCCACCGAAATCTGGTCCAAGGTCCAGGCCGTGGTGGCGGGAGCCATCGCCAAGGCCGGGCTGCGCACCGACCAGCTCAGTGCGCTCGGTATCACCAACCAGCGGGAGACGACGGTCCTGTGGGACCGGGCGACCGGTAAGCCGGTGCACAACGCGATCGTCTGGCAGGACACCCGTACCGCCGCGCTCTGCCATGAACTGGGCGGCACGGACGGGCAGGACCGTTTCCGTGACACGACCGGACTACCGCTGGCCAGCTACTTCTCGGGGCCCAAAGCGGCCTGGCTGCTGGACAATGTGCCCGGACTGCGCAGCCGGGCCGAACGCGGTGAGATCGCCTTCGGCACCATCGACTCCTGGCTGATCTGGAACCTCACGGGCGGTACGGACGGGGGCGTCCACGTCACCGATGTGACCAACGCTTCCCGCACCATGCTGATGAACCTGCAGAGCCTCGAGTGGGATCCGGAGATCCTGTCGGCGATGAACGTGCCGCAGGCGATCCTTCCCGAGATCAGGTCCTCGGCGGAGGTGTACGGAACGGCTGTCGGCCAGCTCTCCGGCGTGCCGGTGGCATCCGCGCTCGGCGACCAGCAGGCCGCGATCTTCGGGCAGGCCTGCTACGACACCGGCACGGCCAAGAACACCTACGGCACCGGCAGCTTCCTGCTGCTCAATACCGGTAACCGGCCCGTGCCCTCGAAGAGCGGGCTGATCACCACCCTGGGCTACAAGATCGGCGACGAGGCGCCGGTGTACTGCCTGGAGGGGTCGATCGCCATCACAGGCGCCCTGGTGCAGTGGTTCCGGGACCAGCTCGGCATCATCCGCAGCGCGGACGAGATCGAGACGCTGGCCGCCAGTGTGGACGACAACGGCGGCGCGTACATCGTCCCGGCGTTCTCCGGGCTCTTCGCCCCGTACTGGCGCTCCGACGCACGCGGCGTGATCACCGGCCTGACCAGGTATGTCACCAAGGCCCATCTGGCGCGGGCGGTGCTGGAGGCGACCAGCTGGCAGACGCGTGAGGTCGTGGACGCGATGTACCAGGACTCCGGGGTGCAGATCACCACGCTCAAGGTGGACGGCGGCATGACCTCCAACAACCTGCTGATGCAGCATCAGGCGGATGTGCTGGGCGTACCGGTGATCCGGCCGAAGGTCTCGGAGACCACCTGCCTCGGGGCCGCGTACGCGGCGGGGCTGGCGACCGGTGTCTGGTCCGGCCTCGATGAGCTCAAGGCGCACTGGAAGCGCGATGTCGAGTGGTCGCCGCGGATGGAGGCGCAGACCCGCGAGCGCGAGTACCACAATTGGCGCAAGGCGGTGGAGCGGAGCTTCGGCTGGGAGGAGGCCGGCGGCCAGTCCTGAGCGACGCGCCTCTTGGGCCCTCGCTCCTGAGCAGGCGCTCCTGAGGGGGCTCGCTGACGAGGCGGGTGCTCCCAGGCCGGCGCGCTGAGGAGCCGGTGCTCCCGGCCGGTGTTCGTGAGCCGGCCGCGAAGAGCTCACGGCCCGTACCCCAGTCGGTGGGGGTACGGGCCGTGTCGCTGCGGGGTCCGCCTCTGCCGGGATCGCCGGATGAGGTGGTGGCGTTCTCAGGTGGTGGCGTGCTCGCGCCGGCGGTCGGCGCGCGTCAGGGCGTGCTCCACCACCGCCACCAGCACCTCCTTGACCGACTCGCGTTCGCGCGCGTCGGTCATCAGCAGCGGCACCTCGGAGTCGAGATCCAGCGCGGCACGCACGCTCTCGCCGGGGAAACGGCCCGCCCCTTCGAAGCAGTTGACGGCCACGGTGAAGGGGATGCCACGGCGTTCGAAGTAGTCGATCGCCGCGAAGGAGTCCTCCAGGCGGCGGGTGTCGGCGAGGACGACCGCGCCCAGCGCGCCCTGCGCGAGCTCGTCCCACAGGAACCAGAAACGGTCCTGCCCCGGTGTGCCGAAGAGATACAGCACCAGGTCCTCGCGGAGCGTGATGCGCCCGAAGTCCATGGCGACCGTGGTGGTCGTCTTGTTCTCGACGCCTTCGGTGTCGTCGACGGGGCGGCCCGCCTCACTCAGCGTCTCCTCGGTACGCAGCGGTCTGATCTCGCTGACCGCACCCACCAAGGTCGTCTTGCCCACGCCGAATCCGCCCGCCACCAGGATCTTCAACGTCACCGGTTCGACAGGTGGCTTTCGGCGGCTAGAGCGCCCGAAGACCATTGATCACCTCGCGGAGAATGCTCACGTCCGGCAGTTCGGCCGGCGGAACGGGACGGGTTACATGCACCAGCGCGTCCTCGACGAGGTCGCCGACGAGGACCCGGACGACTCCGACGGGAAGGTCCAGGGTAGCCGCGAGTTCGGCTATCGACTGAGGGGTGTCGCCACAGCGCTCGACTATCTCGACATGCTCCGGCGAGAGCGACTGGTCGTTGCCGGGGTCGTCGGCCGCGAGCTCCGGGACGACCAGAGCGATCAGGTCGAGGCGGTGCCGGGTCGCGCTGCTCGTCCGTCCGCGTGTCATCGCGTACGGACGGACCACGGGGCCGGCTTCGGCATCGAAGAAGTGGTGGGGCTGCTGAGCGTACTGAGCTGACTCACTCATGCCATCCACTCACCCTCCGGTGCGCAGACCGGTCCGTGGCGCGGTGGTGAGGTGGACGCCGACGCGCTTGACCATGAGGGTCATCTCGTACGCGACCTGGCCGACGTCGGAGTCGGCGTCGGCGAGCACGGCGAGACAGCTGCCGTCGCCCGCCGCCGTGACGAACAGGAAGGCCTCGTCCAGCTCCACGACGGTCTGCCGGACCCTGCCTGCCTCGAAGTGGCGGCCGACGCCCTTGGCCAGGCTGTGGAATCCCGAGGCCACAGCGGCGAGATGCTCACTGTCCTCACGGGTGAGATCCCGGGACGTGCCGGTGGCCAGTCCGTCGCTGGAGAGCACAAGTGCCTTGCGGATGCTGGCGACGCGGTCGACCAGCTCGTCAAGCAGCCAGTTGAGTTCGCCGGAGCCGTTGGTGGTCGGATAGCCGCCGTTGGCGGTCGGGTGGGCGTTGGATGCGGCGTGCGGTGCGGTCATCGACCGTCCCCCTCAGATGTGGTTCCTGGTGCGGTCTCGCCGGGGCCGGCGGCCTGGTCGGTGGCCTCGGCCTCTTCGGCGTTCTGCAGGCGGCCGCGCTGCCAGCCGCGCTGCATTGAAGCCATGCGGTTGCGCACTTCTTCCGCGTCCCGCTCGATGTCCTGCTCGGTTGCCGGTGCGGGCGGCTGCCCGGCAGCGCCGGACGTCTCCCGGAGCTGAGGGGCGAGGCTGGCCTGGCGGACCCGACGGGGCAGGCCGTCGGGCGTGGCCGGGGCCGGTCCTGCGGCGGGTCGCGGGGCGGGGGCTGGTGGGCGTCCCGGAGTAGGTACGGATGTCGGTTCCGGATTGGGTACGGGTGAGGGTGAGGGTACCGGCGTGGGTCCCGGCCAGGCAGCGGGGCGTGGACCGGGGACCGGCGCGGGCGGAGGCTCCGCCGCGCGCGCGGGTCCCGGGGCCGGGGCGGGGTGGGTACGACCCCGCTCGTCCACCCTGCGGCCGTTGTCGGTGACCAGCGTCGGGGGCTTGCGGCGCGGCAGTGGCACCGGGCCGCCGATCGGGCCCGGCGACTGGTCCCGCGCCTGCTGGTGCTGCTCGTCCGGGGTTTCGCGACGGCGGTCCCGGCCGCGGGCGCGGAAGATTCCGCCGCGTTCGCTCTCCGTGTCCTCGATGTCGGCGAGCGAGCCGCCTCCGCCGAGGACCGGCCGGTCGTCAAAGCCCAAGGCGCCAACAGGCGCCTCCAGTTCGACGGGGCCGTCCAGCAGGGTGGAGCCGCTCAGACCGGTGGGTACCTTGGCGAGCGCCGGGTGCCTGCCGTCGCTGCCGCGGCGTCCGGCCGCACTCTCGCTCTTGCGGTCGAGGCGGAAGCCGGTGCCCTGGGTTTCCGGAGCCTCGGTCAGCAGGGCCGCGGGAATGAAGACGACCGCGGTGGTCCCTCCGTACGGGGAGGGCTGCAGCGAGACCCGGACGTTCTGGCGCTGGGCGAGCCGGCTGACGACGAAGAGGCCGAGCCGGTCGGTGTCGGAGAGCTCGAACTCGGGGGTCTCGGCGAGCCGCAGATTGGCGTCCAGCAGCCCTTCCGGGGCCATGCCCAGGCCGCGGTCGTGGATTTCGAGGGTGAAGCCGTTGGCGACCCGCTCGCCGTGCACCTGGACGGCGGTGTGCGGGGGCGAGAACACCGTCGCGTTCTCAAGGAGTTCGGCGATGAGATGAGTGAGGTCCGCGACCGCCGGACCGCCGACCCCGATACGCGGCAGCCGCCGCACCTCGATGCGCTCGTAGTCCTCGACCTCGGCGACCGCGGCCCGTACGACGTCCATCAGCTGGATCGGCTTGCGCCACTGGCGGGACGGGGCGGCGCCGGACAGGATCACCAGGCCCTCGGCGTGCCGGCGCATACGGGTGGTGAGGTGGTCGAGGCGGAACAGGTCCGCGAGTTCCTCGGTGTCCTCGGTGCGCCGCTCCATGGTGTCGAGGAGCGTGAGCTGGCGGTGCAGGAGGACCTGGTTGCGGCGGGCGAGGTTGACGAAGACCTCGGAGACTCCGCGGCGCATGTCGGCCTGGCGGACAGCGGCCTCGACGGCAGCCCGCTGAAGGGTGTTGAGCGCCTGGCCCGCCTGGCCTATCTCGTCCTTGTCGTAGTCCAGACGCGGGGCCTCGGTCTCGACGTCGACGTGCTCGCCGGCGGCGAGACGGCGCATCACGCTGGGGAGACGGACACCGGAGACCTCGTGGGCCTCCTTGCGCAGCCGGGAGAGGTCGCGGACAAGGTCACGGCCGATGCGTACGGAGACGATCACCGAGACGAGGAGGGCGAGGAAGCCGAGTACGCCCGCGATACCCGCCTTGACGAAGACGTTGTACGCCGAGGGCTCGACCCGGTGCTGGTAGCGGACGCCCGCTTCCTCGGCCTCTCGGGCGAGGTCGTCGAGGACTGGTGCGGCCGCGGACTGCCAGCGCCCGGCTTCGGACGCGCCCGCGTCGCTGACCGGGCCGGCCTGGATGAGGCGTTCCTCGGCGTCCCGCAGCGGCGCGGTCTCGGGGCTGCTCCAGTACTGCTCGTAGATCTCGCGTTCCTTGGCGGGCAGAACTTCGAGGCTGGTCTCGTAGTACAGCTCGCGCTTGGCCACAAAGTCGGAGAGCGAACGGATCTCATCGGCGGTGATCTTGCGGGTGGTGAGCGAGGAGGCGATCAACGCGTCCTCGCGGGAGAGCATTTCGGCGGCGCGGACGAGGCCGACGAGCGCGCGGCCCTGGCGCTCCATTTCGACGTCGCTGAGTGCATGGAGCGTCAGCAGGAAGCTGTAACAGGGGTCGACGAGCCGGTTGTAGAACTCCAGGGCCTGGCTGCGGGAGACCGTGCCCGCCTCCACGGAGCGGCGCAGAGCGCCCAGGCCGTCGAGTTCGTCGAGGAGGGAGCTGAGCTTCTGCGAAGTGTCGGGCCGCATGTCGTCGCGGATTCCGGACTTCTTCAGATTCGTTTTGATCTTGGCGACGGCCCGGTCGGTGGCCGCGCGCCGATCGCGCAGAGAGGGCAGAGCGTCGGAAGCTCTGCGGTCCGCAAGGTAGATGAGAGTCTGACGGCGTTCCTTCTGGATGACGACGACGGTGTCCGCGACCGGATGACCGACCTCCTCCACCACGGCAGTGACATCCAGGAGCTGACCAGCCTCCCGACCGGTCAGTACGGTGGCGAAGCCCCAGAGCGCGGTGAGGGAGACAAGCGGCACCAGCAGCAACGCCACGATCTTCCGGCGGATGGACTTCCCGCGAAAGCGCATGGCCTCCCCCTGATCAACCCCCGCACGATTGCGGGTGGTGTTCCGTCAACAAACGGCGTGAGCCTACTACTGTCACACTGACAACTCGAAGGCGCGTCCGGATGTTTTTCGGCCGACGACAGACGCGTTGATCATGGGTTGTCCTGGTATTCGGGGAGATGGCATTCCGGCGACGGCGGACCTCGCCTGGCGGCACGTCATCTTTCGGACCGTCACAGATGGCTGGAATTCTTCGCTCTGCGGGAATCATCCGCCCTGCTCAATCGTCAATCAGTACGGGGACTCGGAGATCCGCAGGCGCCGCGCACATCGCATTCGGTTCGGCTTCGCTCCGCCTTTCGATTCGGCAGCGGGAGTAGAGCAGCGGAATCCGGGCACCCACCCCTGAAGTCGGACAGAGGTGGGAGTGACAGGGTCCATGGACAGGGACGAGCGTCGCGGCGTGGTGCGGGCGACGAGTTATGCGGATGTCCCACGGCAGCTCTGGGTGGAGGAGCCGGCGGTCAGCAGACGCATGGCCGATCCGGTCCGTACGGCAGCGGTCCGCGCGGTGATCATCGCTTCACTGACGATGATTCAGGGGATGGTCGCCTTCCTCTGCACGCTCACCGGATCCTGGCTGGCCTTCCCGATGGTGCTCAGCAGCGTGGGCAGCACGGTGGTGGCGACGTGGGCGGTGCTGGACGTCTGGGTGACCCGCCAGGTGTGGAACCAGCGCAATGGTGTGGTGTCCATACCGAGCAGCACGGCGCGGCAGCTGCGACGTGAGCGCCGCACGGCGCGCCGGACGGCCAGGGCGGACGCCCGCCAGGCCGAGCGGATACGGCGAAGCGGCTCGGGCAGGCTCTCGCGAGCCTGAGCGGCCGCGCCTCATCGGTGATGTGCGGCGGTGGCGGGCGGCCTGGCCGGCGGAGTCGGTGGCGCTAGACGGCGTCCTCCGGGTCCAGGGCGGGCCGGTCCGTGACGGCCACATCTGTGGCCTGCCGGTCCTTGGCGGCCGTGTTCGTGGCGGCCGTGTCCGTGGCGGGCTCCGCCGGGAGGGGCGTCCGCTTGAACATCCGGGTCGCGGTGATCTCGCCGTGCACCGACTCACCTGACGGGTCCTGCTGCGGCAGTCCGGGCCGCAGATGCTCCTCCACGCTGATGTACTTCAGGCCGGCGCGCAGATCGGCGTCATTGCGCAGCCGGATGACCAGCGGGAATTCGGCGAGGGCCGTGGTGTCGAAGAGCCCGGTCGTATAGAGCAGCTGGACGCCCAGGGCATCGGAGACGGCGCGCTGGAGCTCCAGCAGATACGTCGCGTTGGCCCGGCCGATCGGGTTGTCGAGGAAGAGGGTGCCGGCGTGCCGGTGCTTGTCCCTGCCGCGGTCGTTGCTGCGCAGGGCGGCCATCGTGCAGTACAGGGCGATGGCCGCGGTGAGCAGCTGGCCGCCGGAGAAGACATCTCCCATCTGCCCCACCGGGACTCGCTCGGCGCGCAGCACGGCGTCGGGCTTGAGGATCTCCACGGCGACGCCCTTCGGCTGGAGCGCTGCCTGAACTCCACGCAGCAGCAAGGACATTCCGTCCCTGCGGCCTTCTCCGTAGGCCGCGGTGGAGTTCTTCTTCACGGCGGCGCGGGTCGCCTCGTCGATCACTTCGCCGAGCCGCTCGGCGAGCGTCGTCTGGTCCGGCTCCTCGAAGCGGATCCGCAGGAACTCCTGCCCGGACCACTCACCCAGTCCCTCGGGAAGGCGCGAGAGCCGCTGCGCCGAACGCAGCGTCGTCAGCGCGGACTCCACCAGACCGCGCAGCCGGTCGACGATGGTGTCGCGGTTGCGCTCCAACTGCTCGAGCTCGTCGGTCAGTACCCGCAGCCGGGGCGCGAAGGCCTCCGCCCACTTCGCCGCGTGCTCGGGCAGGGATGCGGCGGGCAGTTCCCGGATCTGCTGGCGTGCGGGGGTGCGCACCTGCTCGTACCGGGTGGAGTTGGCGTGCCGTACAAGGATGTCGCTCGCCTCCCGTACCGCTGCCTCGGCGGCCGAAAGGTCGGTGGCGCACCCGCGCAGTGAACGCCTGGCCTCGGCGGCGGAGTGCCGCGCCTCCTCCAGGCTGCCCGGGTAGGGATCCGGGGCCTGTTCCGTCTCCTCGTCCTGGCTGTGGTCCCGCAGCAGGTCACGCAGGAGCGCGGCTGTCTCGTCGAAGCCGCCCGCCGCGTCCTCGGCGGTCCGGTGCGCCTGGAGCAGGTCGGCGTGAGCGACGCGGGCCGTCTCCAACGCGTCGGTACGGGAGGCCAGTTCGGCCGAAGCGGTACGCAGCCGGGCCTGAGCCTGCTCGGCGTCGGCGGGAACCAGGTCCTCGGGGAGGTCGGTGTGTGCGTCGCCGTCCGCCGGGGCCAGCCGCTCGGACTCGCCACGCAGCCGGCCGAGCTTCTCACTGGCTTCCGAGGCGCGCGACTCCAGCATCTGGACGAGCGACTCGGCGCGGGCGGCGGCTGCCTGGCGGGACGGCCCGTCGGCACCGTCCGTGCCCTCAAGGAGCTGCGCGGCGCGGGTGCGGACCTTGTTGGAGAGCCGGTCCAGCTGGGCGAGGGCCGCGCTCTTGTCGCTCTCGGCACGCGCCTGCTCGGCGCGGAGATCGGCGCCGACGCCCACTTTCTCGTACAGCTGGGAGGCGGCGCGGTAGGCCTCGCGCAGGGCGGGCAGCGCGGCGCGCGGCGCGTCAGGATCCACGTCGGGGAGGATCTCGGGGGCGCCGGCGATCTCGGCCCGCTCGGCGCGCAGCGCGCGAGCGGTACGGCGGGCGTCGTCACCGGCGCGCTGAGCAGCACGGCGGTCCTCGTCGGCGGCCTTCGCCCGCTCCAGGCAGACCGCGGCCTGAGCCTCGGACTCGGCGGCTTCGTCGGCAAGTTCACGCAGTTTCACCTGCCAGCCGGCCCGCTCCCGGAGCCGGAAGGCGAGTCCCGCGAGCGCGTCGGCGGCTCGGCGGGCGCGCTGGGCCGCGTCCTGGCGCTCGTCCCGGACACGGGCCGCGTCCGCCGCGGCCTCGTCCGCCTCCGCGCGCACCGCACGGGCCTCGCTGAGCGTCGCCTGCGCCTCCTCGGCGGCTTCGCGGGCCGTCTGCGCGCCCCGTGCGAGCTCGGCGAGCATGCCGGCGGGGCAGTCGTCGCGCCACGAGCCGAGGCGGGCGGCGATCGCCCGGTCTCCGGCGAGCCGGGCCGCCAGCGCGCGGATCTCCTCGTCCCGGGCGGTGGCCCGGGCCCGCAGCGCCTGTCGCTCCTCGTCGGCGGCGTGCTCGTCGTGCATGGCGGGGTTCGGCGGTACGAGGAACACATCCCCGCTGTCGTCGGCGCCGGGGCCGGGGCTCGGCACGGGCGCCAGGAGCGCGGCGGCGGTGCCGACGGCCACGGCGGAGCGGGGCAACAGCGCCGCACCGGCCAGGACTTCACGCGCGCGGGAGTGCGACGCCGGGTCGGTGATCACCACACCGTCGACCAGCTCGGGCCGGGCGGCCAGCACGGCGGCATGGTCGGCCGGGTCGACGGCCTGCGCGAGGTATCGCCAGCCGGGGAGGGCGGGGATGCCGTGCTCACCGAGGTACTCGACGGTGGCGAGGACGTCGGGTCCCGGGGGCAGCAGTCCCCCGTCGCCGAGCGCGCCGAGGATGCGGGCGTCGTCGGCCGCGGCGGTACGCAGATCGAAGAGATTCCGCTCGGCGGAGGCGACGGACCGGTCGAGGAGCTCGCGCAGCTCGTCGGCGAACCGGTCCAGCTCGTCTGCGGTGAGGGGGCCTTCGTCGGCACGGAGGGGCGCGGTGACAACGGTGCGGGTGGCATGAGCCGCGGCAACGCGCGCGGCGGAAAGGTGATCCGAGCCTTCGTGCCCGGCGAGCGCGGGAGCCTCAGGCCCTTCGCCTCGCGCGTCGGCGGACCCGTGAGCCGGACGGGGGCTCGGGTGCCCGTGGTCCGCGCCGTGGGTGGCCGCTTGCCCGGCACCGGCACCGGCACCCGCGTGCCCGTGGCCGCCCACGCCACCGGGCGCCTCGGAGGAGGTGGGCCGCCGGTCCGGACCGGCAACGCCGTCGGCGTCATCGGCCGCCGTGGGGCCGTGGCCCGCAGCAGCTCCGGCCCGGGAGTGGGCCGGGCCTCCCGACCCGTCGGCGGACGACTCGCCGTCGGTACCGGCAATGCCACCGCCCGGCGCAGGGACCGACGGTCCCTGTCCTGCGGGCTCGGCTCGCAGTCCGTCGACCGCGTGCGCCGCCCCCCGGGAGGCCGCCGTCTCCCCCTGCCCGGTAGCGGGTCGCCCGTCGCCGTCCGCGGCCTCAGGCAGGCTCCCGGCAGGAAGGTCGCCCGAGCCCGCCGTGCCCGGGCCTCGTCTCGGGGAGGGCACCGTCGCGGGAGCCGACGGCGGCAGGCTGAGCAGCTCCGCCAGCCGTTCGTCCTCGGCGATCGAGTCCGCCGCGCGGCGCTCCGCCCCGTACGCGTTCTCCGCGGCCAGCGCCGCGTCAGCCGCACGGGCCGCGGCCAAGTCCGCGCGCGCCTCAGCCGCTGCGGCCTCCTTCGCCCGGTCCGCCGTGGCGCGCGCGGCCTCACGGGCCGCGTCCCAGGCCGCGACCGCCGTCTTCTCCGCGTCGCTCGCCGCGAGCGCCGCTCGCGCCGGGTCGGCGTCGGGTGCGGTGTCGTCGAGCCAGCCGGCCCGTACCGCCTCGGCCGTCTCCTGCTCCACCTCGCTGAGCCGCTGGCGCAGGTGACCGATCTCGCTGCGGGCGCGCTGTGCCTCGGTGGCGGCGACCGTGGCTGCGCGGTGCGCGGCCTCGCCCGTCTCCTGGAGCGCCGCGGAACGCTCCTCCTCCTCGTTGGCCACCCGTTCACCGCCCTCGGCCGCGGAGTGCAGCGCGCGGACGAGATCGGCGGCGGCCGTGGCGCGGGCGGCGAGCGCCGGGGCCGCGTCGCGCTCGGCCTCACGGATCGCCGCGGCGACGCGCACGGAGCGGTCGCCGGCGGCCCGGTGGCGCAGTACGGCCTCGGCGGCCTGCCAGGCAGAGTGCAGCGTGCGCGCTTCGGTCAGCTCGCGGCGCTGTGCCGCGGCACCCTTCTCCGCGACGGTCAGCGCCAGCGAGGCGTGCCGGTAGGCGAGTTCCGCGGCGATGAGAGAGCTGCGGCTGCGGGCCTGCTCGGCCTCGGTGACCGTGTGGGCGGCGGAGGTGACCCGCTGGGCGAGGTCCGCGGTGCGCCCGCGCTCCTCCGCGGCGCGCGCGGACAGCCGACGCGCGAGCGTACGGGTGCGGCGTTCGGCGCCCGCGTGGACCTCGCGGGTCCTGGCGCGTGTCCCGGCCGCCTCCACGATCCGGCCGAGCAGATCCGCCGATCCCGCGGTGAAGTCGCGTTCGGCGGTGAGCTCGGCGCGGCGGCCGAGCTTGTTGCCGAAGCTGCTGACGAGGTCGGCGAGGCCATCCGTATCGCGGGTGTCGGTGACGGCGCGCAGCAGCAGGTCGGTGAAGTCGGAGTCCTTCTTGACCGCGAAGAGTCCGGCCGCCTCGCCCTCGTCGGCGTTCATCTCCCGCTGGTAGCGGAACAGTTCGGGATCGAGGCCGACCTCGCCGAGGTGCTCGTTCCAGCGGTCGTGGATCTCCTCCCAGTACACATCGAGGTGCGGATACACCTTGCCGGCCTCGGTGATGGCGTCCCGGAAGCCCTTCATGGTGCGTCGGCGGCCATGCGCCCGCGACACGCCCTCGACGGGCGGGCGGACGGCGGTGGACTCGGCGACCGGGAGCGAGTCGAGGCTGAGGCCGGGGCCCGGCCGGAAGGAGTACCAGGCTTCCGCGAATTTCCGCGGGTCGCCCGAGACCTGGCGGCCCCGCCACTCGCTGACCTTGCCGACCACCACCAGCTCGCCGGTGAGCGTGTGCTGCCACTCCAGGGCCACATGCCCGCAGTCGTCGGCGAGCAGGAACTTGCGCAGTACGCCGGAACTGGCGCCGCCAAGGGTGTTGCGGTGGCCGGGCAGCATCACCGAGAAGATCAGCTTCAGCAGCACGGACTTGCCGCCGCCGTTCTCCAGGAAGAGCACGCCCGCGGGGGCGGGGCGCCGCGGCGGCCCGACCGGCTCCTCCTCGAAGAACTCCGCCTGGGTGGGGGCGGGGTGCGGCACGGGTTCGCCGACTCCGCGCAGGTCCAGCACGGTGTCGGCATAGCGCGCACCGGCGGGCCCGATGGAGTAGAGGCGTACCCGGGACAGCTCGTACATGGCGGCGGACTCTCGTCTTCGGCAGGTGGCGGGATCAGGCGTGGAAGGGCAGGCCGGCGTCGGCGGCCAGCTCCAGGTCGTCCGCGTCGGGCGGCGGCACAAGTGTGGCGGTGCCGTCGCTGACGGGTACGACGCCGAGCTCGAGCAGTTCGGCCATGGCCGCGCTGCCGGCCATATCGCGCACTTGCAGCTGGTAGCGGGCGGTGGTGCGGTACGCGCCTCCGGCGTCGTCACCGGTGCGCTGCAGGAAGCCCGAGTCGGTGAGGAAGGCGACGGCCTTGCCGACGATGCCGGTGGTGGATCCGGCGAGGCGGCGCGCGTCCTTGGTGGCGCCGGTGGCGCTGCGCCGTGCGTAGATCCGCCAGGCCGCTTCCAGGCCGGGGGCCTCGGTGGCGGGGTCGGTGTTCTCGCCCTGCTCCTCGGCGCGTTCCTCGAGGCGGCGGCAGGCCTGGCGGACGAAGGCGTCGATGCCGTTGACGGTGATCCGGCCGATGTAGCTGTCGTCGGCGAGGTCCTCGGGGCGCGGGAACGCCATGGCGGCGACGGCGAGATGTGCCAGTCCGTGCAGGAAGCGGTCGGCGGAGTCGGCGGACGCGCGCCGGGCGTAGTCGCCCATGCGGACGGCGAAGACCGAGTCCTCACCGGCGGCCACGGCCATACCGGCGCGCGGTGAGACTTCGAGGACGACGAGGCCGAGGCCGGTGGCAACGGCGTCGGCGAGCCGGGCGAACGCGGCCTCTTCGCGGTAGCGGCGCAGCAGTTCGGCGTATTCGGCGTCGCGTGCGGGCAGCAGCTTGGGCTGGAGTCCGAAGGAGACGAGCCGCGCGGCGTCGGCGGCGTCGGCGGGCGTGACAGCGGCGCCGGTGGCCGGGCCCGACGCCTCGTGGACGTCCGCCTCACGCCACGCGTGCTGTTCGGCGTGGTGGTCGGTCACGGGTGCTCCTGCGGAAGGTCTGGGCCGAGCGGACGGGGTGTGGGTGGGGACGGGGCGCCTGCGGCGGGGCTCTTCCCCGCCCCGCCCCTTCCCGGACCGGGGCTCTCCCCCGGACCCCGCGCCTCAGGCGCCGGCGAGGCCGGAGTTTCGACGGAGCCGCGCGGGCCGCTGCTCACGCCGCCTCCGTGCGGTCGGCGGCCATGCCCGCCGCGTCCAGCAGTGCCATGCCCACGATCAGGTCGGCGCCGCCGAACTCCGGGTCGTCCAGCTCGGTGCCGTCGTCGACGGCGAACAGCAGGCGCTCCTCGCCCTGCCGGTAGGCGGTGCCGACCGGCGGGCTCGCCGCGTGCACGGCCAGCAGCGCGACCAGATACGGCAGTTCGGGGTCGCGGCGGCGGGCCTCGGCGAGCAGGCCGGAGAGCCGGCGCGGTGCGTCGTGCTCCAGGTCGAGCAGCTCCATCGCGCTCGCGAGCTGCTCGTCGCTGAACCGGCTGTCGTCCGGGGTGGCGATCAGATCGGGCTCGGGCATCTCCGCGCCGAGATGCTCACGCTCGACGGGCGGCGTCAGCAGCATGTCGACCAGATCGCCGACTCGTACGGACGACGGTGTGCGCAGTCCGGTGCCGCGCGCGAAGAAGGCGTCCGTGACGCGGATGGCCGAGGCCAGGGGAAGCGGCAGCAGCGGGGCGACGAGCTGCCCGTACACATCGAGTCCGGAGCGCGCGGTGGGCCGGGCGAAGGCCTGGCGGTCCTGCTCGGCACGGAACAGCGGGCCGGCCTCCAGCAGCCGGGACTGCAGCTGGGTGTGGCGCCGGATGCAGTCCTTGACTATGTCGACCAGCTCGGCGGCTCGCCGCTTGTGCTCCGGATCCTCGGCCTCGTCGCGTGCCTTGCGGATATTGGTGAGGATCGCGTTCTCATGGCGGTAGCGGTCGGCGACATGGTCGAGCGCCTCGGCGATCATGTCCGGGACGGCGTTCAGCCAGTCGACGGCCCGCACGTTGCGCCGTGTCGCTTCCAGCGTCCTGCGCAGCGTCTCGGCGTACTGCACGGTGCGGTATCTGGCCTGCTCGGCGGCGAGCTGCGCGTCAGCGAGCCTGCCGCGGCTGATCAGGACCTCCAGCTTCACCTCGGCCGCGATCTGGGCGCTGGTGACGTCCGTGTCGAGCGCGCCGACCAGGACGTTGACCGCTTCGTCGGTCGTACGGAGATAGACGCTGCCGCCGTATCCCGGGACTTCCTCGATGAGTTTGAAGTCGTAGTCCCGGCGGGTGTAGACGCCGTCGGGTCCGAAGGTGCCGTACACCGCGCGGAATCCGCGGTCCACGCTGCCGACGTTGATCAGGTTCTCCAGCACCCAGCGGGCGACCCGCTCGTGCTCGGCGAACGGGCGCCGCGGGGCCTGGGCCGCGACGCGCGGCAGCAGCCTGGCCACTATCTGGTCATGGTCGGCGCCGGTGTCGAAGTCCATGTTCAGTGTGACGAGGTCGATGGCCGCGAGGGCGACCTCCGCCATCGCGTAGACGGAGTACTCGCCCGCGAGATTGGCCTTGCGTACGTCGAGGTCGTGCAGCGGCGCTGTGCACGCGAGCGCGCGCAGCCGCCGCGCGAGCCCTTCGTCGGCGGCCGGGCCCTGTGCGGGCCTCGGCCCCGCGCTGAGCTGGGGCGGAACGAAGTCCGTCGAGGCAGGCGAAGTCACGCTGCACAGATTAGGTCCTCGCACTGACAACGGTCGAAACGGCGCAGAAGCGACCGTCCGGCTACGCTCCGTCCTCGTCCTGCCCGTCGACCAGATGCGCGTACGTCTCCACCATTTGCGTGCGCGAGTCGTCGAGGTAGTCGGTGAGCAGCCGCTCGGCGCCGGACCGGTCGCCGGCCCGCAGCGCTTCGAGGATGGCCCGGTTGCGTACGAGGTAGGGCTGGTGCAGCCGCCGCGGGTTGTCCACCACATGGAACGCGAGCCTCAGCTCGGCCAGCACGCTGCGCATCAGTTCGTCGGTGCGGGCACTGCCGGCCAGCGCGACGAGTTCGCGGTGGAAGTGGATATTGGCCGTGGCAACGCCTTTCCAGTCGTGCGCGCGCTCCGACCGCTCGCCGCCCGCGACCGCCGTTTCGAGCGTCTCCAGTTGGTACGGCGGCTCACCGAGCCCGTGCACGACAGCGCACTCGACGAGCTGCCGGGTGCGGTAGATGTCCACGACGTCCTGGACGGCGAGCATCCGGACGAACACCCCGCGGTTGAGCTGGTGCTCGAGCAGCCGCTCATGGGTGAGCAGCCGGAACGCTTCGCGAAGCGTGTTGCGCGAGACGCCGAGCGCCTTGCCGATGCTGTCCTCGGACAGGCGTTCTCCCGGCGGGAAGTAGCCCTCCGCGATGCGGGTGCGCAGGATGTCCGCGACCCGCTCCGCCGTGCTGGTACGGCCCAACAGCGGGCGGTCGTCCGCCAGTCCGCCGATCCCGGACTCCGTCGTCCCCACAGCGCCCTCTCTCCCTCGCCGGCCGCTCCGACCGACGCGCGAGCTCCATCGTAGAAGCAAGAACGACCCTACGAAACTCTTGTCGGATCGTTCAACAATCCCTATCTTGGCGTCACCGCACAGTCTCGACAGCACCCTCCTCCCCCTCTGCGAGGTGCAGATGAGTACGACCCAGACCCAGCCGAAGCAGGGCGAACTCCCCGAGGACACCGGCGCCTTCGCCTGGCTGCGGGCGCTCGGGCCGCGCGGCCGCCGCGCCTTCGGTGGCGCGTTCGGCGGTTACTCCCTCGATTCCTACGACTACTTCACACTGCCGCTGAGCATGGTGGCGATCTCCGCCTACTTCGGTCTCGACAACGGACAGACCGGACTTCTCACCACCGTCACCCTGGTCGTCTCCGCGGTGGGCGGCGCGCTCGCCGGCATCCTCGCCGACCGCATAGGCCGGGTGAAAGCCCTGATGATCACGGTGATCACCTATGCGGTGTTCACCGTCCTGTGCGGCTTCGCCCCCAACTACGAGACGCTGCTGGTCTTCCGGGCTCTGCAGGGCCTCGGCTTCGGCGGCGAGTGGGCGGTCGGCGCGATCCTGGTCGCCGAGTACGCCTCCGCCAAGCACCGCGGCCGCACGCTCGGCGCCGTCCAGAGCGCGTGGGCGGCCGGCTGGGCGCTCGCCGTCATCGTCTACACCCTGGTCTTCCAGTTCCTCGACGCGGACACCGCCTGGCGCGTGATGTTCTGGACGGGCGCCCTGCCCGCCCTGCTGGTCATCTACGTACGGCGGAATGTCAGCGACGCGCCCGTGGCGGCCGAGCGACGTCATGCCGGCACCGGGCGCGGGACCTTCTCCACCATCTTCAAGAAGGATCTGCTGCGTACGACGTTCTTCGCGACGCTGCTCTCCACGGGCGTCCAGGGCGGCTACTACACGCTCGCCACCTGGGTGCCCACGTATCTCAAGACCGAGCGCGGGCTCACCGTCGTCGGCACCGGCGGCTATCTGACCTTCCTGATCTCCGGGTCCTTCATCGGCTATCTCACCGGCGGTTATCTCACCGACCGGATCGGCCGGAAGAAGAACATCACGCTCTTCGCCGTGCTGTCCGCCATCGGGATCCTCGCCTACACGAACATCCCGGCCGGGGCGAACGGTCTGCTGCTGGTCCTCGGCTTCCCGCTCGGATTCTGCATGTCGGCGATCTTCAGCGGCTTCGGTTCGTTCCTCAGCGAGCTGTATCCGACGGCCGTACGGGGCACCGGCCAGGGATTCACCTACAACAGCGGCCGTGCCGTGGGCGCGTTCCTGCCCACGCTGGTCGGCTTCCTGTCCGACAGCTGGGGAGTGGGCGGAGCGCTCGTCCTGGGCGCCTTCGGTTACGGCCTGGCGGTGGTGGCTCTGTTCGGCCTGCCCGAGACCCGCGGGAAGGAGCTGGTGTGATCCGCACCCCGGAGCGCGTCCACGGGCGCGCACGGAGCCCGGTCGGGTTCCGCGAGCAGTTCCCTTCCACGGATGCCCCCGACGAGCAGTACCGCGTGGCCTGACGAGCAGGAATGAGGAGTACATGACCTGGGCGTCGATCGATCTCAACGCCGACCTCGGCGAGGGCTTCGGCCGCTGGCGGCTGACCGACGACGAGCAGCTGCTGTCCGTCGTCACCAGCGCCAATGTCGCCTGCGGCTTCCACGCCGGGGACGCGGCCACCATGCGGCGCGTCTGCGACCTCGCGGCCGATCGCTCGGTGAGGATCGGCGCCCAGGTCTCCTACCGCGATCTGGCCGGTTTCGGGCGGCGCTCCATGGACGTCCCGCCGGACGAGCTGGCCGCCGAGATCGCGTACCAGATAGGGGCGTTGGAGATCTTCGCCAAGGCGGCCGGGTCCCGCGTCTCGTACGTCAAACCGCACGGCGCTCTCTACAACCGGGTCGTGTACGACGAGGAGCAGGCGGCAGCCGTCGTCGAAGGCGTACTGCTGTCCGGCGAGCGGCTGCCACTGCTCGGACTGCCCGGCTCGAAACTGCACACCATGGCGGAGAAGGCCGGACTGCCCGCCGTCTCCGAGGCGTTCGCCGACCGCGCGTACACCGCGGAGGGCACGCTGGTGCCGCGCGGACAGGACGGAGCGGTCCTCAGCGATCCGGCCGAGGTCGTCGAACGGTCCGTCAGCATGGCCAGGTTCGGCGTGGTCACCTCGCGCTGCGGACGGTCGGTCGCGGTACGCGCCCGCTCGCTCTGTCTGCACGGCGACACCGAGGGAGCCGTCACTCTCGCCCGCCGGGTGCGGCGGCAGCTGGAGACCGTGGGCGTCCGTGTGGAGGCCTTCGTATGAGGGCCCTGCCGGTCGGCGACCGGGCGCTCCTCATCGAGTTGAAGGACGGGGACGAGGCCGGGGCGCTCCACGCCGAACTGCTGCGCCGCCGCGCCGCCGGCACCCTCCCGGCGATCCTGGAGATCGTGCCCGCCGCCCGGACCGTGCTCCTCGACGGGCTCGACGAGCCGGGCCGCTTCGCGCAGGAGCTCGCGGAATGGGAGGTTCCGGCGCTCCAGGGGCGCGTGCAGGACGCGATCGAGGTTCCCGTCCGCTACGACGGGCCCGATCTGGCGGATGTCGCGGCACTGTGGCAGGTGGCGGAGGAGGATGTCGCGGACATCCACTCGGCGGCGGAATTCCGGGTCGCCTTCTGCGGGTTCGCGCCCGGCTTCGGCTATCTGACCGGGCTTCCGCAGCCGTACGCGGTGCCGCGCAGAGCCACCCCGCGCACCTCCGTACCGGCCGGGGCAGTCGCGCTGGCCGGCCCGTTCACCGGCGTGTACCCCCGCTCGTCGCCCGGCGGCTGGCAGCTGATCGGGACGACGGACACGGTGCTGTGGGACCCGGCGCGGGAGCCCGCCGCGCTGCTCTCGCCGGGGACGCGGGTGCGGTTCGTGCCTCGGCTCGCCGGGATCCGCCGATGACCGACAGGGCCTTCGCGGTCGTACGGGCCGGGGCGCTGACCACCGTGCAGGACCTGGGGCGGCCCGGGCACGCCCATCTCGGGGTGCCGCGCTCCGGGGTGCTCGACCCCCGGTCCGGCCGCCTCGTCAACCGGCTGGTGGGCAATGCGGAGAGTGCCGCGGTCCTGGAGACCACGCTCAACGGGTGTGCGGTACGCCCGCGTTGCGCGGTGACCGTGGCCGTCGGCGGCGCGCACTGCCAGGTCACGGTCGACGGGCGGCCGGCGGCATGGGGCGCGCCGGTGCGAGTCGCCGCCGACTCGGTGCTGGAGGCCGGCCCCGCGCTGCGCGGCGTACGCGCCTATCTGGCCTTCGCCGGCGGGATCGCGGTCGATCCGGTGCTCGGCAGCCGCTCCA
The DNA here is from genome assembly GCF_053591755.1 of Streptomyces sp. NPDC002926. Lineage (NCBI taxonomy): Bacteria > Bacillati > Actinomycetota > Actinomycetes > Kitasatosporales > Streptomycetaceae > Streptomyces > Streptomyces sp. NPDC002926. The sequence continues at coordinate 34,643 of NZ_JBSFUK010000012.1, forward strand.
CCGATCTGCTCTCCGGGCTCGGTCCCGCACCGCTCGCGGACGGCGCCGTACTGCCACTCGGCCGGCCGGGCTGGCCGCCGGCACGGGTCGACGGCGGCATCCCGTGGCCCGCGCCACCGGCCGAGCTGGTGCTGCGGGTGCGGCTCGGGCCGCGCGCCGGCTGGTTCACGGACGCGGCCATGCGCACGCTGGCCCGGGCCGCGTACCGCGTGTCGTCGGCGAGCAACCGCATCGGGCTGCGCACCGAGGGACCCGCACTGGAGCGGGCCGTGACCGGCGAACTCCCCAGCGAGGGCATGGTGCTGGGGGCCGTGCAGGTGCCGCCGGACGGCCGCCCGGTCGTCTTTCTCGCCGACCATCCCACCACCGGCGGCTATCCGGTCGTGGCGGTCGTCGACGCGCGGGATCTCCCGGCGGCGGCCCAGGCCGCACCCGGCACACCTGTCCGGTTCGTCGTGATCCGATGACTACACCCCGGCGGTGCCGTAGCCCCCGCCGCCAGGAGTGTTCATGACCAGGACGTCCCCGGGACCGACGTCCACCGAGTCGACTCCGCGCAGTCGCGTCACCGACCCGTCCGCCCGCTCCACGAGGTTGCTGCCGAGCATGCCCGCCTCACCGCCCGCCATGCCGTACGGAGGGATGCGCCGGTGCCCGGTGAGCAGCGCCACCGTCATCGGCTCGAGGAAACGGATTCTGCGGACGACTCCGCAGCCCCCGCTCCAGCGGCCGCGGCCGCCGCTGCCTTCCCGCACGGCAAAGGCGTCCACGCGCACCGGATAACGCCACTCCAGCACTTCGGGATCGGTGAGGCGGGAGTTGGTCATATGGGTCTGTACGGCGTCGGCCCCGTCGAAGCCGTCGCCCGCGCCGGAGCCACTGGCGACCGTCTCGTAGTACTGCACACGGTCGTTGCCGAAGGTCAGGTTGTTCATCGTGCCGGAGCCCTCCGCCTGCACACCGAGCGCGGCGTACAGCGCGCCGGTGACGGCCTGCGAGGTCTCCACATTGCCTGCGACGGTTGCGGCGGGGTGCGCCGGCGCGAGCATCGACCCTGCCGGCACCCGTACATCGAGCGGCTCGAGACAGCCGCTGTTGAGCGGGATGTCGTCGGCGACCAGCGTCCGGAACACATACAGCACCGCCGCCATCACCACCGACTTGGGTGCGTTGAAGTTCCCGGGCTGCTGCGGAGAGGTGCCGGTGAAGTCGATCACCGCGCTGCGCCGCTGCCGGTCCACGCGCAGGGACACCTGGATGACGGCCCCGCCGTCCGTCTCGTAGCGGTACTCGCCGTCGGCCAGACCCGCGACGATCCGGCGTACCGACTCCTCCGCGTTGTCCCGCACATGCTGCATATAGGCCTGGACGACCTCGATCCCGAACTGGTCGGCCATACGGCGCAGTTCGGCGATGCCCTTCTCGTTGGCGGCGATCTGGGCGCGCAGGTCGGCGAGGTTGGTGTCGGGCGCGCGGGAGGGGTACCGGGCGGTGGTCAGCAGTTCCCGCGTCTCGGCCTCGCGCAGCCGTCCGTCCCGTACGAGCAGCCAGTTGTCGAAGAGCACGCCCTCCTCCTCCACGGTGCGGCTGAAGGCGGGCATGGAACCGGGCGTGATGCCGCCGATCTCGGCGTGATGGCCGCGCGAGGCGACGAGGAACCGCAGCTCCTCCCCTTCGAACACCGGCGTCACGACCGTCACATCGGGCAGGTGGGTGCCGCCGTGGTACGGGTCGTTGATCGCGTACACATCGCCCGGCCGCAGCGCGCCCTCGTTCCGGCGCAGCACCTCCTTGATGGACTCGCCCATGGAGCCGAGGTGGACGGGGATGTGCGGCGCGTTCGCGATCAGGTTGCCATCCGCGTCGAAGAGGGCGCAGGAGAAGTCGAGCCGCTCCTTGATGTTGACGGAGTGTGCCGTGTTCTCCAGGCGTACGCCCATCTGCTCGGCGATCGCCATGAAGAGATTGTTGAAGACCTCCAGAAGAACCGGGTCGACATCGGTGCCGACGGCGACTCTGCCGGGGCGGGGCCGTACCCGCGTCAGCAGCAGGTGCCCGCCGTCGCCCGCTGCCGCCCGCCAGCCGGGGTCGACGACGGTGGTGGCGTCGGCCTCGGCGATGATCGCGGGACCTTCGACGGCGTCACCGGGCCGCAGGTCTCCGCGCCGGCAGAGGGGGGTGTCGCGCCGCGCGCCGTTCACGAACATCCGCACCGTGGCGCGCGGTGCGAAATTCCCCCCGCCCGCGGTCCCTTCGCCCGCGGTTCCTTCAGCTGTGGTCCCTTCAGCTGTGGTCCCTTCGCCTGTGGTCCCTTCGGCGACGTGCTCGCCGTGCTCTCCCGCCGTTCCCACCGCCTCCACGGAGACCGCCTCCACGACGAGCGGTTTGTCCATGGTGAACGCGTAGCGGGCTCGGTGGGTCGTCTCGAAGGCCTCGGTCATCCCTGCCACGGTGTCCAGCGGCACGGACAGGCCGGCGTCCGTTCCGGCGTAACGGAGCAGCACGCGCGCGTGCGTCGTGATCGCGGCATCCGGGACGGCATCGGCACGCAGCTCGGCGCGGGTGCGTGCGGCGAGATCGCGGCAGAGGGTGCGTACGCGCCCGAGGGCCGCCTCGTCCAGCTCCGCCTCGACGGACTGCTCACGCATGGCGGTCGCGTCGGCGAGCCCGATGCCGTATGCGGAGAGCACCCCGGCAAGCGGCGGCACGATCACCGTGTCGACACCGAGCGCGTCGGCGACGGCGCAGGCGTGTTGCCCGCCCGCTCCCCCGAAGGAGGTGAGGGCATAGCGGGTGATGTCGTGTCCGCGCTGTACGGAGATCTTCTTGACCGCGTTCGCCATATTGAGGACGGCGATCTCCAAAAAGCCGGCCGCGACCTCCTCCGGAGTGCGGTCCTTGCCGCTCGCCCTGCGTACCTCGTCGGCGAGTTCAGCGAAGCGTTCGCGCACCGTATCGGCATCCAGCGGCTGGTCGCCGCCGGGGCCGAAGACCGCGGGGAAGTGACCGGGCTGGATGCGGCCGAGCATCACATTGGCGTCGGTGACAGTCAGCGGGCCGCCGCGGCGATAGCAGGCGGGACCCGGCACGGCACCCGCGGAGTCCGGGCCCACGCGGTAGCGGCGGCCGTCGAAGTGGAGAACGGAGCCGCCGCCCGCCGCGACGGTGTGGATGTTCATCATGGGCGCGCGCATGCGCACGCCCGCGACCTGGGTGCCGAGCTCGCGCTCGAACTCGCCCGCGTAGTGCGACACATCGGTGGAGGTGCCGCCCATGTCGAAGCCGATGACCCGCCCGAATCCGGCCTGTTCGGCGGTACGGGCCATTCCGACCACGCCGCCCGCCGGGCCGGACAGTACGGCATCCTTGCCGCGGAAGTGCGCGGCCTCGCGCAGTCCGCCGTTGGACTGCATGAACATCAGGCGGATGCCCTCGAGTTCGCCGGCGACCTCATCGACGTAGCGCCGCAGGATCGGCGAGAGGTAGGCGTCCACGACGGTCGTGTCACCGCGCGGCACCAGCTTGATCAGCGGGCTGACCTCGTGGGAGCAGCTGACCTGGGTGAAGCCGAGCGTACGGGCCTCCTCGGCGATGCGGGTTTCGTGGCCGGGGTGGCGGTAGCCGTGCATCAGCACCACGGCCGCGCTGTGGAAGCCTTCACTCCGGGCTGCCTTCAACTGCTCGGTGACGGTGGCCATTTCGAGCGGCCGGACGATCTCGCCGTGCGCGTCGACGCGTTCGGGGACCTCGATGACGCGCTCGTACACCGCCTCCGGGAGCAGGATCCGGCGCTCGAAGAGCCGGGGCCGGTTCTGGTAGGCGATGCGCAGCGCGTCCCGGAATCCCTCGGTGATGACGAGGACGGTCGGCTCGCCGCGGCGCTCGAGCAGGGCGTTGGTGGCTACGGTCGTGCCCATCTTCACGCAGGCGACCCGGTCGGCCGGGACGGGCTCGTCCGGGCCGACGCCGAGGAGCAGCCGGATCCCGGCGACAGCCGCGTCCCGGTACCGCTCCGGGTTGTGGGAGAGCAGTTTGCGGGTCACAAGCCGTCCGTCGGGGCGTCGGCCCACGATGTCGGTGAAGGTGCCGCCACGGTCGATCCAGAACTCCCAGGGCCCGCTCATTCCCCCATTCTGGCAAGGGGAACGTCCAGCGACACGGCAGCGAGCGCTGAGGAGAGCGCATGCTCGGCGCTGTGGTCCAGGCGGGCGCTGGTGCCGCGCGCCCAGTGCCGCACCTCCGCCCCGGCCATCCGCAGCAGCTGCGGCAGCAGATCGGTGCACCGGCGCGCCACCCATCCGGTACCGGCCGTGGCGAGCCACAGGAGCGACGCGGAGCGGGTCGGCGAGGGCTGATCTGGTTCGCTTGCGGGCGCGGCGCCGTGCGCGAGCCCGCGTGCGGCCAGCAGTTCATGGAAGCGGGCCGCGATCATGCGGTGCCCGCGCTCGCCCGGATGCAGCCGGTCCGCGCTCCACATGGACCGGTCGGCGACCCAGGGGCCGTCGGCGGCATGCAGATGTACGGCGCCGTAACGGTTCGACAGGGCGTGGACGACGGCGTTGACCGCCCGCTGCCGTCTGGCGAGCGGGCGCGCGAGCGGCACCGGCAGCCCGAGCATGGTGCCGGGGTCGGGCAGACAGGCGGTGAGCAGCACGGTGCCGCGCGCCGAGAGCGCCGCGCAGACCTCGTCGAGCCGCAGGGTGAGGTCCTCGATGTCGAAGGTGCAGCGCAGGGTGTCGTTGACCCCGACGACGACGGAGGCGATGTCGGGTTCGTACGCGAGCGCCTCGGGCGTCTGGAGCTCGGCGACGTCCTGGGTGAGGGCACCGCTGACGGCGAGGTTGCGGAAGTGGTCGGGCGCGCCGGCGGCGGAGAGCCCCTCCGCGAGCAGAGCGGCCCACCCCCGCCAGCTGTCGCCGACGCGATCGCCGACGCCTTCGGTGAGCGAGTCCCCGAGCGCGACGAAGCGCGGGGCGTGCGCGGGCACGGAGGCGTCCGTACCGGCGGCATCGAGCCCGGATACGCCCGCAGCCACGGCGGTGAAACCCGAAGTGGCCGGACCGGCGGCATCGAGCCCCGACGCGTCCGGAGCCAGGGCGGTGAGACCCGAAGTGGCCGTACCGGCGGCATCGAGCCCCGACGCGTCCGGAGCCAGGGCGGTGAGACCCGCGGGGTCCTCGGGAGCGCGTTGTCCGGATCCGCAGCCCGGTTCCCGGAGCCCCATGACCCCGCACGGAGCGACAGCGGCGGCATCCGCCGTACACCCCTCGGCCCCGGCCGGGCGCGCACCCGCGCCCCCCGAGGCATCCGGAACCCGGCCGTCACCGTGGCGACCGGCCCCGGCATCCGTGCCCGCCGCAGCCTCGCGCCGAGCACCGGCGGCCACGACCCCGGTCCCCCGCGTCCCGGCTTCGGTTGCCCGCTCGGCCTCACTGCGCCCAGCCGCAGCGGCAGGGCCGGAGAGCTCCGCAAGCCGGCGCGGCACGGCGTCGCCGCCCACCCCCGTCCGCCCCCGGGACTCCGCCGGACGCGCACCCGCGCACCCCGGGGTGTCCCCCGCGTCCGCGTCGGTGTGCTGCGGGCCCGGCTCGTCCACGACCGCGGTGCTCGGGCCGGCCGTCATGCCGCCACGCCCTCTCCACGTGCCCGCTCGCGTACCGGCGGGGCGTCGTGCGCCGACAGGAACGCCGACACCGACCGTTGCCAGTCGAAGAGTTCGGCCCGCGCCCTGGCCGCCGCGCGGCGGTCGGCTTCCGTGCGGGTCAGCAGTCCCTGTACGGCGTCCGCGAAGGCTGCCGGAGTGTCCTTGGCAGCCGCTCCCGCGTCCCCGATGACCTCCGGCAACGCCGACGACGCGCTCGCGACCACCGGGGTGCCGCAGGCCAGCGCTTCCAGCGCCGACAGGCCGAACGTCTCCGCGGGCCCCGGCGCCAGGCAGAGGTCCGCCGCGGCCTGCAGGTCGGACACCGATTCGCGGTCGCCGACATAGCCGAGGAAGACCGCCGGCAGCCCCTCCGCACGGGCCCGGCGCTCGAGCGCGGTCCGCAGCGGACCGTCGCCCGCGACCACCAGCGCGGCCCGTACGCCCCGCTTCCGCAGCTCGGTCAGCGCGTCCAGGGCCATTCCCGGGCGCTTCTCCACCGACAACCGGGAGCAGAGCAGCAGAAGCACCTCGGCCCCGGCGGCGTACTTCGCGCGCAGGACCGTGCTGCGCCGGGTCGGCCTGCAGCGCAGCAGGTCCACGCCGAGCGGCGCGCGCACCACGTTGCGCGCCCCGATGCGGACGAATTCCCGCTCCGCCCACTCCGTCGTGCACACGATGCGCGAATACGCCCATGCGGTGCGGCGGTTGAGCCGGTCCGCGGTGCGCCCGGCGGCTCCCTCCGACAGCCCCCAGGTCCTCAGCACCCCGTCGGCCGTCTCGTGCGAGACCATCACGGAGGGGACGCGGTTGCGCCGCGCCCACTCCCCCGTCCACCGCAGGGTCGTGCGGTCGGAGACCTCGAGCCGGTCGGGCGCAATGGTCTCCAGGACCTGCCGCAGCCGCCGCCGGCCGGCCAGCACCCGGTAGCCGCCGGTGCCGGGAAGCTCCGGTCCCGGCAGGGTGATCACCCGGCCCTGCGGGGTGAGCCGATCGCTCTCCAGATCTCCGGGAACGATCAGCACAGGCTCGTGCCCCGCCGCGAGATAGCCCTTGCCGAGCTCGCCGAGCGCGGTGCGCAGGCCACCGGAGGACGGGGTGACGAAATTCGCCAGCCGTACGATTCGCAGCGCGCTCACGCCGCCACCGCCGTACGCGCGCCCAGCACCTCGGCGTAGTGGTCGAGCAGCAGGTCTCCGATGACGGACCAGGTCCTGCCCTCGACGGCGGCCCGTCCCGCGTGGCCGTAGGCGTCACGCAGCTCCGGGTCGGCCGCCAGAGTCGTGACCGCGGCCCGTACCGCGTCCGCATCCAGAGGTTCCACCAGCAGCCCGGTACGCCCGTGGTCGACCAGATCGAGCGGTCCGCCCGCGGCGGGTGCGACAACCGGTATCCCGCTCGCCATGGCCTCCTGCACGGTCTGGCAGAAGGTCTCGTAAGGACCGGTGTGCGCGAAGACGTCGAGCGAGGCGAAGATCCGGGCGAGTTCGTCGCCGGTCCTGCGGCCGAGGAAGACCGCTCCGGGCAGCGCGCCGCGCAGGGATGGCTCGCTGGGCCCGTCGCCGACGACCACGACCCGTACACCTGGCATACCGCAGACACCGGCGAGGAGCTCGACATGCTTCTCGGGAGCGAGCCGGCCGACATAGCCGACGATCAGTTCTCCGTCGGGGGCGAGGCTGCGCCGTAGCTCCTCGTCCCGCAGCTGCGGCCGGAACCGCGCGGCGTCGACGCCGCGCGGCCACAGCCGGACCCGCTCGACGCCGTGTCCCTCCAGATCGCGGAGGGCGGCGGTGGAGGGCGCGAGCGTGCGGTCGGCGGCACTGTGTACGGCGCGGATGCGCCGCCAGGCGGCGCCCTCTCCCGCACCGACATAGGTACGGGCATAGCCCGCCAGATCGGTCTGGTAGACGGCGACGGCCGGCAGGCCGAGCCGCGCCGCGGCCGCCATGCCGCGCACGCCGAGCACGAAGGGGCTGGCGAGGTGGACGAGATCCGCCCGGTGGGCGGCGATCGCCGCCGCCACCCGGCGGCTCGGCAGAGCCACCCGCACCTGCGGGTATCCGGGCAGCGGCAGGGAGGGGACGCGCACCACGGGGCAGGGCGCGCTCCATTCGGAGCTGTCGGCCCCGGCGACGGCCGGGGCTATGACGAGCGGGTCATGACCGCGTGCGGCGAGATGCCGGGCGGTCTGCAGGGCGCAGTGCGCCACACCATTGACGTCGGGCGGGAAGGATTCGGTGACGATGACGACACGCATACCCGAGTTGTCGTCGTGCTCGGGGTGGAGCGGCCAACGTGGATCTTTCCGCCCGTGAAACGTCCCATGAGCGTTTGTGACTGGGGCCCTGTCATCCCGGGGCAGACGGTTACACGGCGGGCATATCCGGGCCGATTCTGCTCCGTACCGCGGTCTGTACCTCGGCCTCCTCGGCCGGGTCCGCGGCGAGCCTGCGCAAGCGTTCCTCGACCCGCACATCGCCGGTCTCGGCGTGCAGCGCGGCGACTTCCCTCGTGGTCTCCTCGCAGTCCCACAGGCATTCGACGGCGAATCCGGTCGGGAACGAGGCGTCGGTGGCGGCGAGCGCGCGGGCCGCGCGACCGCGCAGCTGAGACGAAGCGGTCTCCCGGTACACATGGCGCAGTACGGGCGCGGCGCAGCCGATGCCGAGCCGTCCCGCGCCGTCGACGAGTGTCCACAGCGACGGTGCGTCGGGACCGTCGGCCCGTACCGTCTCGCGCAGGGCGCCCAGCACCAGCTTGGCGTCGTCGGCGCCGCCCCGGCAGGCGAGCACACCCGCCGCCGACGCCCCGAGCGCGTCGGGCCGGTGCACCCAGCCGCGCGCCCGGTCGACGGCCTCGTCGCCGCACATCCGCTCGAACGCGGAGACAGCGGCGTCGGCAACCTCACGAGAGCCACTGAGCGCCGCGGCCTCGATCAGGTCGAGTACGACGGGGTCCCGTGATTCGGCGAGATAGTGCAGGGCGGCGCAGCGCGCCCCGTCAGCTCCCTGACGTGCGGCTTCGACGATGAGCGGCCGGTCGTCGGGTCCGGCGACGGCGGACAGACAGCGGGCGGCGGGCACATGGAGAGCGCTGCCGCGCTCCAGGCCCTGCTCGGCCCAGTCGAAGACGGCCTGGACGCTCCATCCGGGCCGGGGCCCGGTGGGGCGCATCTGACGCTGCCAGCGGTCGAAGGAGCCTGCCTCCCGCGCTGCCCGCACACGGGCGCCGACGGCGTCCTGCGGGTCCTCCTCCCACAACCGCCACGGCCGCGGTTCGAAGGCGTCCCGTACGGCGACGGCCAGTTCGGCGTCACCCTCCGCAGTGGCCGGGAAACGAGCGAGCACCGACGTGGCCAGCGCCCGCAGACCCGAGTCGTTGTCACGCAGGGCGAGCTCATCGAGGGCCCAGGCCCAGTTGGCTCCGCTCGCTGCGTACCTGCGCAGCAGTGAGAGGGCGTCGCCCCTGCCGTACGAGGCGAGGTGCCCGAGCACCGCGAGCGCGAGGCCGGTCCTGGCCTCGTCGGTGTCGAGGTGGTCGTCGATGTCCCAGAGGTGCCGCTCGATCTCCTCGAGACTGCCGTGGAGATCGAGGTAGAGGCGTGCGTAGTACAGCGAGCGGTTCTCGACCTGCCAGTCGTGGCGGGGATCGTTCAGTACGCAGTGGTTGAGGGCCGCGAGCGCTTCGGCGCGCGGCGCGGCGAGCGCGTGCAGGGTGCCGTCACCGCGGCCTCTCTGCAGCAGGCCGAGCAGCGTACCGCTGGGCGCTATGACTGGATCGAACATGGGGAAAGCCTCACATCAAGCTGTCGACGCAACCGGGGGGTGGGGATGCCTAGGCCGCGCAGCAACATGCAGGAACGCCCGTCGTCTTCCGCTTGGTGTAGACCATCTTCGTCTGCCTCTCGTCTGTGGCCCCAGGGGAATTCCCGGATGAAGTCCGGGGTAGGGCCCGACGTCATGATGACCCACCCATTTCGCCACCGCGACCACATTTACGGCGTCCCTCTCCACTGAGTCCCGGCGGAGTCCCGGCGGCCGCTCAATGGCCGCCGAACAGCTCCAAGAGCTCCGTCTTCCCAAACATCCGCGCGGTATCCATCGCGGATGGAGTACCTGCCTCCGGATCTGCTCCGCCGGCCAGCAACGCGCGGATGACGGCGTCCTCGCCCTTGAAGACGGCTCCGGCGAGCGGCGTCTGGCCCCGGTCGTTGGCCCGGTCCGGCTCCGCGCCACGGGCGATGAGCGCCTCCACGGCGGCGGCGTGCCCGTGATACGCGGCCAGCATGACGAGGGTGTCACCGCGGTCGTTGGTGAGGTTCGCCGGGACTCCGGCGTCGATGTAGGCGGCGAGCGCCTCGGCCTCTCCCTGCCGCGCCAGATCGAAGACCTTGGTCGCGAGCTCGATCACCTCGGGATCCGGGGCTTCGCTCATCGGAGAGACCGCCTTCCACTGCGTTGACCTGGGGCGCACGGCAGAAGCGCCCGTACGAGTGAATCGACAGGCTACTGCCCGCGCGGCGATACGACGCGGCCCGCCCGAGGCAGGGATCACCGCATGCGAGGCACTGTGCCGCGCAACCGAGCAGTGTGCCCCCCGGACGGTTCTCCGGCGTCCTCCAGTGCAGTGAAATACCGAGCATTTCACCCATTTGCACCTTTTGTCACATGAGTACTTCCTGTGAGCATGGAAGGACTCATGGTGACTGTCCCCCGACCAGGAGAACTCTCATGATCCTTTCATGCTCAGGCGTCGTGTTGCTCGGAGTCGTCGTCTTCCTGTTCGTCAGGAAGGACGGGCTCAAGGCGTCCCACGGATTCACGTGCGCGCTCTTCGGCTTCTTCATGGCGGGCACCGCCATCGCGCCCAGCGTCAAGGCAGGCACAGCGAGCCTCGCCAGCCTCCTGGGCGGGATCAGATTCTGACGCCCGCGCCCCACAGCACCTCCAGCTCCATCAGCACCATCAGAACCTTCAGGAGACCGATGTGGCCCGGCGACCACTCCCCCGCATTCTCAGCAGCGGCAGCGCACAGCTCGCCCGGAGCCGCGAGATCGCGCGCACGGCCGCCGACAGCGCCACGGACGTCCTCCATCCGCTGATCACGGTCACCCGTGGTCTGCGGCAGCTGGTCATCACGACCCGGCAGAGGTGGGCCGCCACCCCCAAGGACCGGCGTGGTCCCACGCTGTTCCTGGTCGCGGCCTGCGTCCTGGTGGTCGCGCTCATCCCGTACGGGCCACTGGTCGCCCTGATCTCGGTGATGGCCGCCGCCGCCTGGAAGGGCCGGGTGCGTACGCCGGTGAGGACCGGCCCCGACGAGGCGGAGACCGGTCGGCTCCAGGCGATCTACGAGGCACTCGTGCCGTACTTCTCCGTCGCCGAGGACCCGGCTCCGCTCTTCGCCCACGGCGGTGAGTGGAGCAAGGCCTTCAGCGACTACGAATTCGACAGCAACGGACGCCTCACCCGGCTGCGGGTGAAGTACCCCGGGTACTTCACCGACGGCGAGCCCGAGTCCCGGACCCGGATCGAGCAGCTGCTGCACGCCAAGTCCGGTCGCGGCCGCGAGTATCTCTTCAGCTGGGACGAGGAGGGCAACCAGCTCGTGATGAGCGTGCTCCCCGCGCTGCCCACCTCCATCGCCGCCCAGCGTTTCGTCACCGTCCCCGGCGAGACCGTGCTGGGCTTCACCGACGCCGGCGCCGTGCAGCGCACCGTGCCGGTGACGGAAGGCGAGGAGAGCAGGGACGCGCCAGGGGTCGTCTGGCGTACCGGTCCGCGTTCGAAGGAGCCGCATCTGCTGGTCGTGGGCGAGCCCGGCAGCGGCACCACGACCCTGCTGCGCTCGATCGCTCTCCAGGCACTGCAGCACGGGGACGTGCTGATCATCGAGGGCAGCGGCACCGGTGAGTACGCCTGTCTGACGGGACGGGCAGGGGTGCTGGCTCAGGAGTGCGGGCTGGCCGGGGCGCTGGCGACGCTGGAGTGGGCGGCGCACGAGACCGAGCGCCGGCTGATCGCCGCCAACCGGGCCCGGCAGGCCGGGCACGTGGCACCCGAGGACACCAAGCGGCCCTTGTGGATCCTGATGGACCGGCCGAGCATCTTCGGTCATCTGGCGGCGGCCGACGGGCGCACCGATCCGCAGCAACTGCTGCAGGTACCGCTGCGTCACGGCCGGGCGGTCCAGGTGACGGTTGTCGTGGCCGAGCAGTTCGACAGCCTGGACGCGCTCACCGAGGCCGTACGGACGCATACGCGTGCCCGCGTGGTGCTGGGTCCTGCCACGTTCGAGCAGGTGGAGTCCGTGCTCGGCGTGGAGCCGCACACCACGCCGACGGCCGAAGTGCCGCCGGGCCGGGGCTACGCACGGCTCGGTACGGGGTCGGTGCTCAGACTGCAGGTGCCGGCGACCCCGGACCCGTACGACGAAACGACGACCGAGGCACACCGGCAGGCCGTGCTGGAGCTGCTGCCGGAGAGACTGGAGCGGGTCGAGGCGGCGGCCCCGGCTCCCGTACCGGCCGAGAGCTGACGTTCATCGACCGGAGGATGACAGATCGCGTGCCGACGACCACCGGAAATGACAGCCGGCAGCTGACAGATCGCGGATTCTGTCAGGCAACGAATGTCCTCGGCGCCTCCGTGCCGGTGCTCGCGCCCGTCTCGACGAGTCGCGCGGCCGCCGCCAGCCGCGCCGCGGCCTCCTCCGCGACCGGCCCGCCGACCGTGAACGGCAGCCGTACGTAGCCCTCGAAGGCCCCGTCGACCCCGAACCGCGGCCCGGAAGGCACCCGCACCCCCACGCGCTCGCCGACCTCGGCGAGCCGGGATCCTGACAGCCCTCCGGTGCGGACCCAGAGCGTCAGCCCGCCGCTCGGTACATCGAACTCCCAGTCCGGCAGCTCATGGCGGACCGCCTTGACCAGCGCGTCGCGGTTCTCGCGTGCCTGGGTGCGCCGGATGGCCACGGCCTCCTCCCAGCCCCCGGTCTGCATCAGCCAGTTGACCGCGAGCTGTTCCAGCACCGGAGTGCCCAGGTCCGCGTAGGCGCGGGCCGAGACCAGGGAGCGGATCACATCGGGGGCCGCGCGCACCCAACCGATGCGCATGCCGGCCCAGAAGGCCTTGCTGGCCGAGCCGACGGTGAGGACCGTGCTGCCCGCGGGGTCGAAGGCGCAGACGGGCCGTGGCATGTCGATGCCGTCGTCCAGGTGCAGCTCGGACATGGTCTCGTCGACGACGAGGACGGTGCCGGCCGAACGTGCGGCATCCACGAGGCGGCGCCGCTGGTCCTCGTCGGCAAGCGCGCCGGTGGGGTTGTGGAAGTCGGCGACGACGTAGGCGAGCCTGGGCGCGGCGTCGCGCAGCACGTGCCGCCACCGGGGCAGATCCCACCCGGTCAGCCCCTCGGCCATGGCCACCGGCACAAGGCGGGCCCCGGCCTCGCGCATCAGCTGGAGGATGTTGGCGTAGGAGGGGGACTCGACGGCGATACGTTCGCCGCGCCCCGCGAAGAGGTGGCAGATGGCGTCGATGGCGCCCATCGCGCCGGTGGTGACCATGATCTGCTCGGGCATGGTGGGGATGCCGCGGCGGGTGTAACGCTCGGCGAGCATCTGACGCAGGGCGGGCAGGCCGGCCGGGTAGTCGCCGTGGGTGTGCGCGTACGGAGGCAGTTCTTCGAGCGCACCCTGGACGGCTCGGGTGAGCCACGGCTCGGGCGCGGGCAGGGCGGCGCAGCCGAGGTCGATCATCGAGCCGAGCGACTCCGGCGGCAGGGGTTCCAGTCCGCGGGCGGGCAGGGGGTTCCCGGCGGGTACCGCGGTCCAGCTGCCCGCTCCCCTGCGGGACTCGAGGAAGCCTTCTGCCCGCAGCGCTTCGTAGGCCGCCGCGACGGTGGTGCGGCTGACGGAGAGGGCGAGGGCGAGTTCGCGTTCGGCGGGGAGCCGGGCGGCGACGGGCACACGGCCTTCGAGTACGAGGAGCCGGATGCCGTCGGCGAGAGCGCGGTAGGCGGGGGGTTTGCGGGTCCCTGGTCCGGCCGGGCGGGATTGCTGGGAGGTGAGCTGCCTGGCGAGCTGAGCCACGCCTACCGCTGAGGTCCACTGCGTCATGGAAGTCAGTCCACCTTCCTCGAATTGGCCATGGTTGCCGTCTGTTCCGTAGCCACAGAGTGTCATGCGTCAGTCCACAACCACCAGAGGGGGGCGCAATCGTGGCCGCGCATCTCACCCGCAGGCTGCTTTATCTGTACGTCGGTCTGGCTCTGTACGGGGTGAGTTCGGCGCTCCTCGTGCGCGGCGGGCTGGGGCTCGAACCCTGGGGTGTGCTGCATCAGGGCCTGGCCGAGCGCACGGGGCTGACGATCGGTGTCGTGTCGATCATCGTCGGCGCGGCCGTTCTGCTGCTCTGGATTCCGATGAGGCAGCGGCCGGGTCTGGGCACGGTTTCGAATGTGCTGGTGATCGGGATCGCGATGGACGGCACGCTGGCGCTGGTGCCGGATGTCCAGGGGCTCGGAGCGCAGATTCCGGTGATGGCCGCAGGCATCCTGCTCAATGGCGTGGCAACGGGCCTGTACCTCTCGGCGCGGTTCGGACCGGGGCCGCGGGACGGTCTGATGACCGGGCTGCACCGTCTTACGGGCCGCTCGGTCCGGCTGGTCCGCACGGCGATCGAGGTGGCTGTGGTCGCGACCGGCTTTGTGCTGGGCGGCTCGGTGGGCGTCGGCACGCTCGCCTACGCGTTGGCCATCGGGCCGCTGGCGCAGCTGTTCCTGCGCGTCTTCGCCATCTCGGAGCGGGACGGTGGCAGCACGGTGGTCGCCGGCGGGACACCGAAGCAGGCGATACTGCGGCAGTGACTCGCGTACACCACCCTTACCTGGACCATCCCTCGATACTCGCCTTCGCCCACCGCGGCGGGGCTGCCGACGGGATAGAGAACACCGCGGCCGCTTTCCGGCGGGCCGCGGAGGTCGGTTACCGCTATTTCGAGACCGATGTGCACACCACAGCGGACGGGCGGCTGGTCGCCTTTCACGACGCGACGCTGGACCGGGTGACTGACGCGCGCGGCCGGATAGCGGCGCTGCCGTGGAGCGAGGTGCGGCAGGCGCGGGTGGCGGGCCGGGAGCCCTTGGCGCTGTTCGAGGAGCTGCTGGAGGAGTTTCCTCGGGCGCGCTGGAATGTGGACATCAAGGCGGAGCCGGCGCTGGTTCCGCTGGTGGATCTGATCCGCAGGGCGGATGCCTGGGACCGGGTGTGTGTCGGTTCCTTCTCGGAGGGCCGGGTGGCCAGGGCGATGCGTCTTGCGGGTCCGCGGCTGGCTACGTCGTACGGGGTGCGGGGTGTGATGGCCCTGCGGCTGCGGTCGTACGGAATTCCGGCGGCACTGCGGGCGGGGGCGGTGTGCGCTCAGGTCCCGGAGTCCCAGGGCGGTATCCGGGTGGTGGACCGGCGTTTCGTGCGGGCGGCGCACGATCGCGGGCTGCAGGTGCATGTCTGGACGGTGAATGAGGCGGATCGGATGGCAGCGCTCCTGGACCTCGGCGTGGATGGCATCATGACCGATCATCTGGAGACGTTGCGCACGGTACTGACCGACCGGGGAGCCTGGGTCTGAAACCCCGCGCGTCTGCACAACGGGACGAGCGAGGGGGCGCGGGGTGACAACCGACACCGCGGACCGGACGACCGGGGCGAGTGAGCGCAGACGCGAGCAACGCGGCTGGTATTTCTATGACTTCGCGTGCTCGGTCTATTCGACGAGTGTGCTGACGGTCTTCCTGGGGCCGTATCTGACCTCGGTGGCGAAAGCCGCGGCGGATGCCGAAGGTTTTGTGCATCCGCTGGGTGTGCCGGTGCGGGCGGGTTCCGTTTTCGCGTACGCGGTGTCCGCGTCGGTGGTGGTGGCGGTGCTGCTGATGCCGCTTGCGGGTGCGGCGGCAGACCGTACCGGCCGCAAGAAACCGCTGCTGGCGGTGGCGGCGTATGTGGGTGCGACCGCGACGACGGGGATGTTCTTCCTGGAGGGCGACCGGTATCTGCTGGGCGCTTTTCTGCTGATCGTCGCGAATGCGTCGCTGTCGGTCTCGATGGTGCTGTACAACGCGTACCTGCCGCAGATCGCGGAGCCGGACGAGCGCGATGCGGTGTCGTCGCGCGGCTGGGCGTTCGGCTATACGTCAGGCGCTCTGGTACTGGTGCTGAACCTCCTCGTGTACTCGGGTCACGAGACGCTCGGACTTTCGGAGTCCGCGGCGGTGCGGATCTGTCTGGCCTCGGCGGGACTGTGGTGGGGTGCCTTCACGCTGGTGCCGTTGCGGCGGCTGCGGGACCGGCGGGTGGCGCCGAGCGGTGCGGGCGCCGTGGGTTCGGGGTGGCGGCAGTTGACGGCCACGTTGCGGGACATGCGCCGGCATCCGCTGACGCTGTCGTTCCTGCTGGCCTATCTGATCTACAACGACGGGGTCCAGACGGTCATCTCGCAGGCTTCGATCTACGGTTCCGAGGAGCTGGGTCTTGATCAGACGACGTTGATCACGGCAGTGCTGCTGGTGCAGGTGCTCGCGGTGGTGGGCGCGCTGGGCATGGGCCGACTGGCCAGAACGCATGGGGCCAAGCGGACGATTCTGGCTTCCCTGGCCGTCTGGACGCTGATTCTGGCGGCGGGGTACTTCCTGCCGGCCGGGGCGCCCGTCTGGTTCTTCGGTCTCGCAGGGGCGATCGGGCTGGTTCTGGGCGGTAGCCAGGCGCTGTCGCGGTCGTTGTTCTCACATCTGGTGCCGCGCGGCAAGGAGGCCGAGTATTTCTCGGCCTACGAGATGAGCGACCGCGGGCTGAGCTGGCTGGGGCCGCTGGTATTCGGGCTGGCATACCAGCTGACCGGCAGTTATCGGGAAGCGATCATCTCGTTGGTGATCTTCTTCGCGCTGGGATTCGTCCTGCTGGCGCGGGTGCCGGTGCGGCGTGCTGTGGCCGCCGCGGGCAACCCCGTGCCGGAACGGATTTAGACGTTGAAGTGAAAGGCCGGTAGTGTACGCCTTTGGCCTGCCGGCCGGACCGTTACTGCGTGCTGAAGAAGTGAAATCACTGGGTGACACTTTCTGTCAGATGTGACAAAACGGGCACTGGTGGGTACAACAAGGGGCGGCACGACGGGCGACGCATGACCCGGAACGGGAATCTTTACCGCCGACCGGACGTTGACCGGATGACGACGACAGCGACACCTGTCCTGTGGGCGACAAGCCCGGGAGGCACGATTCATGAGTGAGCGAGCTCTCCGCGGTACGCGACTCGTGGTGACCAGCTACGAGACGGACCGCGGCATCGATCTGGCCCCGCGCCAGGCGGTGGAGTACGCATGCGAGAACGGCCATCGATTTGAGATGCCGTTCTCCGTAGAGGCGGACATTCCGCCGGAGTGGGAGTGCAAGGCGTGTGGCGCCCAGGCACTCCTGGTGGACGGCGACGGCCCCGAGGAGAAGAAGGGCAAGCCGGCGCGAACGCACTGGGACATGCTCATGGAGCGGCGCACCCGCGAGGAGTTGGAGGAAGTGCTGGCCGAGAGGCTGGCGGTCCTGCGCTCCGGCGCCATGAACATCGCTGTGCATCCGCGGGACAGCCGGAAGTCCGCCTGACCCCGTAACAACACCGCACTACCAGCACAACGCAAGATCAAGAGCCGCGGGCCGTGTCACACGAGTGTGTGACACGGCCCGCGGCTCTGCTGTGTCCCGGATGCGCTCGCGTGCCCTCTCGGAAGCCGTCGCGCTCTGTCGAAGGCTCGCGGGCCGAAAGCCGGCGTGCTCTCCCGAAGGCTCGCGGGTCGAAGGGTCGCGTGCCTTCCCGGACAACTCGCGTGCGTTCCCGGAGGAAGGACGGCCACAGGTCAGGGGGTCAGCGGGGGCCTCTGGCCGTCGTCCTCGTAGCCCCGCGGCGGCTGCGTGGCGTCCTGTCGGATGACCTCGCCCTGGACGACTTTGCCGTCCGGGCGGTGGATGCGGGCCTGCTGGAAGGCGTCGCCCAGACTGCCGGGCGCGGCAGCGCGCATACGGCGCTCCAGAGAACGCTCCGTGTGCCGCCCGAGCGCCGAGCGGACGGCCGGCAGCAGAAGCAGGAGGCCCGCCACGTCGGAGATCAGTCCCGGCAGCATGAGGAGCAGGCCACCGAGCATCAGGAAGCCGTTGCCGGTACTGCCGGTGCTGGTCCCCGACGCCGGGCTCTTGCCGGCCTGTGCCTGCTGGAGGGTCTCGGTCAGATTGCGGAAGGCCCGGCGGCCGGCTCGCTTGATGACGACGGCGCCACCGATGCCGCCGGCGACGAGCAGGGCGAGAACGGTGAGCCCGCCGGCCGCTCCGGCCACAAGGGTCAGCAGCCAGATCTCGAGCACCAGCCAGACGGCCATGCCGAGCGGGACGAGGTTGCGGGCGCTCGAGCGCCTACGGGCCGTCGGAGTGGGTGTGCCGGTCGTCATGCTCCCAGTGTGCCTGGGCGCCCGCCGGAGCGGCGTAAGGGGGTGATCAGGAAGGATCCGTCCGGCGCGAGGGCGCAACACCGGGAGGCGCTTCAGGAAGACTTGCGGCCGAGGAGACGCTTCGCTCGGTCACCGACGCCCCAGGCCGTGACCCGCCACAACGCCTCGACAAGGATGTCGCGGCTCATCTTCGAGTCACCGATCTCACGCTCCACGAAAGTGATCGGGACTTCGACGACGTGGTAACCGGCTGCGACGGCCCGGCGGGCCAGATCGACCTGGAAGCAGTAGCCCTGCGAGGCGACGTCCGCGAGTCCGAGACCTTCGAGGGTCTCCTTGCGGAAGGCCCGGAAGCCACCCGTGATGTCACGGAGCGGCAGTCCGAGGAGTAGCCGGGAGTAGGTGCTGCCGCCGCGCGAGATGAACTGACGGTGCTTCGGCCAGTTCACCACGCGGCCGCCGGGGACCCAGCGCGAGCCGAGGACCAGGTCGGCGCCCTTGAGGGCGGTGAGCAGCCGGGGCAGTTCCTCGGGCTGATGGGAGCCGTCGGCGTCCATTTCGACGAGTACGCCGTAGCCGTGCTCGATACCCCAGGCGAAGCCCGCGAGGTAGGCGGCGCCGAGGCCTTCCTTGCCCTTACGGTGCAGTACCTGCACCTTGTCGTCCTGGGCCGCGAGTTCATCGGCGAATTTGCCGGTGCCGTCGGGGCTGTTGTCGTCGGCGACGAGAATGTCCGCCTCGGGCACGGCAGCGCGCACCCGGGCGACGATCGGCTTGATGTTCTCGGCCTCGTTGTAGGTCGGGATGATCACCAAGGCTCTGCCGAGCGGGCCGTACCGCCGCTGACCGCCGTCGTTCACTGCTGCCCCTTAAAGTCCGTACGCAGAGCCCCACCATAGCGAGCGCTCATCGGGCGGCTGCGGCGGCACGGACCTGGGGTGCCGTGTCTTCGGCACAGAAGCGGGACGAGAGGCTGCGGATCGGGGCCCGGCGTCCTTCGGGCCGACCTGGGACCCGCTGGCTGCGGGTCTACCGAGAGCCGTTGTCTACTGAACGCCGGGCCCCACCCGGGTCACACCTGCCGGCCGGCCGAGACCTTCCCTCGCCCCCGAGGCGCGGGCGCTGAACCTGGCTCCCAGTGACAGTGCGCCGGTGCGACGCACCACCCCATGACCCAGCGGCGTTCGACGACTGCGTGAAGGTCTGCCGGTCGGACGTCCCGTGGTGGACTCGGCCGAACCTACCGGCCGGTGGGCGCTCACTGTCAACAGTCGCCTGATCTGCGATCTTTGCCCAAATCACCAGGTCAGCGCGGAAGATGCGCAGGTCGCGACGGAGCGCGTCGGGCATCGATCGGCGGTACGAAATGTCCTCACGTCACTCGTTCGGCCTCTCATAGACAGTTTGTCCGAAGACCACCGTCCGCAGGCAGCGCGGCAGTTCGGCGCCGGGGGTGAGATCAGGCAGGCCAGGGGTGCCGGAGCGCGGGTCGGTTGACCAGCGGGCGACGCGGTCGTCGGGGGCCTGGACCACGAGTTCCTCGGTGCGCCAGACGGCGTAGTCGGCGGGCGCGCCGGGGACCAGCACGCCGGCGTCGTCGCGTCCGATGGCCCGCCAGCCGCCGCGGGTGTGCGCGGTGAAGGCGGCGCGGGCCGAGATCCGGTGTTCGGGTGTGCGGTGGAAGGCGGCGGCCCGGAGGGTGCCCCAGGGGTCGAGCGGGGTCACGGGGCTGTCGGAGCCGAAGGCGAGGGGCACTCCGGCGCGCAGCAGTGCGGCATACGGGTTGAGGGTGCGGGCCCGCTCGGCGCCGAGGCGCTGGGCGTACATGCCCTCCGAGCCGCCCCAGGCCGCGTCGAAGGCGGGCTGGACGGAGGCGGTGAGGCCGAATTCGGCGAAGGCGGCGATGGTTTCGGGCGTGAGCATCTCGGCGTGTTCGACGCGGTGGCGGGCTGCGCGTACGCGGGCGAGGCCCAGCGTGTCGACGGCGGCCCTGATGCCTTCGGTGACAGCGGTGAGGGCCGCGTCACCGATGGCGTGGAAGCCGGCCTGGAGCCCGGCTTCGGTGCAGGCGGCGACATGGGCGGCGACGGCCGCGGAGTCGAGGTGGGCGGCGCCGGTGTGCGGGGCGTCGGCGTACGGGGCGTGCAGGTGGGCGGTGTGCGAGCCGAGGGAGCCGTCGACGAACAGGTCACCGGCCGCTCCGACGGCGCCGAGTTCGCGGATGCGCTGTGCGTCCTTTGCGTTCGCGACCTGTTCGGCCCAGTAGCCGACAACGCGCGGGCCCGGCTCCGCTCCGGCCAGTTCCAGCAGGGAGGTGAAGTCGTCCTCGTCGCTGATGTCGGGGCCGGCGCATTCATGGACGGTGCCGATGCCGAGCGAGGCGGCCCCGGCCAGTGCGGCGCGCTGCGCGGCGGCGCGCTGCGCGGGCGTGATGGCGGCATGGGCGGCCGCGCGTACGGCGTGGTGGGCGGCGGCGGTCAGCGGCGCGTCCGGGTGGTATCCGGCGAGGTCGGTGACGCCCGGGACGAGGTCGAGCAGGGCGGTGGTGACCACGGCCGAGTGGACGTCGATCCGGGGCAGATAGAGAGGCCGGCCGCCGGCTGCCCGGTCGAGTTCGTCGCGGGACGGCGGACGCTGCTCGGGCCAGCGTGTGGCGTCCCAGCCGTGGCCGAGGAGGACCTTGTCGGCGGCGTGTGCGGCGCTGTGCTCCCGTACGAGACCGAGCGCCTCGACCAGGGTGCGGGCGCCGGACAGATCGAGGCCGGTGAGGGCGAGGCCGGTCGCCGTGGTGTGGACGTGTGCGTCGGTGAACGCCGGAGTGACCAGGGCCCCTTCGAGGTCGACCACGTCGTCGACACCGGCGGCGAAGGCGTCGGCGGCGCCTTCCGAGCCCACCCAGGCGATATGTCCTCGTTCGACGACCATCGCGGTGGCGAAGGGGTCGGCGGGGCTGTGGACTTCTCCACCGCGCAGCAGCACGGTGCGGTGTTCGGCCTGGGGGGAGGTGCTGTCGGTCATGGGAACAGCCTAGATACGCGGCGGGCGTGCCTCGTACGGGGTGGAGAGGACGACGGTCGTACGAGTGGAGACGCCGGACAGCGAGCGGATGCGGGTCAGCAGGTGCTCCAGCTCGAGCGGGGTGGCGACGCGGACCTTGAGGATGTAGTTCTCCTCGCCCGCGACGCTGTGGCAGGCCTCGATCTCAGGCACGTCGGCGAGACGTTCCGCGATGTCGTCGGGGGCACTGGGATCGAAGGGCTTGACCGAGATGAAGGCGGTGATCGGCAGCCCGACCGCCTCGGGGTCGACCACGGCGGCGTAACCGCGGATGACGCCGCGCTGCTCGAGGCGGCGGACGCGCTGATGCACCGCCGATGTGGACAGGCCAGTGGCCTTGCCCAGGTCGGTGTAACTCATCCGCCCGTCCGCGACGAGCAATTCCACGATCTGACGATCCAGCTCCTCCATGCGGATCAACCTATTGCCCCAGGTCGCTTCCGGCACAGTCGGCGGCAGCCCGGAGAGGCACCTGCGGCGGGCATGTGACCAATGCCACAGGTTTGCCGGCCGGTCCGTCGTGACCACGTGGTTACCTGGCATGCGCGTGGGGAATTGCTTGCTGTGGTCGAGGCCGCAAGTGCCTGGTCGGCCCACCCGAGGGGGGAATCTCCATGCAGAACCTGAAGAACAGCGGACGTACCGAACCGGAGCCTGTTGATTCGGCCGATCCGGCTGAGATCGATGAGCTCGACGCGTACGACACCTTCGAGATGTACCGGGTGATCTGCCCGGACTGCGTGCAGCCGATCGCGCTGCTGGCGGACGAGGACGTCCTGCCGGAGCATGCACTCTGCCCCACCCCGTGGAACCCCTTCGGGCTGACCGTGTGCGCCGGTACGGGGCGTACGGCCGCCGAGGGGCGTCCCGCGGACGAGACGCTGGAAGTCCAGGAGCAGGACACTGCGCTGCTGCTGACGCTCCCCCAGGGGCTCGACTGGCGGACCCAGCCCTTCTCGCACGTCGGCGGCGCGGGCTCGCGGCCGGTCAAGGTGCCGCACCTGCGGCGTGCGGCCTGAGCGGTCCGAGGACCGGGCAGGCCACCAGTAGCTTCCCTGCACCATGGCGGCAAGGCCGGCGTGGTGCAGGACCGGGCCGAATCTTCGGGCACCCGCACGTCGCCGAAGCGGACCTGACGTGCGGTCGGCCTCCTGGACGGCAGGAGGCTGACCGCACGTCAGGGGCTTGCGGGGAGGCCGGAGCCCCGGCGCCGTACTCGATTGCCGCGGGCCGCGGCGGGTAGGGCGCGAACTCGCGCTCGATTCACCGAGGCGGTAACCCGGCCGGGACACACGGCGTTGCCCAGTCATGACCCTGCAGTACGCCACGACCAGTAGCGGCGGGCGCCGCCTTGCGACACCCGCTCCAGAAGAATCGGTTCCGCATCCGGCTGATCCGCCCATCTACCGCGAGCTGCTCCGCACGTGGGCGAGCAAGGGCCAGACCCTGCCGGGGCGCCGCGACCCGGAGTGGAGCAGGCTCGCGGCGCCGCCGGTGTGGGACGGCCGGTTCAGCACGTCACAGGATCAGCGCGTTTCGGGTCCGGCCAAGTGACGGGCGATGACCATGCGCTGGATCTGGTTGGTGCCCTCGACGATCTGTAGCACCTTGGCCTCACGCATATAGCGCTCGACCGGGAAGTCCAGCGTGTAGCCGTAGCCGCCGAGCACCTGGACGGCGTCGGTGGTGACGCTCATCGCCGCGTCCGTGCAGAACAGCTTGGCCATGGCGGCCTGCCGGGAGAAGGGCCGTCCCGCGTCGCGCAGCCGCGCGGCGGCGAGATAGAGCGCACGGCCCGCCTCGATCCGGGTCGCCATGTCGGCGAGCATGAAGCGCAGCCCCTGGAAGTCGGCGATGGGCCGGCCGAACTGCTGCCGTCCGGTGGCGTACGCGACAGCCTCGTCCAGGGCGGCCTGGGCAAGTCCCACGGCGCAGGCAGCGATGCCGAGCCGGCCCGAGTCGAGCGCGGAGAGCGCGATCGCGAAGCCCTGGCCCTCCTCACCGATCCGGCGGGAGTCGGGGACCCGTACGCCGTCGAAGTTCAGCTGGGCGGTGGGCGAGCCCTTCATGCCCATCTTCTTCTCGGGTGCGGCGGGGTTCAGGCCCTGCGCGTCGCCGGGGACGAGGAAGGCCGTGATGCCACGGGCGCCCTCACCGCCGGTGCGGGCCAGAACGGTGTAGAAGTCGGCGACTCCGCCGTGCGTGATCCAGGACTTGGTGCCGGTGATCACCCAGCTGTCGCCGTCGCGCACGGCCTTGGTACGGAGCGACGCCGCATCCGATCCGGAGGCCGGTTCGGAGAGGCAGTACGCACCCAGGAGGCCGCCGCCGAGCATGGCGGACAGATGCTCGGCCTGCTGCTCCTTGGTGCCGTAGCCGGCCAGTGCATGGCAGGCGAGGGAGTGGACGCTGACGCCGAGGCCGACGGTGAGGCGGGCGGCGGCGAGTTCTTCCAGGACCTGGAGGTAGACCTCGTACGGCTGGTCTCCCCCGCCGTACTCGGAGTCGTACGGAAGGCCGAGCAGTCCGGACTCGGACAGAAGGGAGAAGACCTCGCGCGGGAAGTGCCCGGAATCCTCCTCCTCGGCCGCCCGGGGAGCGATCTCCCGCTGGATGATGTCGCGTACCAGGGCGATCAGATCCCTGGACTCCTCGGTGGGCAGTTGACGATCCACCGGCTGCGGGGCGCGATCGGGCATTACGGCGCTCTCCTCCCTGTCGGGCGCTGCGGCGGTCGCGCGCGAAGGGTGTGGGCGCGCCGCCGGTCTTACTGCCAGGCCGATGCTGCCCTTCCGGATCACGAAAGTGGCTCGACGGCGGCTGTGGCGCGTTGAGTATGCCCGATCAGCGGGCGTCCGTCACGGGCTGCAGGGACTCGTTCCTGTACCGCCCCACCGACCGGTGAGATTGGTCCGAACCATTGACCCCACTGGTCTAGTCCTTCTACCGTTCCCTCCAGCGCATGACCGTGTTCATGCCACATAGGCCCGACGGTCGACAGCACGTCCCCACTCACTCTCCCTCCCCCACGAGGAGACATGATGCTCGGACCACACCGTCCCCGCGCCCGCCTGCGGGCGCTCATCGCCGCCGCGTGTACCGCCGCGCTCGGCGCGACCCTGATCACCGGCGCCCATATCGCCTCCGCGGGCGAGTCCGCCCCTGCCGCGAAGCCCGTGGCGGCGCCCGCGGTGGCCGCCGCCGGAAGCAAGGTGGTCGGCTACTTCACCGAATGGGGCGTTTACGACCGCAACTACCACGTCAGGAACATCCAGACCTCCGGGTCCGCGAACAAGCTCACCCACATCAACTACGCCTTTGGAAACGTCACCGGCGGCAAGTGCGCCATCGGTGACTCCTTCGCCGACTACGAGAAGACCTACACCGCAGGTCAGAGCGTGGACGGCGTCGCCGACACCTGGGACCAACCGCTGCGCGGCAGCTTCAACCAGTTGCGCAAGCTGAAGAAGCTGCACCCGAACCTCAAGGTGCTGTGGTCGTTCGGCGGCTGGACCTGGTCCGGCGGATTCGGCCAGGCCGCGGCCAACCCGGCCGCCTTCGCCCAGTCCTGCTACAACCTGGTCGAGGATCCCCGCTGGAAGGATGTCTTCGACGGTATCGACATCGACTGGGAGTACCCCAACGCCTGCGGACTGAGCTGTGACACCAGCGGTCGCGACGCCTTCAAGAACGTGATGTCCGCGCTGCGTTCGAAGTTCGGCAGCTCCAACCTGGTGACCGCGGCGATCACCGCGGACGCCTCGTCCGGCGGCAAGATCGAGAAGGCGAACTACGCGGGCGCCGCCCAGTACGTCGACTGGTACAACCCGATGACCTACGACTTCTTCGGCGCCTGGGCGGCGCAGGGCCCCACCGCCCCGCACTCGCCGCTCACCTCCTACACCGGCATTCCGCAGCAGGGCTTCAACACGAACGCCGCGATCACCAAGCTCAAGGGACTCGGCATCCCCTCGTCGAAGCTGCTGCTCGGGATCGGCTTCTACGGACGCGGCTGGACGGGCGTGACGCAGAAGGCGCCCGGTGGCACGGCTACCGGACCGGCACCCGGCAAGTACGAGCAGGGCATCGACGACTACAAGGAGCTCAAGTCCAGGTGCCCGGCCAACGGGACCGTCGCCGGGACGGCGTACGCGCACTGCGGCAGCCAGTGGTGGAGCTACGACACCCCCGCCACCATCGCGGGGAAGATGACCTACAAGAACCAGCAGGGCCTGGGCGGCACCTTCTTCTGGGAGCTCAGCGGTGACACCACGGGCGGAGAGCTGATCAAGGCCATCAAGTAGTCCCCGGCAGTACCGGGGCGGGGGGGGGGGGGGCGGGGGGGCCCCCCCCCCCCCCCCCCCGGCGGGGGGGGGGGGGGGGGGGGGGCGGGGGGGGCCCCCCCCCCCCCCGCGTCACGCCTCGACGGGAGCGGGAGCCTAAGCAGGAGCGGGAGCCTGAGCAGGTGCGGGAGCCTGAGCAGGTGCGGGAGCCGGCACCGACGCCGGTTCACGCGGCGGCTCCGGGCACTCCGGCGCGAACTCCTCGATCGTGCCGAGCGTGGCCCGCAGCATCCGCATCAGCAGCGCGCACACGGTCTCCCGCGCCGGCTCCTGATGCCCCAGCCAGTCGAGGGTGATCCCTTCGACGCTGCTGAGCCAGCCGAGCAGCGCGAGCCGGGCGAGCATGGGGATCTCCCGCCTGCCGTACGCGCCTTCGGCGATAGTCGCTATCAGTTCATCGCGCACCGCGTCACGTATGGACTGCACCTGGGTGTCGAAGCCGACACCGCCCGTGACGATGGTGCGGAAGGCCGCCTGGTGGTGCTGGGCGTAGCAGAGATAGGCCTCGATCGTGCGGTGCACGCGCTCAGCGCGCGGCAGTTCGGTGTCGCCGGCGGCGCGAGAGACGAGGTCGGCCACCGAGTCCTCGATGATCGCGAGGTAGTAGCCGCGTTTGCTCTTGAAGTAGTAGTAGATGAGGCCCTTGGCGACTCCCGCATGCTTGGCGATGTCGTCCATGGAGAGTGCGTCGTAGGAAGTGTCGGCGAACAACTTCCGCCCGGTTGCGATGAGTTCAACGCGGCGCACCTGGGATCGTTCGGTCGCGCCGCGCTGTTGACTATTATTCAAATTGAGCCCTAGTCTCCAACTGCCACAGGATCTCCGCAGTATGGCAGACCGGCGCGGGCGCGCCCTCGCTGCGCAGGTGGACGACGTATTGTCGCCGTGCCCAGGCGAGAGCCGGAGGCGCTAGACCAGTCCGAGCCGGGTGACGAGCATGGCGAGGACGACGACGAGGGTCCAGCCGAGGATGTGCTCGAGGATCTTGGAGCTGTCCTCGGGGCCGCCGGTCCGGGTGCGGGGCTCGGCGTGGTCGGCGGTGATGGCGGTCGAAGTCATGATGTGTCTCGTTCAGTCGTCTGGTAGGCGGACATCCCCCCGTGACCCGACCACAGTGCCAGCGATGCCGGTCCCGGGGTAGAGACGTGCGTCACTGCGCCCGGGGCCGGCAGGTGCCTCATCGGATGCCGACGGCCTCCAGAGCCCGGCGCTGGGCGGGGGTCGGCTGGGCGGGCCAGTACAGGTAGCAGACGCCCCCTGTGCCGGAGACCACTTTGCCGCTCGCGTTGTAGCGCTTGGTGCGGAGCCAGATCTTCTCCCACTCGGCGCGACGGTAGACACGGCGTACGGCGGCGTTGCTGGGCGACGCTGGGTCGTTGGCGATCACATCGCCGTCTTCCGTGAAACCGATCACGGTCATCAGATGCCCCGAGGTGCCGTAGCCCGCGCCGGTCAGCTCCTCCTTGAGGAAGGACTGGGACGTTATGACCGGGATACCGGCCCGGATCAGCGTCTCGAGGTCGGTGAGCGAGGAGAGCCGGGTGACGACCGCGCTCATGTCCTTGAAGGTGGCCGCATAGGCGGCGTTGAAGGGCCAGTTCCCGCAGCCGTTGTACTGGTAGTCGAAGGTGAAGCGGGCCGCGTGGCAGACCTGGGGGTCGGCGAAGGCGGGATTCACCCAGGACAGGTCGGCGGCCGACGGCTTCCGGCCCCAGTACTCGATGATCATCTGGGAGGAGGTGGGGCTGCACCAGGCCTCGCCGCCGTTGTCGTACTCCGGGTACTGGCCGACGTGGGTGTTCTGCGAGTAGCGCGGTACCGAAAGCTCGCGGGCGAGTCCCGGCGCGGAGGCGGGGACGGTGAACCGGTCCGGGATGTCGGAGGCCATCGCGCCGAGCCGCCACACGGTGGGCGTGAGCCGGGTGCCGGGCTTGCGGTAGAGGGTCAGCCGCAGTTGGTACGAGACCAGCCGCAGTCCGCCGGCCGCGTCGTCGATGGAGAAGGTGTCCGTCCAGATGCCGGCCTTGCCGTCGCCCTGGTCGTCGAGGGACGTACGGCGGATGTCGCCGTCGCCCGCCGCCCAGCGGCCCATCACGAACCAGGGGGTCGGGGTGGTGTCGGAGTAGACGCCGCGCAGCTCGACCTGGAGCCAGGTACCGGCCGGAGTGTGCGCGTTCCAGGAGGCGATGACCTCGGTCGCCGGCACCTGCGAGCAGTGGACGGGCGAGGTCCAGGTGGCGTACTCCCAGGTCGCGGTGGTACCGGTGTGCGGATCGGTGTAGTCGGTGCGGCCGGCCGGGGCGGCGATGACCACTCCGGGGCGCCGGCCGGCGACGGCCCGGGTGCCGGACGCGGCGCCGGAGCGCCAGTCGGTGTACGAGGTCCAGAACCGGTTGTCGACCAGCGGGACGGAGCCGGTGCTACCGGCCGGCGCGGCGGCCGCCGGGGCCGCGGAGGACAGCGCGCCCGCACCCGCCGCTGCCGCGATCGCGGCACTCAGCACGGATCTGCGCGAAGTAGGTCTGGGCATGGGGACCCCCGAGTCAGGTGCGCGACAGTGGGGCAACTATCGCGGGTCCCGGCGGACTTCTGCCAGCACTTGGGACCGCGTCGCTCCACCAATATTGGTCTGGTCCACTGGCCGGACCTGCGGAGGGGTGCGCCGCACTCTCAGGGGGCGGGCCCCATCGGCGACGGGCCTCCTAGGCTGGCGGGATGGACGACCTCGATCGGCAGGCCATGGCGCTGCGCGCACTCCCGCCTTCGTGCGGACCGGTGCGACTGGTCGCGGTCGACGGCCACGCGGGCTCGGGGAAGAGCACGTTCGCGGCCCGGCTGGCGACGGCACTCGGCGACGGCGTGCCGGTGCTGCATCTCGACGACCTGGCCACCCATGAGGAGCTCTTCGCCTGGACGGACCGGATGCTGGTCCAAGTGGTCGGCCCGCTCTCGCACGGCAGGACCGCGCGCTACGACCCGTACGACTGGAATCTGCGCCGCTTCGGACCGCCGCGCTCTCTCGAGGCGGCTCCTGTGGTGCTGATCGAGGGCGTGGGGGCTGGGCGACGGGCGTTGCGCCCGTTTCTCGCGAGGCTGCTGTGGATGGAGCGCAGCGCGGAAGAGTCCTGGCAGCGGGGCCGGGACCGCGATGGAAGCGAGCTCTCCGCTTTCTGGGACGACTGGACCATGGCGGAGACACGCCATTTCTTGTCGGACCCTTCTCGTCCGTTCGCGGATGCCCTGGTACGTGAGTGTCAGGAGGGGTACAAGTGGCTCCAGGGGCCTTCTGCGACAGCGTGACCGAACCGGATCATCACGTACAGTTACTGCCTTTCCCCGGCATACTGAGCAGTCGGAAATCCGCCTCAAGAGTGCCTCAACTCTGCTTGACCGAGGGGGCGTACAGGTCTTACGTTCTCAATGTGCGGCTTTCCGGAGCCGCCGCAGACGCGAAGCCCCCGGTTGTTCCCCCGTGATCGGGGGCTTCGTTCTGCCCTCTCCCCCTCCTCCCCGGCGCCACATCCCACTCCTCGCTCACCCTGGGTCACCGTCCCCGGGGCGCTTGTCGTGCCCTTAGTCGCACACCCCTTACGCAGGTACGATGCACCTCGGTGGGGTCAATTCCCGTCCACGGCAAGGTGGTTCAGTACGCTGCCGACGGGCGCCCGCCCGGCGGGACATCACAGGTGCACGTTTTGTGGGGGACCTGATGGACATCGGCACGCAGGGCGCACCGGCCCCGGCCGACCTCGCCTGGGTGCGCGGCGTGGACGCCTACACCATGGGGGCCTATCCGCAGGCGGAGGAGGAGTTCCGGGCCGCGGTGCGGATCGATCCCGGGATGGCCGACGGCTGGCTCGGCCTGCACGCCCTGCGCGTCGACACCACCACCGCGCTGCTGCGCATGTACCGCAGCCGCGAGCGCTTCGGCGAGCAGCGCGCCCGCCACCGCCGCACCCTCAACTCCTGGTACTGGCTGGGCTGGTGGGTTCAGCCGGTGCTCGAGAGCCCGCGTGATCTGCTGCTCGCCCATGCCTCCCACTGGCTCGACGGCCGTCATGTGCCGGAGCTGGACCGGGCGCTCGCGGGTCTGCCGCCGGTCGACGCCGATCCCCAGGTGCGCTTTCTGCACGCCTGCCGCGCGTATCTGGCCAAGGACTGGGAGCAGCTCGTACGTCATACCGAGCCGCTGGTCAACGATCCGCTGCTGGGCATCGAGGCCGGACTCTTCGGCGGGATGGCCCGGGTGCGACTGGAGATGTACGGGCAGGCCGAGCCGCTGCTCTCCGCCGCTCTGATGCGCTGCCGCAGCGAGCAGCCGCAGCGCAAGGAGCTGCGGTACTGGCTGGCGCGGGCCCACGAGGGTACCGGCCGCAGCGCCGCCGCCCTGCCGCTGTACCGGGCTGTGCACCGGATCGATCCGGCCTTCATGGACACATCGGCGCGTCTGGCCGCGATCGCGGAGTACGACGGGATCGACGGGTACGACGAGTCGTCCGGACTGGCCGCGGTGTCGCTGGCCGGCTTCGGGCAGGACACCGCGGACGCACAGGCGGAGGGGGACAGCGCGCTCACGGCCGAGGCGCGGCTCGGCCCCGATCCGCAGACCCAGCTGCCGGGCGCCGTGCCGCTCGTCCCGCCCGCCGGCCTGAGGCCGAAGGCGGTTACGCCCGCGCAGCCCGCTCCGCCGCAGTTCCCGGCGGGCCCCACCGATCCGGTGCTGCTCGCCGAAGCACTCACGGAGCTGGAGCGGATGGTGGGCCTGGAGCCGGTGAAGCGGCAGGTCAAGGCGCTGTCCGCGCAGCTGAAGATGGCTCGGCTGCGTGCCGACCAGGGGCTGCCGGTGCAGCCGCCGAAACGGCATTTCGTCTTCTCCGGTCCCTCCGGCACCGGCAAGACGACCGTCGCGCGCATCCTCGGCCGGGTCTTCTACGCGCTGGGCCTGCTCGGCGGCGACCATCTGGTCGAGGCCCAACGGTCGGATCTTGTCGGTGAGTTCCTGGGCCAGACGGCCGTGAAGGCCAATGAGCTGATCGACTCGGCGATCGGCGGAGTGCTGTTCGTGGACGAGGCGTACAGCCTCTCCAATTCCGGTTACTCCAAGGGTGACGCGTACGGCGACGAGGCCCTCCAGGTTCTCCTCAAGCGAGCCGAGGACAATCGCGACCATCTGGTGGTCATCCTGGCCGGGTACCCCGAGGGCATGGACCGGCTGCTCGCCACCAACCCCGGGCTGTCCTCGCGCTTCACCACACGGGTCGACTTCCCCTCGTACCGCCCCCTCGAACTGACCGCCATCGGGGAAGTGCTCGCGGCCGAGAACGGTGATGTGTGGGACGACGAGGTGCGTGAGGAACTGCGCTCCATCAGCGGACATGTGGTCGACCAGGGCTGGATCGACGAGCTCGGCAACGGCCGGTTCCTGCGCACGCTCTACGAGAAGAGCTGCGCCTACCGGGATCTGCGGCTGTCCGGATATCCCGGCACGCCGACCCGTGAGGATCTCGCCACACTGAGGCTGCCCGATCTGATGCAGGCGTACGGCGAGGTCCTGTCGGGCCGCGGTCCGCTGGACCGCGGCCCGCAGGATCCGCCGCTCTGAGCCGCCGCTCGGCCCTCAGCCGACCAGGGCGGTGTCCAGGGCAGCCTCGGACGTGCGGGGGACCGTTACCCGGTGGGCCGGGTCGCGGACCTCGCCGACCAGCATTTCCAGGACGTCCTCCAGCGCGACCAGACCCAGCACCCGTCCCGACGCGTCCGCGACCTGGGCGAGGTGGGTGGCCGCACGGCGCATCACGGTGAGGGCGTCGTCCAGCGGGAGCTCGCCCCGCAGGGTCGCCATGGGGCGCCAGATCTGCTGGGGCACGGCCCGTTCCCGCTCCTCCAGGTCGAGGACGTCCTTGACATGGAGGTAGCCCATGAACGGGCCTTCGCCCTCCCCGCAGACCGGGAAGCGGGAGTAGCCGGTGCGGACCGTCAGCTCCTCGACCTGGCGCGGGGTGACCGAAGGGGCGACCGTCACCAGCGCGGAGCGGGTGATCAGCACATCCGTCACCGGGCGGCTGCCCAGCTCCAGCGCATCCTCCAGCCGCTCCTGCTCCGCGGGCTCCAGCAGCCCCGCCTGGCCCGAGTCCTCCACCAGACGGTTCAGCTGTTCGCTGGTGAAGACCGCCTCCACCTCGTCCTTCGGCTCGACCCGGAAGGCCCGCAGCACCAGCCGGGCGCAGGCGCCGAGCGCCGCGGTGACCGGGCGGCACAGCCGGGCGAAGGTGACCAGGCCCGGGCTGAGCCAGAGCGCGGT
Source organism: Streptomyces sp. NPDC002926 (assembly GCF_053591755.1). Classification (NCBI taxonomy): domain Bacteria; kingdom Bacillati; phylum Actinomycetota; class Actinomycetes; order Kitasatosporales; family Streptomycetaceae; genus Streptomyces; species Streptomyces sp. NPDC002926. The sequence continues at coordinate 66,473 of NZ_JBSFUK010000012.1, forward strand.
CTTCTCCGGGGCGGCCATCGCCAGGTTCTTCGGGACCATCTCGCCGATGACGAGGTGCAGGGAGACGACCACGGCCAGTGCGACGACATAGCCCAGTGGATGGATCAGCCCCTCGGGCAGATGCGCGGCGTGGAAGACCGGTTCCAGCAGACTGGCCACGGTCGGTTCGGCGACCGCGCCGAGGGTCAGTGAGCAAATGGTGATGCCGAACTGCGCGGCGGCCATCATCTGCGGCAGGTTCTCCAGTCCGTACAGCACCTGCCTGGCCCGCGAGGAACCCTCCGCGGCCAGCGGTTCGACCTGGCTGCGGCGTACCGAGACGAGCGCGAACTCCGCGCCGACGAAGAAGCCGTTGGCCAGCACCAGCAGGACGGCGAAAAGAAGTTGGAGGACGCTCATCGCACGGCCTCCGGCACGGCCGGGACGTCGGCGGTACGCACCAGGCGCACCCGCTCGGCCCGGTAGCGGCCCACCTGGCGGACCAGGAGCCGCCAGCCGGGGAGTTCCGCCCGGTCACCGGGGGCGGGAATACGTCCGAGCAGATCGGCGACGAGGCCCGCCACCGTCTCGTACGGGCCCTCGGGCACGTCGAGGCCTATCCGGCGAAGCGTGAGGACGCGGCAGCTGCCGTCTGCCTCCCAGGCGGGGTTGCCCTCCTCCGCGGCCACGGAGGCCAGTTCTGGCTGGGCGTCCGCCTCGGCGTCGTGCTCGTCGCGGACCTCGCCGACGAGTTCCTCGATGATGTCCTCGAGCGTGACGACTCCGGCGGTGCCGCCGTACTCGTCGACCACGACGGCGATGGGCTGCTCGCTGCGCAGCCGCTCCAGCAGCTGCTGCACGGGCAGCGTCTCGGGCACGAGGAGCGGCGGGACGGCGACCCGGTCCACCCGGGTGCGCTGCCGTTCGTCCACCGGCACCGCGAGAGCGTCCTTGAGGTGCACCATGCCGACGATCTCGTCGATGCGCTCCCGGTAGACGGGAAAGCGCGAAAGTCCGGTCGCGCGGGTGAGGTTGAGGACATCGGCCGCGGCGGCGTCGCTCTGCAGCGCGCTCATCTTCACCCGCGGCGTCATCACATGCTGCGCGGTGAGATGGCCGAGCGAGAGCGTCCGTACGAACAGGTCCGCGGTGTCCTGCTCCAGCGCTCCGGCGCGGGCCGAGTGGCGGGCCAGCGAGACCAGCTCACCGGGCGTGCGTGCGGACGCCAGCTCGTCGGCGGGTTCGACGCCGAGCATCCGTACGAGACGGTTGGCGACGGTGTTGAGCAGGGTGATGACGGGGCGGAAGACCGTCGAGAAGAGATGCTGCGGGCCGGCGACGAATCGCGCGACCTGCAACGGCCGGGAAATCGCCCAGTTCTTGGGGACGAGCTCACCGATCACCATCTGTACGGCGGAGGCGAGCAGCATCGCGATCACCACCGCGATCCCGGAGACGGCCCCCGCGGGCAGCCCGGTGGCGGTCAGCGGCCCGGCGAGCAGTCCGGCGAGCGCGGGCTCGGCGAGCATGCCGACCACGAGCGAGGTGATGGTGATGCCGAGCTGGGTGCCGGAGAGCTGGAAGGACAGCTCCCGCAGTGCCTTGACGACACGGCCGGCGCGGCGGTCGCCCTCGGCGGCGGCGCGCTCGGCATCGGGCCGCTCCACCGTGACCAGGCCGAACTCGGCCGCCACGAAGAAGCCATTGGCGAGGATCAGGAGGAACGCTGCGGCGAGCAGCAGAAGAGAGACGATCATGCCGCCGCCTCCTGGGAGGGGGCGGCGCAGGTACTACCGGACGATCCGTCCATTGCTGGAGGGAGTCACTCCTCGGGTCGCAGGTGCCCCGCGGGCCGCTGGGGGCCGGGTGGTGCGGAGCGGGGCGCGCTTGTCGCCACCGTCACCAGAGTAGTCAAGCGCGCGGCGGACGCGGCAGGGGCATCGCCGCTCAGTCCTCGTCCGGGCGGGTGCCCCGGCATTCCGCGAGAGCCCGCAGAGCGCGCGCGTCACTGATGGCGTGCGCCTTGGCGATACCGGGCTGAATGCCCAGTACAGGCAGGCTGGTGCCATCGCTGAGGTCGAGGAAGACCCACGGGTCCCCGGGGCGGAGATTCACCCGCAGGATCTCGGCCCACTCCAGTTGGCGCGTACGGGTGAGATTGATGACAGTGACGCCGTTCTCGTCGGCGACGACCTTCGGCCTGCTGAGCAGGGTCAGTACGCCGAGGAAGACCAGGGCGGTGAAGATGAAGCTGCTCCGCTCCGCCGCGCTCAGCTTCTCCAGCAGCAGGGCGATGGCGGTGATCACGGCGAACATCACCGCGCCCACGGTCAGTAGAACGATCCGGGTACGGGTCGGCCTGAAGGTGACCGGGAGGGCGGGGACTTGAGGCGCGGCGGCGGGCATGGTCTCCGGCATCCTTCAGAGGCGGCAGGCGTGGATGGCCGTGGTGAGGATCGCCCGTGCGCCGAGGTCGTACAGATCGTCCATGATCCGCTGCGCCTCCTTGGCCGCGACCATGGAACGGACGGCGACCCAGCCCTCGTGGTGCAGCGGCGAGATGGTCGGCGACTCGAGGCCCGGGGTGAGGGCGACGGCCCGCTCGAGGTGCTCGACCCGGCAGTCGTAGTCCATCATCACGTAGCTGCGGGCGACCAGGACGCCCTGGAGGCGGCGCAGGAACTGCTGCACCTTGGGGTCGTCGGCGGGCGCGCCGGTGCGGCGGATGACGACCGCCTCGGACTTCATGATCGGCTCGCCGATGACCTCCAGACCGGCGTTGCGCAGGCTGGTACCGGTCTCCACGACGTCCGCGATGATCTGCGCGACGCCCAGCTGGATCGCCGTCTCGACCGCACCGTCGAGGTGGACGACGGAGGCGTCGATGCCCTCGTCGGCGAGGTGCTTGGCGACGATGCCCTCGTAGGAGGTGGCGATCGTCATTCCGCCGAAGTCGCCGACTCCGCCGGCGGTGCCGGGCCTGGTCGCGTAGCGGAAGGTGGAGCGGGCGAAGCCGAGCTGGAGGATCTCCTCGGCGTTGGCGCCGGAGTCCAGCAGCAGATCGCGGCCGGTGATGCCGATGTCGAGCTTGCCGGAGCTGACGTAGATCGCGATGTCGCGCGGGCGCAGGTAGAAGAACTCGACGTCGTTCTCGGGGTCGACGAGTACGAGCTCCTTGGACTCCTTGCGCTGCTGGTAGCCGGCCTCATGGAGCATCGCCGACGCAGGTCCGGACAGTGAACCCTTGTTGGGGACGGCGATGCGCAGCATGAGACGGGCTTCCTTTGTTCGCGTTGTTCCGTACGGAGTTGTTCGCGTTGTTCCGTGCGTCGGGGCGGTGCTCAGAGGTGGGCGTAGACGTCGTCGAGGGAGATCCCGCGCGCGACCATCATCACCTGGACGTGGTACAGCAGCTGCGAGATCTCCTCGGCGGCGGCTTCCTTGCCCTCGTACTCGGCGGCCATCCATACCTCGGCGGCCTCCTCGACGACCTTCTTGCCGATGGCATGCACTCCCTTGTCCACCAGCTCGGCGGTGCGGGAGGTGGCCGGGTCGCCGTTCTTCGCCTTGAGCTGCAGCTCGGCGAAGAGCTCTTCGAAGGTTTTGTTCGCCATGATGGTCCCAAGCCTAAGGGGTGCGGAAAGGCCGGCGCGCAGCACCTCCGCCGAAGGGTGGCGCCGGTCGGCGGGTGGGACGTTCAGCGCCAGGGTTCGCTGACGGTACGCAGCGTGGTGGCGGTGGCGACTGCGGCGGTGACCGCCTCGTGGCCCTTGTCCTCGTTCGACCCTTCGAGTCCGGCGCGGTCCAGCGCCTGCTCCTCGGTGTCGCAGGTCAGGACGCCGAAGCCGATCGGGACGCCTGTGTCGATGGAGACCTGGGCGAGGCCCTGGGTGACGCCCTGGCACACATACTCGAAGTGCGGGGTGCCGCCGCGGATGACGACGCCGAGCGCGACGACCGCGTCGTAGCCGCGGCCCGCCAGCACCTTGGCGACCACCGGCAGCTCGAAGCTGCCGGGGACACGCAGCAGTGTCGGCTCGTCGATGCCCAGCTCGTGCAGTGCGCGCAGAGCGCCGTCGACGAGGCCGTCCATGACCTTCTCGTGCCACTGGGCCGCGATCACCGCCACCCGCAGGTCGCCGCAGTTGCGTACGGACAGTTCGGGTGCACCCTTGCCGCTCATGTTTCTCCCTTGACGCTTACTGACTTACTGGTTGCCGCAGGCGGACGCGCTGGAGGCGTCGAGCCAGGGCAGATCGTGTCCCATCCGGTCCCGCTTGGTGCGCAGATACCGGAGGTTGTGCTCGCCCGCCTGAACGGGCATCGGCTCGCGGCCGTCGACCGTGAGGCCGTGGCGGACGAGCGCGGCGATCTTGTCGGGGTTGTTGGTCATCAGCCGGAGGCTGCGTACGCCGAGGTCCTCGAGGATCTGCGCGCCCGCGCCGTAGTCGCGGGCGTCGGCGGGGAGGCCGAGTTCGAGGTTGGCGTCGAGGGTGTCGCGGCCGCGCTCCTGCAGTTCGTACGCACGCAGCTTGGACAGCAGGCCGATGCCACGGCCCTCGTGGCCGCGCAGATAGACGACGACACCGCGGCCGGCCTTCGTGATGTGCTCCATGGAGGCTTGCAGCTGGGGGCCGCAGTCGCAGCGCAGCGAGTGGAAGATGTCGCCGGTCAGGCACTCGGAGTGGACGCGTACGAGGACGTCCTCGCCGTCGCCGATCTCGCCGTGGACGAGCGCGACATGCTCGACGCCGTCGACGGTGGAGCGGTAGCCGAAGGCGGTGAACTGGCCGAAGGAGGTGGGCAGATCGACCTCGGCCTCGCGCTTGACGGTCGGCTCGGAGGTACGGCGGTACGCGATCAGGTCCTCGATGGAGATGATCGTCAGTCCGTGCTTGCGGGCGAACGGGATCAGCTCGGGCAGCCGCAGCATCACTCCGTCCTCGCCCGCGATCTCGACGATCGCGCCGGCGGGGCGCAGTCCGGCGAGGCGGGCCAGGTCGACGGCGGCCTCGGTGTGGCCGTTGCGGACCAGCACCCCGCCGGGCTTGGCACGGAGCGGGAAGACATGGCCGGGGCGTACGAAATCGGAAGCCTCGGCCCTGCCGCCGGCCAGCAGCTGGAGGGTGGTGGCGCGGTCGGCCGCGGAGATACCGGTGGTGACGCCGAAGGCCGGGCCCGCGTCGACGGAGACGGTGAACGCCGTCCGCATCGACTCGGTGTTGTGCTCGACCATCTGCGGCAGATCGAGCCGCTCCAGCTCCTCACCCTCCATGGGAGCGCAGATCAGGCCGCGGCACTCGCTCATCATGAAGGCGACGATCTCGGGTGTGGCCTTCTCGGCGGCGATGACGAGGTCGCCCTCGTTCTCGCGGTCCTCGTCGTCGACGACCACGACGGGCCTTCCCGCCGCGATGTCGCGGATGGCCTGCTCCACCGGGTCGAGGGCGAAGTCCTCGACGTTGTCGGTGGAGTACCAGGTGGGCGTCGAGGGGGTGGCGCGAGGCGCCTCGGGCAGGGTGGTGGGTGACGGGCGGGAAGTCATGCTGCCGCTCCTTCCAGGGAGGGCTTGGCGCTCGTACGGGAGCGCAGCCACCAGTCGCGCATGCCCCACAGGACGAGCGCGCCGTAAATGATGTAGACGAAACCGGAGAAGGCGAAGCCGTTGGCGAAGTTGAGCGGGACGCCGACGAGATCGACGAGCAGCCAGGCGAACCAGAACTCGACGAGGCCGCGCGCCTGGGCGTACATGGCGATCAGAGTGCCGACGAAGATGTACGCGTCGGGCCACGGGTCCCAGGAGAGCGACGGCTCCAGGGTGAAGAGACCGGCGACGGCGACGGTGCCGACTGCCGCGGCGGCGACGAGGAGTGTGCGCTCGCGCCGGCTCGCGAAGCGGATGGCGATCGATCCGTCCTGGGCCTGCTGCCGGCCACGGGTCCACTGCCACCAGCCCCACGCGGCGACGACCATGACGACGACCTGCTTGCCCGCGCTGCCGGTCAGATGTGACGAGGCGAACGCGGCGAAGAGAATGACGCCGGAGACGAACTGCACCGGCCAGGTCCATATGGAGCGTCGCCAGCCGAGCGCGAGCGCGATCAGACCGATCGTGTTACCGATCATGTCGGACCACTTGATGTGCTGCTCGAAGGCGGTGAACGCCTCGGAGTTCAGCCAGGACACTGCGCTCACTTCGCGGACTCCTCGGAGCCGGCGCCGAGCAGCCGCTCGACGTACTTGGCGATGACGTCGACCTCGAGGTTGACCGGGTCACCGGGCTGCTTGATGCCGAGCGTGGTCAGCGCGAGGGTGGTGGGGATGAGGCTGAGGGTGAAGTAGTCGGCGCCCGCGTCGACGACGGTCAGGCTGACGCCGTCGACGGTGATCGAACCCTTCTCGACGACATAGCGGGAGAGGCCGGCGGGGAGGGAGATCTTCACGATCTCCCAGTTCTCCGACGGCTTCCGCTCGACGATCGTGCCGGTACCGTCCACATGGCCCTGCACGATGTGGCCACCGAGCCGGTCGCCGACGGCCATCGGCCGCTCCAGGTTGACGCGGGAGCCTTCCGCGAGCGCGCCGAGGCTGGAGCGGTTGAGGGTCTCGGCCATCACATCGGCGGTGAACTCGCCGTCGCCGAAGTCGACGACTGTGAGACAGACGCCGTTGACGGCGATCGAGTCCCCGTGCTTCGCGCCTTCGGTGACGACGGGGCCGCGCAGTCGGAAGCGGGAGGAGTCGCCGAGCTTCTCGACGGCGGTCACCTCACCCAGCTCTTCGACGATTCCGGTGAACACTCAGCGCTCCTTCGGGGCGGTGGCGGGGGTGGCGGTAACACGCAGATCGGGGCCGATGCGTACGGTCTCGGTCATGTCGAGCCGCAACGCTTCGGCGATCGTGGAGATTCCGGCGCCGGCGAGGGCGGTGCGGCCCGCGCCGAGGAGTACGGGGGCGAGATAGCCGACGACCTTGTCGACGGCTCCCGCGGCGACGAACGCTCCGGCAAGCGTCGGGCCGCCTTCGAGGAGTACGGAGCGGACGCCGCGCCGGTGCAGGGCTTCCAACAGGGCCGGTACGGACAGGCCGTTCGCCGCGCGAGGCAGCCGTACGACATCGCGCAGTCCGGTCTCGGCGTCCTCGGCGACCGCGATCAGCGTGGGCGCGGCGTCGTCGAGGACGCGGGCGCCGGGCTTGACGGCGGTGCCTTCGGTGTCGACGACCACGCGCAGCGGCTGGACGGCGCCTTCGATGCCGCGGGTCGCGAGGTGCGGGTCGTCGGCGCGGGCCGTGCCGGAGCCGACGATCACCGCGTCGGCCTCGGCGCGCAGCCGGTGGACGTCGGCGCGGGACTCGGGCGAGGTGATCCAGCGGCTGGTGCCGTCCTGGGCGGCGATACGGCCGTCGAGGGTCGCGGCGTACTTCCACAGAACGTAGGGACGGCCGAGGCGTACAGAGGTGAGCCAGGCGATGTTGCCCGCTTCAGCCTGCTCGGCGAGGAGGCCCTGCTCGACCTGGACTCCGGCGGCCCGCAGGGTGTCCGCGCCACCGGTGGCCTGCGCGGTCGGGTCGCCGACGGCGTACACGACCCGTTCGATCCCGGCCTCGACCAGGGCCTGGGCGCAGGGCCCGGTGCGGCCGGTGTGGTTGCAGGGCTCGAGGGTGACGTACGCGGTGCCGCCGCGGGCGCGCTCTTGGGCCTCGCGCAGTGCGTGGACCTCGGCGTGCGGGCCGCCTGCGCGCCGGTGGAATCCGGCACCGGCAGGCTGTCCGGAGGCGTCGAGGATGACGCACCCGACAACCGGGTTGGGGCTGGTGGAGCCGAGTCCGCGGGCGGCGAGCAGAATCGCTCGGCGCATGGCGTCTGTGTCGGCTGCGGTGGCCACCGGGTCCTCCTGCCTCTTCGGGCACGGACTCCGGGGCCTGTCGATGACGACAGAGAGCGGGACAACGATTCACAGCGACGCCGAGGCCGAGCGCACCGATCGCCGAGTACGGCGATCAGCCACTACGGCCGGCGTACCGGAAAGGTCGCCCGCCGCGCACTGCCTCCCATCCGGACTTTCACCGTCGGTCCAGGAATTTCACCTGGTCAACCGGCCGCTGGATGCGGACGGGTCGCGGACTGTAACCGCCGGTTCGGAATTACACCGACCCCGGAGTGCGCTGCTGCTGATACAGGGCCAGTGTGCCACGCCCGGTCAAGGGCCATGCGAGTGAACAGCTGTGGGCTGACTCACAAGCTCGTATCGGATGGCTGATTCAGACCTATTGACCGCCCTGGTCTAGTCCAATTAGTCTCTGCGGCACCTCCTCGGATTCTGGGGTGTCGACCGCCCGGCGGCGGAGTCCGGCCCTTGCCGCCGCCGGGCTTCGCGCCGCTCCGAGCAGCCGCCCCGGACGGCCCGGTCGGAACGATCGCGACCCGTCGCGGCTCACACGCGCGGTGGCGTCATGCGCTCACGCGCCGGGTGCGAAGAGTTCATCCTGGGCCGCCTCGCGCGCCGCCAGCAGCGCGCCGCTCAGGACCGCGGTGCCCCCGAGCATTCCCGCCCGTACCTCGGTACGCAGCGGAGAGAGCTCGGCCAGCCGGGCCTCGACCCGGGCGGCCAGTTCCGCGCCACCCGCATGGCCGACCTCCCCGCCGAGAACCACACACCCCGGGTCGAGGACGGAGGCGACCGCGGCCGCGCCGAGGGCGAGACGGTCGGCGAGGGCGTCGAGAAAGCCGTCCCGGCGGGCTGTTACGGCTGCCCGTACAACTGCCGCGGCCCTCGGTTCCCCGGATCGCGGCACCTCGATGCCGTACCGGTCGGCGAGCGCGCAGACCGCGGCGGACGCGGCCAGCGAGTGGAAGCCGCCTTCGCAGTCGACCCCGCTCGGCAGTCCCGTCGTGCCGGGTACCGGCAGGAAGCCGATCTCACCCGCCCCGCCCGACGCACCTCGGCGGAGTCTGCCGTCGAGGAAGAGCGCCGCACCGATCCCGTGGCCGAGCCACAGCAGCGCGAAGGTGTCGCGGTCGCGGGCCGCACCCAGGCGCTGTTCGGCCACGGCGGCCAGATTGGTCTCGTTCTCGACGAGGACCCTGGCAGGCAGCCGCTCCTGGAGCGCGGCGACGAGGCGGCGGTGCCAGGCGGGCAGGCCGGAGGTGTGGCGCAGTTCGCCGGTGGCCGGGTCGATCAGGCCGGGCGCGCCGATGCCGACGCTGTGCAGCCGGGCCGCGCCCGCTTCGTGGGCCGTCCGTTCCAGGAGTGCGACCGCGCTCTCGACGGCGGGCCCGGTACCGGTATCGCCGCCGATGGGCAGCGAGGCCTCGGCGAGGGTCACGCCGAGCAGATCGGCGACGACGACGGTCACGCTCCGGGTCCGTACATCGAGGGCGGCCAGGTGCGCGCGGTCGGCGACGATCCCGTACAGCCGGGCGTTGGGGCCGCGGCGCTCGGCGCCCGCCTCGCCGACGATCCGGATCAGACCGGACATCTGCAGCCGCTCCACCAGATCGGCGACGCTGGGACGCGAGAGTCCGGTCATGGTCTTCAGCTGCCCTGCCGTCAACGGGCCTTCCTGCTGCAGCAGTCGGAGGGCGAGCCGGTCGTTGATGACCCGGGCGGTGCTCGGGGATGCGGGCATGCCGGAATCCTTCCAGATCACTGCCACCGCTATTTATCAGGCAGGGTTCCTGATAGTTTACGCGGGACTTCTGTGGGGAGGGGCACAGGCATGGTCGGCGAAGTGGTCTTCGGACAGAGCCGGTTGAAGCGCGCGCGGATCGCCGTGGCCGCCGTCTTCTGTGTGCACGGCGCGGTCACCGGCAGCTTCGCCACCCGTATCCCCTGGATCCAGGAGCATGCGACGGTCGGCGCGGGGCAGCTCGGTCTCGCGCTCGCCTTCCCGGCGCTGGGCGCATCCGTGGCGATGCCGCTGGCCGGCGCGATCAGCCACCGCTTCGGCGCCCGCAACGCGCTGCGCGGCCTGATCACGCTGTGGACGCTCTCGCTGATCCTGCCGTCCTTCGCCCCGAATCTGCTCGCCCTCTGTACGGCGCTGTTCGTGTTCGGCGCCACGGCGGGCATGGCGGACGTGGCGATGAACGCCCTGGGTGTCGAGACCGAGAACCGCCTCGACCGCTCGATCATGAGCGGGCTGCACGGCATGTGGAGCGCCGGTGCGCTGATCGGCTCCGCGGGCGGGACTCTCGCCGCGCATCTCGGCAGCGACGCCCGGCTGCACCACGCCGTCGCCGCCGCGGTACTGACCACGCTCGGTCTGATCGCCTGTCAGGGCCTACTGGACCTGCGCAGCGCGCCCCACGAGGAGCCGCCGCGTTTCGCGCTGCCGCCCAGGTCGGCGATCGTCATCGGCGCGGTCGGGTTCTGCGCGGTGTTCGCGGAGGGCGCGAGCCTGGACTGGTCGGCGGTCTTTCTGCGGGACGTACTGGGCACATCGGCCGGCCTCGCGGCCGCATCCACCACCGCGTTCGCGCTGACCATGGCGGTGGCGCGGCTCGCGGGCGACCGCATCGTGGACCGCTTCGGACCGGTGCGCACGGTACGGGCGGGCGGTGTACTGGCAACCGCGGGCGGACTGCTGGTGGTCGTGGCGCCCCATCCGGCCGTGGCCATGACCGGCTTCGGGTTCATCGGACTCGGTGTGGCCGTCGTGGTGCCGCTCGCCTTCGCGGCGGCCGGGCGCAGCGGCCCCCATCCCAGCCAGGCCATCGCGGGCGTCGCCACCATCACCTACACCTCGGGACTCATCGCTCCCTCGGCGATCGGCGCGGTCGCCGACGCCACCAGCCTGGTCGTCTCCTTCTCTCTGGTGACGGCGCTCGCGTGCGGCCTGATCGTGGGCGCGGGAGTGCTGCGCTCGGCCGGCCGGGAAACCGCCACGTCTGGCACGGCTGACGCGGTGAGGCGGGCGGATCCCAGCCCCGCCGGCGATTGAGGGCGAGCGCGCCGCCGGGACGAGCGCGCCGCTCAGCCCGCGATGGAGTCGAGCTGTTCGGCGGCGGGCCGCAGCGCCCAGAGGTCACCGGCCGGTGGTGCCTCGAGCCGCGGGACCGCCGCCTTGACCTGCCGGTCGCCGGCGTCGGCCGCCGCGTGCACCACATCACTCGCCGCGTACAGGTAGAACACCAGCTCGGGGTGCGGCCATGCGGCCGCTACGGTGGCGGCGGGCAGCAGATGGCCGACCGCCTGGAACAGGCTCTGCCCCTGCGGCCCCCGGGTGAACCTCGGCGTGCGCTGAGCCCCTCACCGACCGGCGGACCCCTGCTCCAGGCGCCGTCGTACGCCCCGACGAGCGGCTCTCCCGGCCCCGGACAGCGGGGCTCGGCGCCCAGCACGTCGTGGCCATGTTCGGCGCGTCGGGCCTTCGCCCCGGCGCATCTCAAGACGCGGGAGACACTGCCGGATTCGGGCACCGCGACGTACGACAGCGGCGACGAGGACAGCCGGCAGGACGCCGAACGCGGCGCGTACCGTCAGCCCGTCGCCAACTCGTAGGCGTAATCGGGGGTGAAGGACCCGGCGTCGCCCTTGCAGCCGTCCGACTCCCCCGGCAGCTTGACCCACAGATAGGCGTCGATCCGCGCCTCGCCGGTGTCGGTGGTCGGCGCGCGGCCGATCGCCCGCCCGGCGGGGTCGCACCACTGCCCGGCCGGTGGCGCGCCGTTGCCGTTGCGGCTGGTGTCGATCACCGCCCCGAGGCCCGGCCGGCCGCCGAGCGCCGCCAGCACCCGGCGTGCGTAGGCCACCTCCTCGGCCGTGCTGTGGAAGTTGGAGACGTTGGTGAAGATGCCGTCGCCGCTGGTTCCCGCCTGGGCCGAGCGCAGCGCGGCGGCCTGCTCGGCCGCCGGACGCCAGCCCGAGTGCCCCGCGTCGAAGTAGACCTTGGCGCGGGGGTTGGCCGCCTTCATCGTCCGCGCCGCGCGCCCGAGGGCCGCGAAGCGTGCGGACCGCTGTCCGGCGGAGAGGCAGTCGGCCTGCGCGATCGAGTCGGGTTCGAGGATCACCAGGACCGGTTTGTCGCCGAGACCCGCGGCGAACTCCCGGACCCATCCGTCGTACGCGCCGAGGTCCGGTGCCCCACCCTCGGACGCTCCCCCGCAGTCCCGGTCCGGTATCGCGTAGGCCACCAGGACGGCCGTGCGGTTCACCGCCGCGGCAGCCGACGTCACCGACCGCACCCTGCCCGTGACCGCGCCGGGGTCGTACTCCGTGAACCAGACGGCGCTGGGCCGTGCCGCGATCCGCGATTCGATCACGGTCCGCCTCGGATCGCCGCGGTGCGCGCGGACCCAGTCCAGCACCTGTGACTCCGGATGCCTGTACAGGACGGCGGGGGCGGTGTCGTTGCGCGCGCGTCCGGGTGCGGCGGACGGGGACGGTGCGGGCGCCCGGCCCGGTGAGGCACTGGGCCGTGGGCGGGTGGGCGTCGCGGACGGTACGGCAGGCAACGGTGCGGGGACCGTGGCCCTGGTGACCGAAGGGGCCGCCCGCTTCTTCTCGTCGTCCGCCGACGTCTGCGCCAGCACACCGGCCGCCCCCGCCGCGGCCGCGACCGCGACCACGGCCGATGCGGCCACCACCATCGCCCGACGGCGCGCGGCGCGCCGTCCGGCAGCACGCTCGGCACGGAGTTGAGTACGGACGCCTGCCACGATCTCCCCCTCCAGGTGACACCGGCAGCGCCGTCGTTCCCCCGTTCTGGGGAAGCCCCGGCCGGGCACCACGGCCACGAGCCTATGGCTGGGACCCTTCGTCCATGGCGCAGATGGAACATTTCGCTGTGCGGCCCGGCTGCGGCCCGGCCGCGGTCGACTCGGTGGCGGCGCGGATGTCCGCGTACGGCTCCGCCTGGCCGGCCGCGGACGGGCTCGCGGTGTTCAACCGGGTCTATCTGACGGTCACCGAGGAGATCGGCCGGCGCATCGACGGCGGAGGTTTCCCCGACCCGCGGGCCGCCACCACCCTGAGCGTGCTCTTCGCCGAGCGCTATCTCTTCGCCGTGGGCGCGACCGCCGACGGTGTACGTCCACCGGCCTGCTGGCGGCCGCTGTTCCAGTACCGCCGTCATCCCGGCGTACGCCCCCTGCAGTTCGCGCTGGCCGGGATCAACGCGCACATCGGGCACGACCTGGCACTTGCCGTGGTGGACACCTGCCATGCGCTCGGCTGCGAACCGGCGGATGTGGAGGGTGAGTTCGAGGGGGTCGGCGACATCCTCGAACTGCTCGAGGAGCGCATCCGCGAGGATCTGATGCCCGGCCCCGATCTGTTGCAGATCGCCGACCCGCTGACCCACCTGGTGGGGTCATGGAGCCTGGAGCGGGCCCGCGAGGGCGCCTGGTCGGCGGCGCGGCTGCTGTGGCGGCTGAGGGATCTTCCGGAGCTGGCCGGGGAGTTCACCGAGCGGCTGGATGCCGGCGTCGGCCTGGTCGGCCGCTGTCTGCTCACGCCCTGGCGCTGATCGGGGGCCCCGGCCACAAGGCGGTTCATGGATTGAGTGCCGTCCGGGGACGGCCGGATCGCGGCCGGCCCCGGACGGCAGGTCGGTCCGCCGACCGGAGCCGGCGGAAGTCGTGGGCGGGTACCCGTCGCCGGGTGACCGCCGGCGGGTCAGTCCTCCGGCAGCTCGACCGGGGCGATCTCGTCGTAGAGGTCGCCGGGGCCCGGGTTGCCCGGGTCGGTCGTGCCGCCGAGGTGTGCCATCACACCCCATACCGCGTTCAGCGCGGTCGTGACGGCGCCCTCCGCCCAGCCCGCCGTCCAGGAGATGTCGTCACCCGCGAGGAATATGCCGCGCTTGTCCTCGGGCAGCCGGTCCTGCATGAAGTGCGTGAACAGACGGCGCTGGTAGCGGTAGTGGCCGGGCAGGTTCGCCTTGAACGCGCCCATGAAGTAGGGCTCGTTCTCCCAGGACACGGTGACCGGGTTGCCGATGATGTGGCTGCGGATGTCGACGTTGGGGTAGATCTCGCCCAGCGACTTCAGCATGACCTCCATCCGCTCGTTCGCGGACAGCGGCAGCCACTTGAGGCTGTCGTCGCACCAGGTGTACGAGAGGCAGATGACGGCCGGCTTGTCGGGCCCGTTGTCCAGCAGGTAGGTACCGCGGGTCATCCGGTCGGTGAGCGTCATCGACATGAGGTCACGGCCGGTCGCGTTGCCCTGGTCGTCGACGGCCTTGTCCAGCCAGAACGGCCGGTCGACCGGGACGAAGAGCTTGGACGACTCCATGTAGTGGGTGCGCTCCATCGCCGTCCAGTGGTCGATCGGGAAGAGCGAGTCGTCGCAGGCGATCTTGGACAGCAGCATCCAGGACTGCGCGGTGAAGATGGCCGCCTTGTACGTGCGGATGTCGCCCGAGGCGTCGGTGACGGTGATCCGGTTGCCCGCGGTGCGGTGCAGTCGGGTCACGGCCGGCCTCGGCTCGCCGCCGTGCAGGGAGGACAGCGAGGTGCCCTGCGCCCAGTGCACGATCTTGGCCGGCTCGCGGTCCCAGAGTCGCAGCGGCAGTTGCTGGCTGCCCTCCACGATGCCGCGGTGGTGGTCGTCGGCCTCGGAGTAGACGACGCGCAGGATCTCCAGGATGGAGTTGGGGAAGTCGGTGTCCCAGCCTCCCGTACCGAAGCCGACCTGGCCGAAGATCTCGCGGTGCCGGAAGGACTTGAAGGCCTCGGACTCGCACAGGAAGCCGTAGAAGGTCTGGTTGTCGAGCTTCTCGACCAGCTTGGCCCAGATCTCGCGGATGCGCGGCACATCGCGCTCCCGCATGGCGCGGTTCATGTCGGAGAAGTCGGCACCCTCCTCCAGACAGGCGTTCCAGGCGTCCATCACATCGCGGTAGACCTGCGGCAGGTCGTCGATGGTCTCGGCGTAGTGCGACTCGCCCTTGAGGTCGACCACGGTCGACGGGGTCGTGGGGGCGAGAGGGTTGGGGAAGGGCTGGGTGGTCAGGCCGACGAGGTCGATGTAGTGCTGCAGCGCGGTGGAGGAGGGCGGGAAGCGCATCGCGCCCATTTCGGCGCTCAGCTCGGGGTCGCAGCCGTCGAAGCCGACGGTGCGCAGCCGGCCGCCGATTTGGTCGGCCTCGTAGAGGACCGGCTTGAGGCCCATCTTCATCAGCTCGTAGGCCGCGACGATGCCGGAGAGGCCGCCGCCGATGACCGCGACCTCGGTGCCGTGCTCGGTCGCCGGTATCTGGCCGAGGCCCGCGGGGTGGGCCAGGAAGTCGTCGTAGGCGTAAGGAAAGTCCGGCCCGAACATGGTGATCGGCGGCTGCTCGTCGGAGTGCTGGACAGCGGTGGTGGGCAGCGTGGACGTCATGGGGTACGGACTCCTTGCGGGAAAGCGTGGTGCGGCGAGCGGGGAGGCGGAGCGGGTCAGGACGTGTAGAGGCCGGGGCGGCGGTCGCGCAGATACGGATTGGCCTCGCGCGAGGCGTACAGCAGGGCGAGGTCCACGTCGCCGACGACCAGTTCCTCACCGCGGCCGGCGCGGACGCGGGTCGTGCCGTCGGGGCTCGCCAGGCAGCTGAGGCCGACGAACTCGAACTCCCCTTCAGGGCCGGTCCTGTTGACGTACGCGATGTACATCTGGCTCTCGAAGGCCCGCACCGGGACCAGGGACTCGGCGACGAACTGGAAGGGGTGCATCTGGGCCGTCGGCACAAGCAGCAGGTCGGTGCCTGCGAGCGCGTGCGCCCTGACGTTCTCCGGGAACTCCACGTCGTAGCAGATCAGCATGCCGACCCGGACTCCGTCGAGCTCGGCCTGTACGACCTGCTGCTCGCCCGGGGTGAACCACTGCTGCTCGAAGCAGCCGAAGAGGTGGGTCTTGCGGTAGTTCGCAAGGCTCCTGCCGTCCCGGCCGATCAGCTGAGCGGAGTTGAAGATCAGCTCCCCCTGGCGCTCGGGGTAGCCGTACATCACCGCGATGCCGTGGCGTTCGGCGATCTCCGCGACGGACCGCGCCGCCGGACCGTCGGCGGGCTCGGCCAGCAGGGGCACCTGGTCACCGATCGCGTACCCGGTCAGGAACATCTCGGGGGAGATCAGCAGTCCGGCACCGGCCTTCGCCGCACGGCCCGCGGCCTCGTCGAGCACCTTGAGGTTCCCGGCGACCGATCCCGGTCGTCCGGAGCTCTGGAGCAGTGCGGTGCGCAGCGGGGACATCGGCGACCTCGGGGCGGTTGATGCGGGGTGAAGAAGACACTAAGACGGTACGTTCCGGACTTCGGCCCGGACAAGGCGCGACCGTTGCGCGCCGATGGCCGATCCGTTGCGCAATGAGCGGTGGTGGCGGCGATTCATTGCGCGTAGCCGTGATCCCGTGACACCAGAAGGTCCGCGGAGCCCGTGGCGGGGTCCGCGGAGCCCTCCCAGCGCACGCGCATGGTGCTGCGGCCGCAGACGGCCCGGCCCCCTCCCCCGGCAGCGCGAAGCTCCACCGCTTCCGGTGTCCACGGGCCGGGGACGGTTCTACGTGGGCGCGCCCGACGTGAAGCGGCGCAGCAGCGGGGAGAGCACCAGCACCGATTTGGTGCGCTCCACGAAGGGCTCGCCCGCGATCCGCTCCAGCACGCGCTCGAAATGGCGCATGTCGGAGGCGAATACCTGGACGATCGCGTCCGCCTCACCGGTGACGGTGGAGGCGGACGCGACCTCCGGGTAGCGCTTCAGAGCCCGTTCGATGGCCGCGGGCGAGGTGTTGCGGCTGCAGTAGATCTCGATGAAGCCCTCGGTCTCCCAGCCGAGAGCCGCCGGGTCCACCCGTACGGTGAACCCGGTGATGGCGCCTTCGGCACGCAGCCGGTCGACCCGCCGCTTGACGGCGGGCGCGGAGAGGCCGACCTCGGAGCCGATGTCCGCGTAGGAGCGGCGGGCATCCTCGGCGAGGGCGTGGACGATGCGTTCGTCGAGATCGTTCAGTCGCACTGTTGCTGAATCACTTCTCTGCTGCGGCCAGTCGGGAACGGCGCATGCCGTAACCGAAGTAGAGCACGAGCCCGACGATCATCCAGCCTCCGAAGACCACCCAGGTGACGCCCGGAAGGCTGACCATCATGTAGAGGCAGAACAGGAGACCCAGGATCGGCGTCACCGGGAACAGCGCCACGCGGAAGGTGCGCGGCATGTCGGGCCGGGTGTACCGCAGAATGACAACGGCCACGTTGACCAGCGCGAACGCGAAGAGCGTGCCGATGCTGGTGGCATTGGCCAGCTCGCCGAGCGGGATGGTGGCGGCGAGCACCCCGCAGAAAAGCGAGACGATCAGCGTGTTGGCGCGCGGGCTCCCGGTGCGGGCGTCGACCTTGGCGAAGACCTTGGGGACAAGACCGTCGCGGGCCATGGCGAACAGGATGCGGGTCTGGCCGTACAGAACGGCGAAGACGACGCTGGCGATGGCCACCACCGCACCCGCGGCGAGGACGACGCTCCAGAAGCTGTGACCGGTGACGTCCTTCATGATCTGCGCCAGGGCCGCATCGGTGCCCTCGAAGTCCTGCCACGGCATGGCGCCGACGGCGACCAGTGCGACCAGGCAGTACAGCACCGTGACGACGAGCAGCGACAGCATGATCGCGCGCGGCAGATCCCGCTTGGGGTTCTTGGCCTCCTCGCCGGCCGTGGAGGCGGCGTCGAAGCCGATGTAGGAGAAGAAGAGGGTGGCCGCGGCCGCGCTGATGCCGGTCACGCCGAGCGGGGCGAGCGGCGTGTAGTTGCCGGCCTTGATGCCCATGAAGCCGATCGTGCAGAACAGAACCAGGGTGACGATCTTCACGACCACCATGATCGTGTTGACCCGGGCGCTCTCCTTGGCCCCGCGCATCAGGAACACCATGGCCAGCAGGATGACGACGAGGGCCGGGAGATTGATGTACCCACCCTCACCGAGGGGGGCGGACACCGAATCGGGGATGGTGAAGCCGAAGGTGCCGTCGAGCAGTTCGTTGAGGTATTCGCCCCAGCCGACGGCGACCGCCGCGACCGAGACGCCGTACTCCAGGATCAGGCACCAGCCGCAGATCCAGGCGACGATCTCGCCCATGGTGGCGTACGAGTACGAGTACGAGGAGCCGGAAACAGGGATGGAGCCGGCCAGCTCGGCGTACGAGAGCGCCGAGAACAGCGCGGTCAGGCCGGCGAGGACGAATGAGATCGCGACGGCCGGGCCGGCCAGCGGCGTGGCCTCGCCGAGCACCACAAAGATTCCGGTGCCCAGGGTGGCGCCGATGCTGATCATGGTCAGCTGCCACATGGTGAGCGAGCGGCGGAGCGTGCCGCCCTCGCCCTGGCCGCCCTCGGCCACCAGAGCCTCGACGGGCTTGCGCCGCATCAGCCGGGAGCCGAAGCTCGTGCTCGGTCCCCGGCTCGGGGCGGACGGTGGCTCGGTTGCGAGTGGCGCTTCGCCGTGGTCCAGCACTGCGGGGGCTCCTTCATGGCTGCGGGTCGGCGACGGATGACCGTCGGCGGCCCGCGGGCATGGCGGATGTGCCCGCGCATGAGGGGAGGGACCGCCGAGCAGGCGATCACCGCCACTCCAGGTACGGGGCCTGAGCCTATGAGCCGTGGCTCGGAACCCGTAATGCATCGTTGTTGCGCATCTGCGGACGATCATTGCGCGATGCCGGGCACCACGGGGAAACATTGCGTCCGGGTGAACGGTGGCTTCACAGCTCCCGCAGCCGGTCGGCGATTTCGCGCAGCAGCTCCGGATCGTTCAGACCTGCGTGGGTGACCGGCGCGGAGACCCGGATCAGGCCGGCATCGACCAGGTCGGCCAACAGGACGCGTACGACGGTGAGGGGCAGATCCGCGTCGGCGGCGATCTCGGCGACCGGACGCGGCTCGCGGCGCACCAGCTCGAGCAGCGAGCTGCGGGCATGGTCGAGCCGCGGCTCGGAACCAGTCGGGTCCACGGCGGTGACCTGCGACATCAGATCGATGGTGTGCTCGGCGGCGGGACGTGTCCGGCCGCCGGCCACGGTGTACGGCCGTACCAGAGGCCCGGTCTCGTCCTCGTACCAGTGGTCGCTCACGGTTTAGGTGTCGGTGGCCTCGGAGGCCGAGCGCGTGGGGACAGCCATATGCCGGCCCACCCGCCTGACCAGCAGCGACATTTCGTGGGCCAGCTGTCCGACATCGGTCTCGGGGTCCGAGAGCACCGCAAGCCGGCTGCCGTCGCCGGCCGGAGTGATGAAGAGGAAGGCGTGGTCGAGCATCACCATCGTCTGCCGCACGGACCCGGCCCCGAAGCGGTTGCCGGCCTCCTTGGCGAGGCTGTGGAAGCCCGCGCAGACGGCGGAGAGATGCTCGATGTCCTTCCTGGCCATCCCTTTGGAGGCGCTGCTGACCAGACCGTCCGCGGTCAGCAGCACCGCCTGGAGCACATGGTCGGTCCTGGCCAGCAGATCGTCGAGCAGCCAGCCGAGGCCGGACCGGTCCTCCGTGGGTTCGTCAGCCATCGTCGTGTGTCCCTTCATCGGTCGTACGGGGGCGCGGCGCTGCCCCCGGCGACGCGGGTCCTGCGGGATCTCCCTTGCGGCCGCGATCGAGACCGCGCTGGAAGGACCCGAAGATCGAGCGCATCTCTTCAGGGGACACCTCACGGTCGCTGTCCTCGGCCGCTGCGGACGGTGCGTCGCGCAGCGGGGCGGCGAGCGATGCCTGGCGCACCCGGGTCGGCAGTCCGAGTGCCTGCGGGGCGGGCTCGGGCGGCTGCGGGGCGGGCTGTGCCCGCGGCTCCTCCGGGGCCCGGGCGTGAACCGGCTGTACGACCTCCAGCGCCCGGGGTACTGCTGTCGGCAGGGCACGGACCGGGGCGGGCTGTGGCCTGTCCGCCGACTCCCTTTCCTGGGCCGACGGGGCCGAGGGGCCCGACGGGGCCGGCTCGACGGGAGCGAGGATCGGGTGGGGCAGCAGCACCACGGCCGTGGTGCCGCCGTACGGCGAGCGGGTGAGGGTGACCCCGATGCCGTGCCGCTCGGCGAGCCGGCCCACGACATAGAGGCCGAGGCGCTCGTCCTGTGCCGGGTCGAAGTCGCGGGGCCGCGCGAGCGTCCGGTGCGCCTGGTCCAGTTCGTCCGCGTCCATACCGAGCCCGCGGTCGTCGATCTCCAGCACGAATCCGTTGCCGGCCCGGCCGGTGCGCATGGTGACCTGGGTGTGCGGCGGGGAGAACACCGTGGCGTTCTCGACAAGTTCGGCGACGAGGTGCACCACGTCGGCGACCGCCTCGGCGCTGATGCCCACGGCCGGCATCGGTGGCACCACGACCCGGGTGTAGTCCTCGATCTCGCCCACCGCGGCGGCCACGATGTCCACCACGGGTACCGGCTTGCGCCAGCGTCGTCCCGGCGTGGCCCCGGAGAGGATGATGAGCCCCTCCGCGTGGCGTCGCATCCGGGTCGTCAGATGGTCGATCCGGAACAGGTCCTCGAGTGTGTCCGGGTCGGTGGTGCGGCGTTCCAGAGTGTCGACGAGCTTCGACTGCCGGTGCACCAGGGCCTGGTTGCGGCGGGCGATGTTGAGCAGTACGGCGAAGACGCCACGGCGCAGGGTCGCCTGTTTCACGGCGGCTTCGACGGCTGCCAGCCGGGCGGTGTTGAGTGCCTGGCCGACCTGGCCGATCTCGTCAAGACCCCTGTCGTCGTCGCCGAAGTCCAGCGGCGGCGCGGCAGCGGCCGCATCCACCTCCTCGCCCGCGCCGAGCCGTTCCATCACATCGGGCAGCTGCCGAGTGGCGAGCACCTCGGCGGCGTCGCGCAGCTCCTCCAGGCGGCGCGAGATGCGCCGGCCGCTGGTGACCGAGAACCAGATCGACAGGCCCACCGCGATCAGTCCGAGCAGACCCACGACCGCGGCCTTGACCATCTCCCGGTAGGCGAAGGCCCGGCCGCGGTCGGCGGTGTTCAGCGCCGAATCGGTGCACAGCAGCATGTACCGCTTGACCGCACGGTCCGTCGTGGTCCGCCAGGAGTCGGCGGCCATGGCCCTGCCGGCACCGGACGCGCCGGCCCGCAGCAGAGCGTCCTCACCGGCTGTCAGCGCGCGGTACTCCGCGCTCGCCTCGAAGTCCGTGAACAGCTTCCTGGAGTCGTCCGGGAGGTCGGGGACGTACGTGCGGTGAAAGACCCGCCGGTCCTCGATGGTGGCGGTGAGCGCGTCGTACTGGCGGTCGGTGAGACTTCCGGCGGCACGCGCCCCGGCGACCAGGGCGTCCTCACGGGAGACGAACTCCCGCACACGCACCAGCTCGACGACGACCTGCCCCTCTCGGGCGAGCTGGCCGGCCTGCAGGGCGGTGAGCGTGGACTGCACGTCGAAGGTCGGCTGGACGAGGGTGGTGTACGCGTCGACGGCGTCCGCCCAGGAGATCGCCCGGTCCAGCACCCGCCCACGCAGGTCCTCCAGGCCGTCGACGGCGGCGGCCATCTCGTCGAGCGACTGCCGCTGGCGCTCGGTGAGGTCCGCACGCCGCTCCCGGTCGCCGATCGCGTCCCGCATGGCGCCGACGGCCTCGTCGGTCGAACGCTGCTGCCCGGTCAGCGCGGCGACGGTGGCCGGGCCGTCGTTCCGCCCCGCTCCCAGATACTCGGCGGTGAGCCTGCGTTCGATCTGGATCTGCCCCACGGCGGTGTCGACCGGGGTGCCGAAGTCCTCGTACACGCTCTGGACCCGGATCAGAGCCCTTAGGTCGCCGGTTACCGAGACCATGGCGAAGGTCCACAGCGCCATCAGAGCGATGACGGGTATGACCGTCAGAGTCACGATCCGGCCGCGGATCGTGGGGCGGCCCCATCGCCGGCGCATGGTCTCCCCAGAACATAGGACAACGGATCGGGGGCAACAGATCAACGATGGTTACCCCCCGGTAAGCGCAGTCAAGCTACGCGATTTGGCATGCGCAACGCAATGTTCCTGCAGGTAACGGCGGGGGGCTCCGGAGGGGTCCGGCAACGGACTCCGCGGACACCCGCCATGTCCGGCGCATGGTGCCGCGCCGGACTGGACAGTGTTGGGACCGGACAGTGGTCGTGCGGTTCCCGCACCCGACCTTGGGAGGCCCGCGTGACCTGGCTCGACCCCGGACCCTTTCTGCGAGGCGTGGCCTGGCTGGACCATGGGCGCGCGGTGCGCGCGGACCCGGCCGACCTGGGCCGGCTGCCGTGGGACGCCGGCGAGCGGGCCGCACTGCCCACCGGCGTACGGCTGGAATTCACGGCGGACGGCGCGGACGCGGTCGAGATCCGCTTCCGCGCCGCCGTGCCGGGTCCGACCGACGCGCTACGGGATCTCGCGCACTGCTTCGCGCTCTGGCAGGGCGACGGCTGTGTGTCCGAGACCTTCACCGACCCGGCCGAGGAGGCGGTCGTCACGATCAGCCTGCCCGGCGGCACCAGGGGCCCGTTCACCGTCCATCCGCCCGAGGCCCAGTCCCCCGTGATCCTGGGCGTACGAGCGATCGGTGGCACGGTCACGCCCGCCGCGCCGCGCCCGCGCTGGCTCGTCCACGGCGACTCCATCACCGAGGGCTGGTGGTCCACCCGCCCCGCCCACTCCTGGCCGGCGATCGTCGGCCGCACCCTCGGCGTGGACACCGTCAACCTCGGGTACGCGGGCGGCGCCCGGGGCGAGCTGGCCACGGCGCAGCAACTGTCGGCATTGCCCGCCGATGTGATCACTCTGGCTTTCGGCACCAACTGCTGGACCGGCATTCCCTGTTCCGTCCCGCTCCTGTACGAGACGACGCGCGCGTTCATCGAGCTCGTACGCCAGGGGCACCCGGACATCCCGCTCCTGCTGGTCTCCCCAGTACTGCGCCCCGACGCCGAGGAGACCGCGAATCCGCTCGGCGCCACCCTCGCCGAGTTGCGTACGGCAATGGAGGAGGCCGTCCGCGACCGTATCGCCGACGGGTCCGGCGACCAGCGGCTCACGCTGCTGCCAGGACGCGATCTGCTCGGTCCCGGGCAGCTGGCCGACGGCGTGCACCCCAATGACGAGGGGCATGCCGTGCTGGCCGCCGCGGTCGCCGGCGCACTCCGCCCGGCGATCTCGTCAGCCCGGCCGTCCGACACGTAATGTTCACTGGCTGATAAAAGTGCGACAACCGGGGTATGCGAGCGGTGATGAACGCAGAGCCGCATGTGGTGATCGAGGAATCGCCACACAAAGACAGCGCGGGGGCCCGCCATGCCACCGCGGACTTCCTGTCGCAGTACTGCCCCTGGGTCGACGGGGACGCGGTGCTGCTTGTCGTCGCCGAGCTGGTCGCCAACGCGATGCGGCACACGGCCGGATGGTGGCGGCTGCACCTGACGGCGGGGCAGGACACGCTGGTGGTGGAGATAGACGACTCCAGCCCGCTGCCCCCCGTACCGCGCGAGCCCGATTTCGCCGGCGGCGGCGGTTTCGGCTGGCACATGGTGCTCCGGCTCGCGAGCCGCGTGGAGGTCTGCCCGCTGCCGTACGGCAAGAGGGTGCAGGCCACCTGGATGCGACCGGTCTCGGTTCGGACCGCCTGCTGATCCCAGCACCGCCGGTCCCGGAACACGCCGCTGATTCCCGGACCCGGAGCACGGGGAAGCGGGCACGCGGAAGCGGCGTCCCGGTCAGTCGGAACGCCGCTTTTCCCGTGGGGGGAACTGGTGATGCGCGGGGCGGAGTCTCACTCCACCACGAGCAGGCCGTCACGCAGCCGTGAGGTGATGCGCGTCAGCAGCCGGGACACATGCATCTGGGAAACGCCGAGTTCCACGCCTATCTCCGACTGGGTCATCTCCGCTCCGAAGCGCATCTGGAGGATCCTCTTTTCGCGGTCGTCGAGTTCCTCGATGAGCGGCTTGAGCGCCTGGACGTTCTCCGCGGTCTCCAGGTCGGCGTCGGGCGCGCCGAGCCGGTCGGACAGCGGCGTCGGCGTGTGGTCGGACGCGTCGTCCACGGGCATGTCGATCGAGCCGGCCGTGTAGCCGTTGCTGGCGACCACGCCCTCGATGATCTCTTCCTCGTCGAGTCCGAGGTACTCGGCCAGTTCGGCGGTCCTCGGCGCGCGGTCGAGCCTCTGGGAGAGTTCGTCGGTGGCCTTGGCCAGATCGATCCGCAACTCCTGGAGCCGGCGCGGCACATGCACGGCCCAGCTCGTATCGCGGAAGAACCGCTTGATCTCGCCGACGATGTACGGGACGGCGAAGGTCGCGAACTCCACCTCGCGGCTCAGCTCGAACCGGTCGATCGCCTTGATCAGGCCGATGGTGCCGACCTGGACGATGTCCTCCATCTGCTCCGCGCGGTTACGGAAGCGGCCGGCCGCGTATCTGACAAGCGCCAGATTGAGTTCGATGAGGGTGTTCCGTACGTATTGGTGCTCGTGCGTCCCCTCGTCCAGCTCGGCGAGCCGAACGAAGAAGAGCCTCGAGATCGCGCGTGCGTCCTTGGGTGCGACCTCCCCCGGTTTCCGAACATCCGGAAGATCCAGCTCCGCCATGTTCAGGCGCTGTGTACCAGGCTGCGTGAGTTCGGCCGGGACCGTGCTCGCCGTGGACACTTCGTCCTCCCCTGCTCCGTGGTCAGTGCAGAGCGCGTATACCCCGTCCTGCTCCACACATGCCTGGGCAGTCGAGTTGACGCCGAACAACACGTCCGGCCCGGGCGGCGAGCGCGCGGGCCGGACGTTGAATGGGCTGCGACTAGATCCAGCTGGCGTGCAGCGGCTGGCCCTCGGCGTAGCCCGCGGCGCTCTGAATGCCGACGATCGCCTTCTCGGCGAACTCCTCGAGGGAGCCGGCGCCGGCGTAGGTGCAGGAGGAGCGGACACCGGCGATGATCGAGTCGATCAGGTCCTCGACACCGGGGCGGGCCGGGTCGAGGAACATCCGCGAGGTGGAGATGCCCTCCTCGAACAGCCCCTTGCGGGCCCGGTCGTACGCCGACTCCTCGCTCGTACGGTTACGGACGGCGCGCGCGGACGCCATGCCGAAGGACTCCTTGTACAGACGCCCGTCGGGGGCCTGCTGGAGGTCGCCCGGCGACTCGTACGTACCGGCGAACCAGGAGCCGACCATGACGTTGGACGCGCCGGCGGCGAGCGCCATGGCGACGTCGCGCGGGTGGCGCACTCCGCCGTCGGCCCAGACGTGCTTGCCGAACTTTTTGGCCTCGGCGGCGCACTCCAGCACGGCCGAGAACTGCGGCCGCCCCACGCCGGTCATCATGCGGGTGGTGCACATGGCGCCGGGGCCGACACCGACCTTGATGATGTCCGCGCCGGCCTCGATGAGATCGCGTACGCCCTCGGCGGCGACGATGTTGCCCGCGACGATCGGCACCCGCGGGTCGAGCGCGCGGACCGTCCTGATCGCGCTGATCATCGACTCCTGATGGCCGTGCGCGGTGTCGATGACGAGCGTGTCCACGCCCGCGTCGAGGAGCTGCTTGGCCTTGCCCGCCACATCGCCGTTGATGCCGACGGCGGCGGCGATGCGCAGCTTGCCGTTCTTGTCGACGGCGGGGCTGTAGAGGGTCGCGCGCAGCGCGCCCTTGCGGGTGAGGATGCCGGCGAGGCGGCCGTCCTTGTCCACGGCGGGGGCGTAGCGGCGGTTGGCGTGGTCGAGCTTGTTGAAGGCGTCGCGCGGGTCGATGTCCGCCTCGAGCAGCAGCAGGTCCCGGGACATGACCTCGGACAGCTGCGTGAAGCGGTCCACGCCGGACAGGTCGGCGTCGGTGACGACACCGATCGGCCGGTGGTCCGCATCGACGACGACGCCCGCTTCGTGCGCCCGCTTCGGCAGCAGGGACAGCGCGTCGGCGACGGTCTGACCGGCGGCGAGCACGATCGGGGTGTCGAGCACGAGGTGGCGCGTCTTGACCCAGGAGATGACGTCGGTGACGACGTCGATCGGGATGTCCTGGGGGATGACGACAAGACCACCGCGGCGGGCGAGCGTCTCGGCCATACGGCGGCCCGCGATGGCGGTCATGTTCGCGACGACCAGCGGGATGGTCGTGCCGGTGCCGTCGGGAGCGGAGAGGTCGACGGCCTGGCGGGAGCCGACGGCCGAGCGGCTCGGCACCATGAACACGTCGTCGTACGTGAGGTCGTACGGCGGCTTCAGGTCATTGAGGAAACGCACGTGCTGATCATCCCAGTCGATCGGAGTTGGCCCCCGGTCATCTCAGCCGGGGAAATCGCACGTACTTCATTCTCCCATGCCCATACGCATGTGCGGGCTGGGAGAAAGGTCCAGCTCACAGCCGTGCGGTCGAGCGGATCCTCCAAACGCGTCCCGCCGGGTGTCCGGGGCGGCGTGCGGCTCAACGCCCGCGCCGCGGCCCGGACGGCATCAGGGCCGTGGAAGACGTCAGCGGGCACAGGCGGCCGGACGACGAGCCAAGGACGGTACTCCGCACGGGCTTGGGCGACCGGGTCGCCCGCGTCCACTGTTCGTTCCCGGCGCTCCTCCCGCTACCCACCGGCCGGTGCGGTCCGGCCGCACCGCACCGATCCGGCATGCGGCAGCGTTCAGCCCGGCGCACGAGGCGCGGTGCCGCTCGGGCTGCCGGCCCCCGACCGCTGTCCGGCAGTCCTCCTGCGAACCGTCCCCCGTCAGTCGTCGGGGTCGGCCCGGTCGAGTGCGGGCCGCGGTCCCGGCGGGGCGGTGAGCAGATGGTCGGCTGCCGCCGTGTCCGTCACCAGGCTGGTGACCAGACCGGAGCGCAGCACGGCAGCGATCGCCTCCGCCTTGCGCTGGCCGCCCGCGATCGCCACCACCTCGGGGATACGGCGCAGCCGGTCTGCCTCGACCGTGATGCACCGCTCGCCCAGGTCGCGGCCGACCCGACGGCCCTCCGCGTCGAAGAGGTGCGCGGACATCTCGGCGGCGACGCCGAGCGAGGCGTAGTGCGCGCGCTCCTCGTCGGTGAGCATGTCGTGCACGGTCGAGATACCCGGCTCCCAGGAGCCGATGGAGACCGCGGCGACGGTGACCTTGTCGAAGTACTCGAAAGCGCGGGCGATCCCGGTCTGATTGCGCAGCGCGGCGGCGGTCGCCGGGTCGGGCAGCAGCATCGGGGCGTAGATGGGGTGGGCCTCGCCACCGGAGACCTGCGCGGCACGCCGCACCGCCTCGACGGAGCCGCGTTCGGCGGTCCCCGCGTCGTACACGCCCGTGAGCTGCACGACCGTGCACGGCGGCAGCCGGTCGAGCGCGGCCGCCATATGGATGGTGGACCGGCCCCAGGCCAGACCCAGCACATCGCCCTCGTTCACCAGCTCGCCGAGCAGGTCGGCGGCCACCTCGCCCAGGTTCTCCGGGTCGGGCGACTCTTCCTCGCCCTCCGCCGGGGACTCGACGACGACCGCGTGCCGCAGGCCATAGCGGGCGCGGAGCGCGTCGGAGCGCTCCGCGTCCAGCTCGGCGGGTACGCGGATCTCGATCCGTACGAGATCACGCTCGAGCGCCGTCTCCAGGACCCGCGCGACCTTGAAGCGGCTTACGCCGAACTCCTCCGCGATCTGGATCTTGGATTTGCCCTCGAGGTAGAAGCGGCGGGCCATGGCCGCCGCCTGCACCAGCTCAGCGGGTCCCATCCGCATGGCTGATCGGCCCGTCGACACCGCGATCTCCTCACTGCTGTACACACTCCGGATCCGTCATCCTGTCAGATCCGCCGGACCTTGATCGGCCCTGATGGGCCGAGTTCACTTGCTTGTGGCTCAGTGGTTGCAAGCCCAGGGCGCCGACGAGAGGGTCTGCTGCGCCTTGCCGCGCAGCGCCCGCACCGCCTGCGCCGGATCCTGCGCCCCGTACACCGCCGAACCGGCGACGAACACGTCCGCGCCGGCCTCGGCGCAGCGCTCGATCGTCGCGTCCGAGACCCCGCCGTCGACCTGCAGCCACAGCTCGAGGCCGTGCTTGGAGATCAGCTCCCTGGTGCGGCGGATCTTGGGCAGCATGATGTCCAGGAAGGCCTGGCCGCCGAAGCCGGGCTCCACGGTCATGATCAGCAGCATGTCGAGCTCGGGGAGCAGGTCCTCGTACGGCTCGATGGGGGTGGCGGGCTTGAGCGCCATCGACGCGCGGGCGCCCTTGGCCCGGATCTCGCGCGCCAGCCGTACCGGAGCGGCGGCGGCCTCGACATGGAAGGTGACGGACCCGGCCCCCGCTTCGACGTACTGCGGGGCCCACCGATCGGGGTCCTCGATCATCAGATGGCAGTCCAGCGGGGTGTCCGTCGCGCGGCTGAGGGATTCCACGATCGGGACGCCCAGGGTGAGGTTGGGCACGAAGTGGTTGTCCATGACATCGACATGGAGCCAGTCGGCGCCCTCGACGGCTTTGGCCTCCTCCGCCAGGCGGGAGAAGTCGGCGGAGAGGATACTGGGGCTGATCTGAACGGCCATGTGCCAAGCCTGCCATGTTCCGGGGCTCTTCCCCTCCTCGGTAGGCCTCCCGGTACGGACCAGAGACTTCCGGGATCAGCACAGTCCGCGCAATCCCGGCGATTCGTCCGGTACCCCGGGGCAATTGGGGGGCGCTGCCGGCGTCCTCCCAGCCCTGCTCGCCTGGACGCCGCCGCCTTTCGGGCGGCAGTCGCGGCCCGGGCAGGCGGGTGCCGGCCGGCGGGCTCGGCCGGTGGAGCAGGAGGGGCGACGGGGCGGATGTCGACACTGGCGGTGTCCTGGGCCCACACGCCCCGTGGGTCTTCCAGGGCTACGTACGTCTCGGTGCGGTCGGTCTGCCGTAGGCCCACCCGGTGCCACCGCAGTCCTCCCGCCGTTCCTGAGCAAACCTGCGTGGCGGCTACCGCGGCAGCCGAGGGACTCACCGCGACGCCCTCAACGCATCAGCCGAATTCGACGGTGACGCGCTCGAAGCCGAGCGAGCGCAGCAGTCCCTCGAGCATGCTCGTGGTGTTCTTCTCCGCCCGCGCAGTGAGCTCGCTGTGCTTCGCCGCCTCACCGATGTGCTGGGCGGCCAGCCGGTGCACGGCCCGCTCGTCGGCCGGATTGTCCGAGAAGAGGTCGCCGAGACGGTCCAGCAGTCCACGCTCCTTGGACACCGCGTACGAGCGCTCGGGGTCCAGAGCGGGGCTGCCGAGGCGGGCGTGCGGCAGACGCAGCACGGCCTCGGTGCGGTCGGAGTTCACCCGGATGTCCTCGTCGTCCAGCTTTCCCAGCTCGACGTAGGCGCCGACCGAACCCGCGGCCACGTAGAGGGTCCGCGTACCCCGGATGGCGTCGGGCAGGAACTTCGCGTCCTTCTCGAAGTCGACGACCACCTGGAAGTCGCCGGCGGCGCCCTCGTAACGGCTCATGTCCTTAATGGACTTGAGCAGCGCGGGACCCGTCCTGTCACGGGTCTCGTCGCCGAAGAGATCACCGAAGCCCGGGAACGGGCTGAGCCGGCCGATGAGCGCGAGAAGCGCCAGCAGCAGGGCGACCACGACGACCGGCTTCACCCAACGCCTCGGCGCCGGGGCCGGTTGCCGGTGCTGTTCCTCCGTGTGCGGTGTGGAAGTCTTCACCTGACTTCGGGTGCCCCCGTCGCCGGCAACCACTCCGGCGTGACGGCAAATACGGCTTCGCCCGGGGATGTTGCCCGTGCCGTCCTGCCGGGAAGCGGCGCGGGCAACGCCTTGCGCATCGGCTCGCCCGACCGGGCGCCGGACCGGACGCCGAGGCCGCCGACGGCTCGCAGGAGAAAAGCCGCACAACAACGCTGACGCGCTTTCCCCCGTCGGGTCGCCGACCGATGTCGACGTTGCAGGCGACGCGAAAGATGGTTCGCCGGCCCTGCTCACGAGCGATGCTGAGCGGTGACGCGCACTCATTCCGAGACGCCGCAGCCGACCCCGTCGGCGCGGTGTAGGTTCTCATTTCCCATGGCCACTGGCGACTGCCTGGCCTCCAAGTCCTTAGTTGTCTCACTAAGTGGCCAGCCTTGATTCGTCTCGCGATCTTGGCCAATCTCGTTGGCGTACGGAGCGAGGGGTCTTGCCGCACTTGTGGTTGGCCGTGCCTGGCCGCGGTCGCCTCGAGAAGTGCAGGGGCTTCCGGCAACCAGGCTCTCCGGTGTGAGGTGCATCGCGAGCTGCTGCGGCCAGGGCAGGCCGGCCGGCCGGCCGGCCGGGAAACGGTCGCGGAGAAGCCGCGACCGCCACCCACCGTTTTACCAGCTGGCCGAAGCGAGTCGAAGTCGATCTCCTCCGCCGCATGGACGCGGAAGATCGCCAACACAACAAGCTGCTGGCAAGACCCCGCAGCTCCGGGCACTGAGCCGGGCGGTGCCGTACTTCCTCCGCCCGGGGCACAGGCAGCACGGCACCGCCTTGCCCTGCCAGCCGCTCACGGACAAGAAGTACGTGACGTCATCCCACAGCAGCTCACACGCCCCGCCATGCTCCGCCCTTCCTTGACGAACCGTATGGGGGCACCACCCGCCACTCCGCCTCGATCGACGAGCTCATCGCCGTTCCCCTAACGCGTGTCTGAAACGTTTGGAGGCACCTCTACGCAAGAGCGACTCAATTGGGTTGGCGTCTTGTGCCTCATCGAGAAAGAAATCGCAGGTGACCTTCGGCAGGCAGGGGTCGTGCTCGAACCCTACGACGCCCTCGTGCAGATGTTGCAGGTGCTCATGCGTCCATGTGTTCGCCGTCCATCCCTGGGCATGATCAGCGGCCAGCGTGGAGGTGTGCGGCCCATAGAGACGGCAACCCTGGGTGTTGGTCGCGGATGGCGCGTACGGCGTGGTGGAGGGCGTGGACGGCGCGGTCGGTAGCAAGCGAGTCTTCGGCGGTGTTCAGGGCGGTGTAGAAGGTGTCGGCGATGGTGACGGCGATAGCGCTGTCGATCTCCCAGAGGGTGGCGATGACGTGGGGGTACCCGGCGAGCTGGAACGCTGAGGAGAGGTGGATCGCCTCATCGATCAACTGGCTGGTGCCGATGAAGGCGGTGCGGCAGGCCGAAAGGTAGGCCAGTCGCGCCTGGCCGAGATTTACGCCAGCGAGACTGGCGACAGTGAGTGGATCACTCCTGTGGTCGTGGAGCAGCAGAAGGCTCTTGGAGGGGTCGGTTGGGTGAGTGTCGCCGTGGCAGGCGAAGTGGGCGACCGGGTAGTCGGGCAGCAGGGCGAGGACGTTGGCCCGGGTCGGGGTGTGTTCTGCTGCGGTGACATCATCGCCCTCAAGGGGGTCAGGTTCGGTGAGCACCATGGACTGGGGGAGGCGCGTGCGGAGCATGGCGACCTCTGCTGGAACGTAACGCAACCGTCCGTTGACTTCGGGGGTGGTGGGCATCGCGACGATCAGCGCCCGGTCCGCTGCGGCGGTCGACTCCTGGGTGTGTTGACGAGCATGGCGCAGGGCTCGGATGGTTGGGGTGTAGGAGGAGATAACCCGGTCCATCACGGTGCGTCGACCCGGTTTGCCGGGCGCGTCGGTGTGATAGCCGGCGGCGTGGAAGGGCAGTTGCCCGAGCAGTCCCCCAGGGACCCACCACACCCGGGGCCACTCCGTGCTCGGCACACGCTGGGAGTGATGACCAAGGGCGGATAGGACGGGTTCGGCTGCAGAGTCCCACAGCCATTCCAGGACCCCGCGCAACTTGGCCTGGGCGCCGCGCCGATCCGCTGAAGTCACGTCCCGGTCGGTCGTGATTGGCAGGGCCTGCTGGAAGGCGTTGATCTGATCGACCACGGTGTCGTAGGTGAGCGCGGGCAGTTCCAGGGATGCGATGCCGTTCTGGGTGAGCAGCAGGACGTCACTGCGATAGGGGCTGACGTTGAACACCGCCACTGGGCCGTATGCGGCCTGGGCGAGCAGTTCGTCGACAGTCGGGGGAAGGGCGAAGGATCTGAAGCCTTCAAGGGCGCGGATCTTGATCAACGTCCGGGCGAGTTCCTCGGCCACTCGGCGACGATCCCGGGCGGTGCGGTCGGACCAGTCCTTGTCATCGCTGGTCAGCAAGGGATCGGCGGTGTCCATTGGCCGGTCGAGCAAGTCGCGCAGCTCGGCGAACCGTACGGCCAGACCCGGGTGGTGCTCTGTGAGGTCGGTGAGGTCGCTGCGAATCTCCAGTGCTTGGCTGAGCAGCACGGCTCGACCGGCTTCCAGCAGCTGCAGGGCCCGAGTCGCCCTCTCGTTGGGGGGTGCCTCGGCGTCTGCGAGGCTGAAGGCAGCGGCCTCGCCGGCCAGGCCGGCGAACCCGCCGAGCGCATGCTGCCGGTCGCTGCGTTCGAGTTGGCGTGGGGTTACTTCGGGCAGCAGCCGAACCGCGCCTTCCAACAGACTGGCGGCCCGGCCTGGCTGAGATGGTGCGACCAACGATGCTGCCACGTAGGCCGCCCTGATACGGGTGGACGGTGCGGCCGAACCGACCTGCGTCGCTTGCACATACACGGACACTGCCGTATCCAGGTCCGCATCCTGGCCGGTGTATTCAGACCGGGCCCGCAACGCGTTCCCGACGTTGACTAGATGCGATGCTCGGTTGGGATTGTTGGGAGCGGTGGCATCCACCGCGGCTTGGCCAACCTCGATCGCAGCACCCAGGTCGGCCTGCTCACCGGTACATTCGAACCGCAACAACAGCGCGTTCCCCAAGTTGGATAGATACCCGGCCCGGTTGGGATTGTTGGGGTCGGTGGCATCCACCGCGGCTTGGCCAACCTCGATCGCAGCACCCAGGTCGGCCTGCTCACCGGTACATTCGAACCGGAACAACAGCGCGTTCCCCAAGTTGGAAAGGTATATGGCACGGTTGGGGTGGTTGGGGTCGGTGGCATCCACCGCGGTCTCGAAAATGGGAATCGCCGCGTCCAGGTCGGCCTGCCCACCGGTACGTTCAAACCGAGCCTGCAGCGCGTTCCCCAGGTTGGACAGATACATCGCCCGCTCGGGATGGTTGGGGGCGGTGGCATCCACCGCGGCTTGACCAACCTCGATCGCAGCACCCAGGTCCTCCTGCCCACCGGTACGTTCGGATCGAGCCTGCAGCGCGTTCCCCAGGTTGGACAGATACTTTGCTCGGTTGGGATTGTTAGGAGCGGTGGCATCCACCGCGGCTTGGCCAACCTCGATCGCAGCATCCAAGTCCTCCTGCCGACCCGTGCGGCCAAACCGGAGCCTTAGCGTGTTCCCCAGGTTGGACAGACACACGGCTTTGGCTGGGTGGTTGGGGGCGGTGGCATCCACCGCGGCTTGGCCAACCTCGATCGCAGCATCCAAGTCCTCCTGCCCACCAGTACGACCAAACCGGGTCTGTCGGGCGATCCCGAGGTTGGACAGATACATCGCCCGCTCGGGATGGTTGGGGGCGGTGGCATCCACCGCGGCTTGGCCAACCTCGATCGCAGCATCCAGGTGCTCCTGCCGACCGGTATGTTCGAATTGGACCCTCAGCGCGTTCCCCAGGTTGGACAAGCACGCGGCACGGTGGGGGTGGTTGGGGGCGGTGGCGTCCACCGC
Source organism: Streptomyces sp. NPDC002926 (assembly GCF_053591755.1). Taxonomy (NCBI): domain Bacteria; kingdom Bacillati; phylum Actinomycetota; class Actinomycetes; order Kitasatosporales; family Streptomycetaceae; genus Streptomyces; species Streptomyces sp. NPDC002926. Next base: position 99,924 of record NZ_JBSFUK010000012.1, read on the forward strand.
GGTCTCGAAGATGGCGATCGCGGCGTCCAGGTCGGCCTGCCCACCGGTACATTCGGACCGGATCTGTAACGCGTTCCCCAGGTTGGACAGATACATCGCCCGCTCGGGATGATGGGGGGCGGTGGCGTCTCGCGCGGCTTGGCCGACCTCGATCGCGGCATCCAAGTCCGCCTGCCGACCACTAAGACCAAACCGGACCCTCAACGCGTTCCCCAGGTTGGACAGATACCCGGCCCGGTTCGGGTGGTTGGGGGGCGTGGCGTCCCGAGCGGCCTCGAAGATGGCGATCGCGGCGTCCAGGTCGGCCTGCCCACCGGTACATTCGGACCGGATCTGTAACGCGTTCCCCAGGTTGGACAAATACATCGCCCGCTCGGGATGGTTGGGGGCGGTGGCGTCCACCGCGGCTTGGCCGACCTCGACCGCGGCATCCAAGTCCTCCTGCCGACCCTTACATCCAAACCGGACCCTCAACGCGTTCCCCAGGTTGGACAGATACATCGCCCGGCTGGGGTGGTTAGTGGGGATGGCTTCCAACGCGGCTTGACCGACCTCGACCGCGGCATCCAAGTCCTCCTGCCCACCGGTACGACCGAACCGGGTCTGTAGCGCGCTCCCGAGGTTGCATAAGCACGCGGCTCTGTCAGGATGGTTGGCGGGGATGGCGTCCAGCGCGGCTTGTTCGACCTCGATCGCGGCATCCAAGTCCTCCTGCTCACCCATACGTTCGAACCGGCCCCTCAGCGCGATCCCGAGGTTGCACAAGCACGCGGCTCTGTCGGAATGGTCGGTCGGGACGGCGGCCAGAAGGTGTCGCCACAGGTCGACATTGGCCGATATCAACTCTTGATCCGCGGAATCGAGAGCTTGCTGGAGCAGGTTGACGGCGGCGGGGAACGACTGTTCGGCGAGGATGGGCCGCAGCGGTTCAGGCATGTCTTCGACCCTGGCGAGGAAGCATGGGGTGAACATGTCGACCGCGGCGACCAGGTCGTGACTATCTTGGCCTTCAGGAAGTGCCTGGAAGCGATACCAGTGCAGCCAGCCGAGCACATAGCGGGCTTGAAGATCACCGTCGTTCTCACGAAGGATCTCAGTGAGCCGGTGCAGTTCTGCGACTGCTCCTGGCTCGAGTACCGGTGAGAGTTCTTGCACGGCACTGACCCGTTCCAGCCGAGCTTGGACCGCAGCTAGGCGATTTTCCCGTTCCCCCATGGGAACCTCCCATTGGCTGTTCACTTACGGTAAGGCTAGCCCCGGATTCGTTAGAGAGGTGGCGTGTTGGGCCGATACAGTCGCTATGCCTGCTCTTGCCAGGGCAGGTAGCGGAGGCCCGCGTTCGGGACCGACCCGAGCGGCGGACGCGTCCACTGCGGGAGCGGGAGAATTCGGGGGTTGACGACGTGAACGATGCCGAGAAGCAAGTCGCTGACGGGCTGGCATATGTGTGCGGACATCTGGACCAACTCCGGGCCGATCTACAGAGGTACGGGAACGACAGCCCTTCACCACTGGAAGCTTTACTGGAGGCGGTCACCGCCGGCCAGGACCTCGTCGGCCCGCTCGACGCCCTGCATGCCGCCGTACTGGCCAGCGGTGACGCGCTGGGCGTGTACGGGCACGAAGCGAGGGGCCTGAGACCCCCAGGGATCGATGAAAGCCCATTGGAACTCATCTATCTGTGCCCGACAGGCCGGTGTTCCGGCCGTTGCTGGGCCCAGCCAGCCACCGTCCCACTGCGGTGTCACATCAGCGGGGGGCTTGATCTGCTCCGGAAACGGCTCTGACCTTGAGCGTCCTGCTGGGCGAACTCAGTAAGAAAATTGCCGAACGGTGGCTGTCATTGCTCGTGCTACCTGGCGCCCTCTACCTCGCGGTGGCCACCACCGCTCGCATCTTGGGCCACGCGCACTCTCTCGATCCTGCCCACCTCACTGGGCAGGTCACCGCTTGGGCCAAGGCACCCACCGCGACCACCGCAGGTGGGCAGGTCGTGCTGCTGGCTGCTGTCCTGGCCGGTGCGGCCGCCGTCGGCCTGGCCGCTCAAGGCCTCGGCTCATTGGTCGAACGGGTCACCCTGGCTGCCGGGTGGCGCGCCTGGCCGTCCCCTTTCCGCCAGATCGCCGACCGCCGGGTCACCAGACGAAAGGACCGCTGGGGTGCCCAACACGACGCCTATCACCAGCAGCTCGAACTGGCCCGCGCGGCCCTCGTCAACGGCATCCGCCTGGACCCCAGGGAACGGCACGCCGCTTACCGAGCCAGGGCCCGCATAGCTGCCGAACTGCCCGACCGGCCCACCTGGACCGGCGACCGCGTCCACGCCGCCGTGGTCCGCCTGGACCGGGACTACAACCTGGATATCGCCACTGTCTGGCCACATTTGTGGCTTCACCTGCCCGAGTCCGTGCGCGCCGAGATCACTACCGCCCGCCAAGGGCTCTCCCGCGCCACCACCTTGGGCGGCTGGGCACTCTTGTACGCGCCGCTGACCGCTTGGTGGTGGCCCGCTGCTCCCCTTACTGCGGTCATTGCCGTCACCGCCTGGCAGCGCACCCGCACCGCCACCGACACCCATGCCCTGCTCGTGGAAGCCACCGCCCGCCAATACGCCGGCGACCTGGCCCGCCATCTGGGTATCGATCACCTAGGCCCGCTGACACCCCACATCGGCGACGCCCTCACCCGCCTCCTCTTCACCCAGCCCCCACCACCTCTGGTACGCCCCTGAACAACTCTCCGAAGCGCCCCTCTGAGCGATAGGGGTTTGCGTAGGTCCAATCGTCGAGCAGGGTGCGGTTGAGGCGTTCGCCCTTGACGTCGGCCTGGGGCCGGTAGAGCCAGCTTCGCTTGTGGGTGATCCCGGCCGCCGTGAGCGTTTCGTGCCAGAGGCGGGACCGTAGCAGGAGCCGCTGTCTGTGATCACCCGTTTGATCATCTTGGTCTTGGTGTTGACGCCCTCGGTGGGGCGCGAGCCGGGGCGGCGGTCAGGTCCATAGCCCGGGTTCCGGCCGGAGAACTCGACGGCGCCGCAACGGCCGCAGACGCTCTCGGAGATTTCGAGGCCACTGGGCGGCAGGCCGATGGCGAACGCCGCGACGGCGTGCCCCGCCTCGTGGTGGCAGTCGCCTCGGCAGCCTGGGCCGCGCTGAGGCCCGAACGGCCTTGACACAGCAGGGGACTTCCGGCTTGGGATGACTGCTATACCCGGCGTAGAGGCGGCCACCGGTCGATCTCTATGTACTGCGCCCCCGCCGGGCACAGGACGCCAGAGGGAGGCTGTGGCAGAGGCGGCAGGATTCCGAACCTGCGACGTGCGGGCCGCTGCTCTGGCCGGGCTGAGCTACTCGCCTTTGGTGCAGCGAGCTTGTCATGGCCGGCGAGGGGGCGCCACGGGATTTCGTGACTACGCAACTGACGCCGACGCGGCGTCGGGCACCACGGAGTCCTCCGTCCGCTTGCGTTCATCCACGACGCCACCCCGCTGGTGCGCGAGGTCAGCGTCCTTTGCGTAGCAGACCGGTGAGCGTCTGTCCCTCGGCGGGGGTCAGTGGTCCCACGGTTTCCGGACCGCTGACGCCGAGGGCAACGGCCAGGGCGCGGCCGTGCAGGTCCAGTGCGGCTTCGGACATCGTGCTCACCTCCGCGATGGCAGCACGCGCACGTGCCCACCCCGTCACGCCGATACCGATACCGGCCACTGCTGCGGGCCACCACAGTGCCCCCAGCACCAGGTAGGGCCACGCCCAGGTGCCGGTGGCGACAGCGGCGGCGAACCCCGCGTGAGCGGCCGTGATGTCCGCGCGCGTGGTCTCGGGCAGCACCAGCCACAGCCGGGGCCAGGCGAAGGTCAGATCCAGTCCGTATCGGTCCTGTGCGATCTGTTCGACGGAGTGGATGCGATCACCCATCCATGTGGGCCGGCCGGGCTTGGCCAGGGCGAAGCCGTTGATGCGGGCAGCCGCGAGGTCGATCTGGTCCTGCTGATCAAGGGTTCGGGACTCGGCGGAGGTGGCGTTCTCCAGCTCCCGTCGCCGCGCCACGCGCGCGTCCCAGCGGGTGCGCCGACTCCGTACCCGCGTTGCGCGTACCCGTGTCAACGGCCGGGGCCATTGGCCGAGCCACATCAGCCGGGTGGGCCCGGCCAAGGCCTGCACCGTCAGGCCGATGCCGGTGGTCGCCAGGAGTGCTCCGGCAAGCAGGAGCACCTGGGCTCCGGTGGATTGGCGGCCGATGGTGGCTGCGGTGTCCGACACGGTGGTGTCCAGCTGTGAGCGATCTAGCGCGCGCCGGTGTCCGAGCCGTGTGCCCAGCCACGTGGCGGCCGCGAACAGTGCTCCGGGCAGCAGAAGGAGGCTGACCCACTTCTCCGCCAGCTTCTTGGCCAGTTGTTCGAAGAACCTGCCCATGGATCTACGCCCGCTTCATCGATTCACCGGTGAGCTGGCAACGGGGCACCGGCCCTGCCGGATACGTGGTGCCCACCCGGTCGCATGCCCCGTCGGGGCAGCCAAACCGTTCCTCATCAGCCCGTCCCGGGCCGACCCCCGGCAGTCCGCCGCCCAGTGTCCGTAGCGGGTCGGCACGGCTGGTGCCCAGCAACTCAAGCAGTAGTGCCAGCACCGGCCGCCGGGCTCTGGCCTCGGCTTCGATCCGGGACAGCAAGCGCTGTTGGTGCTCAGGCAGTTGGGCACATTCGGTCCGCAGCTCCGTCAACTCGGCACACAAAGCGGTCAACGCGCGCCGTTCCTCAAGATCCACCTAATTCCCCCTGTTTTCGGCACAGCAATGGAGGCATGCTAGCGGTGGGTATTCGCCTATCAACAGATAGTGTCAGCGGTTCATGTCCGCCGACGGGGCCCGAGCTGGTGCGCGGAGTTGCAGGGGGCGAGCGGCATGACGTTCGATGAACTGCTGGGCAGGGCGGCCCGGTACGCCCTGGGAAAGCTGGGCTCCCTCAGGGACAGTGGACTCGACGAAGCGGCCCTGGCGTTATGGCGTCTGCAGCCACAGGCCCACGCCCCCAAGCGGATTCCCAAACGGTGGCGCTATCTCATCGGGCCGGAGGCGAAGTACGAGGACCAGGCCGCGGTTGGCGACATGTTGTTCAAACGCGCCCAGGTCGGTACCGATCCGGTCCTTCTCGAGGTGTGCATCAGCCTCCTGACCGAGGCCCAGGCGGCTGCCCCTGACGACCACCCCAACCGGGGCGTGTACCTGGCCTGCTTGGGAAGCGCGTACGAGCTCAGGTTCCAGCGGGCTGGGGCACCGAGCGATCTCAACAGTGCGGTCGAGTTAGGCGAGAAGGGTGTAGCGGCGGTTCCGGAGGACCATGTCGACCGGGTGTTCGCGCTGTCCAATCTCGCCGTCAGCTACAAGTCGAGGTTTGAGCACGGCGGAAGTGCGACCGATCTGAAGCGGGCGATCGAGCTAGGCGAGCGAGCGGTCACGTACAACGTCAGGGACCAGGCGCTGGAACTCTCGAACCTTTCCACCTCCTACTCGCGCCGATTCGATCGTGACGGGGAACCCGGCGACTTGGAGCGCGCTATCGAGCTCGGCGAGCAGGCTGTTGCGGGCACCCCCGATGATCACCCCGCGCGGTCCCTGTCATTGGGAAACCTGCAGATCGCTTACCGGTCGAGGTTTGAGCGTGATGGTGTGTCGAGCGACCTGGAGCGGGCGATCGAGCTCGGCGAACAGGCTCTTGCGGCTGGGCTGGGTCACGACGCCGACGGGGCCGGGGAGTTGTCCAACCTCGGGGAAGCCTACCGATTGAGGTTTGAGCGTGATGGTGTGTCGAGCGACCTGGAGCGGGCGATCGAGCTCGGCGAGCGAGCTATTGCGGCCATCCCTGGCCGCCGGCCCAGCCGGGTCAAGTACCTCTCCAACCTAGCGATCACCTACCGGTCGGGTTTCGAGCGGGGTGAGGGGTCGCGGTATCTGGAGCGGGCGATCGAACTCGGTCAGCAAGCCGTGGACGCAACGCCCGACGATCACGTCAACCGAGCGTTGCACCTGTCCAACCTCGCGGTCCTGCATCGGTCGGGGTTCGAGCGCAATGAGGGATCGTGGCACCTGGAGCAGGCGATCAAACTCGGTCAGCAAGCCGTGGACGCAACGCCCGACGATCACGTCAACCGAGCGATGTATCTGTCCAACCTCGCAACTTTCCACTTCCTTCGTCTCAATGCCGACGTGCAGGGAACCGGGGACACGGCGCTACGTGACCTGGCCGGGCAGGTTTCCCGAGCGGCAGCCGCGCCCCCGGCCCACCGGGTCCATGCTGGGCACGCGGCCGGTTCGCTCGCTCAGGCGATGAACGATCACCCCTTGTCGCAAGACCTGCTGGACGACGCCGTGACGTTGTTGCCCTCGGTCGTGCCCCGCGAGGCTGGCTGGGCCGATCAGGAGCACCGCCTCAAGCAGCACTTCGGCCTGGTCAGTGAGGCGATCGCAGCCCATTGCGCCAATGGGGATCTCCCGGGCGCGGTGGAGATCGCCGAATTGGGCAGGGGCATCCTCCTCGCTGCCCACCTCGACTCCCGTACCGACCTCACCGAGCTCGAAGAAACACAGCCCGGCCTTGCCCAGAGGTTCCGGCAGAACCGGAATCGGCTCAACGCCACCACAGCCACACAAGAACGCATGCCGGTCGAGAACGCCGAGTGGGTCGCGGACCGCAAGCAGTTGTGGGCCGAACACGACGCCTTGCTCACCGAAATCCGACAGCACCGGGGATTTAACCGCTTCCACCTAACACCAAAGCTGGCCGATCTCCGGCCGGCGGCGGCAGACGGCGCGGTGGTGCTCGTGAACGCCGGCTACCACAGGAGCGACGCGATCATCATCACCCCCGACGCGGCGCCCGTGCCAGTGCCCCTGCACCGCCTCAAACTCGCCGACTGCACAGCTCACACCGAGAAGCTCCTCGAGGCCACCCACACCAGCGGCCTTGCCGCAGCACTCCGCAAGCAGCACGTGATCCCCGAAATCCTCGACTGGCTCTGGACATCGACCGTCGAACCCGTACTGGACGCCCTGCCGTCCTCAATCGGCACCGTCGAATCGAAACCACGCGTGTGGTGGCTGCCCACCGGACTGCTGGGAATGTTCCCCCTCCACGCCGCCGGCCGCCCGGGACGATCAGGCGCGCTCGACCACCTCGTGTCCTCCTACGCCCCGACGCTGCGCACGCTCGCCCATAGCCGCTCCCGGCCCACCGCGACAACACGTCGGCAACTCACCGTCGCGATCGAACACACCCCCGGCTGGCCCGATCTGCCCCACACCGTGACCGAGGCAGCTTCCCTGCACACACACCACCCGACGACGCTGCCCCTCATCGGTGTCGACGCCACCCACGACGACGTGCTGACCGCCTTGCGCGACGCCACCTGGGCACACTTCGCCTGCCACGCAAGCACCGACCTCGCCGCACCCTCCCGCGGAGGGCTCCGGCTGTCCGACGGCACCCTCTCCATACCGGACGTCAGCCGCCTGCACCTCACCGCCGCCGAACTGGCCTATCTGTCCGCTTGCTCCACCGCCGACCGCGGCGTACACCATGCCGACGAGGTGATCCATCTGGCCTCGGCCTTCCACCTGGCCGGATTCCGCCACGTCATCGCCAGCCTCTGGCCCCTCGACGACTCCCTAGCGGCCGGCGCCGCCCACGCCTTCTACGGCCACTTGCCCGACACACCCGCCGCCGACCGCGCCGCCATCGCTCTCCATCACGCCACCCAGGAGCTCCGCGAGGCCAACCCCGACCGGCCTGACCTGTGGGCGTCGCTAGTTCACAGCGGTCCCTAAGGGGGTGCAGATATTTAACTCGTGCCTTCCTGTTCAGTGGTTCGTTGGCCTGGCACGAGCGGGTTGGAAGGGCAACGGGCCGTGCTGGCAGCCAAGTTCGGGGCGATTCTGCCGCACCTCGACGAACGGCAGCGTCGTCTGTTGATAGGGGCGGAGGCCCAGTCCCTCGGCCACGGCGGGATCAGAGCGGTCGCCCGTGCCCAGCCACGAGGACTCTATTGCCCTGCGTGATCTGCTCCTCGACCCCGCCTGCATCGCCGTCAAGATCGCCACACTGCTGCGCTCCTGGCCCACGGCCACGTGAGCAAGCACCAGATCGGCGCGCCGGGCGGTCGCGGCAGGGGCCGTTGCTGTAGGCCGTGTCGGCCGCGAGGCTGTCGGGATTCTTGCGGGGCGCCCTGCCCGGACTTCTGGACGCGGACCTTCTCAAGCACCGGTTTGAACTGGGTGCAGTCGGCCCGCTGACCTGGTGTGACGATCAGGGAAAGCGGTCGGCAGCGGCCGTCGGCTCTCAGGTGGAACTTGGTGGTGAACCCGCCGCGCGAGCGGCCCAGACCTCACCTCCCGCACCACCTCCGCTAGCCGGGCGTGCAGGCGCTGCCACGGTGCGACGACGGCCTGCTCGTCGCCCCCGCGGCCTTGGCCGTCGGCCAGGGCAACGGCGTATGCGACGACGGCCTGCTTGAGTGCTTGCAGCTTCTCGGGGGTGATCACCCGCATCCCGGATACGGCGATCGCACGCTCGTCGAGGTCGCGGCTGGGGTGAACCATGACCGGCACCGGGGTCACACCTGGATGTTGCTCGGTGTCCCAGCGGACGTCGCCACCGAGCTGGTCGAGGTCCATTTTGACGATGGTGTCGGTGGTGTAACCGGTCTTCAGTTCAGTGACGGCGTGCCGGTCGGCGGACAGTGCCCACAGATTGTCGCGTCCGGTGCCGTACAGCTTTCTCGGGGCGGCTGCTGGTGAGGCCCAGGTGCTGCCCGAGCCGCTTCCAGCAGGGGCTTCGGCGTCATCGGTGCGCGCGTCGTCCCACACAATCGCCTCGAGCAGCGTCTTCACCCCCAGCACCAACGACATTCCGTCCTGATACGCGCCGGCCAGGAACTCGGCTACGGCGCGGGCCTGGACAGCTGCCGCCTTGATCTTCGCGGGTCGGAGCGTCAGCCACCGCGCCAGTCCCCGACCCTACTGAGTTGCGCCTCCAGAGAGGTGAGGGCATGAGGAGCCCGATCACCCCGCGAGCAGTGGCCAGGTACGTCAGCGAAAAAGGCCTCGTGCGATGGCGATGGCGCAGGTGGCGAGGTTGTATCCCTGCTCCTTGATCGCCTTCGTTCCGAAGAGTCCAGGCTCCGGCGGGTCGATCGACGGCGCTGGCGTAGGGGGTGCCGACGGTATGTATGGGTTGGACGGCGGGTCGATCGACGGGGCTGGCGGCGGCGGTGCTGCGGGGTTGGACGGGTTCGGCGGCGGGGATACCGACGGCGCTGGCGGAGGCGGTGCCGCGTTTCCCATGTTCGCCCCTTCGTGAACGAGTATCTGAGCCCCAACGCGCAATGGCTGCAGATAGTTTGAGCCCGGCTGTGCTCACACCTGGCCCCTATTACTGGAGGTGTGCTCCAACCCAGATGCCCCTAAACCACTAATTGCCTAGTACAACTCCGGAATTGGCGGCAATGCGGCTTCTGCTGTGGGTGAGGCGAGAGGGAAGGCTCCGGAAGGATGGTGGTGTCCGAGCCGCCGCCCACGCTGTGGGCTGATCGGAGCAGTGCCACCAACCTGCTCTGCTCTGCCGCGAGTTCGGTGGCTGCGGCCGGGGACCACCGCCATGGGGTGTCGGTGTTCGGCGTCGGGAGCGAGCGGGAGCGCTTTGGCAGCGCGGTGGAGTTCGGCGGGGCTGGCTGGCCGGATCAGGGTGATCTCGATGGCGTGGAAGGGCACGTCACGCCTCCGCGTCGTCGCGTGAGGCTGCGGGTGGCTGCGGGCTGGGGCGGCCTGTTCTCCTGCCGTGGCGCCGCACTCTGGCAGGGAGGCGGTCGTGGATGTGCTGGTGATGACGGAGCGGGTCGAATGGCAGCAGCTGACCAAGCGAGCGCTGGAGTCCGCGCTGGAGGGCGAGATCACCGACCATATCGGCTACGAGAAGCACGATCCGGCCGGGAAGAACAACGGCAACAGCCGCAACGGCACTCGTGCGAAGACCCTGACCGACGTCGGCCGGGTCGAGGTCAGGGTGCCCCGGGACACCGCCGGCAGCTTCGAGCCGCAGATCGTCAAGAAGCGGCAGCGCCTGTCCGGCGTGGACGAGATGGTGCTCTCCCTGTCCGCGAAAGGCCTCACCCACGGGGAGATCTCCGCGCACCTGGCCGAGGTCTACGGGGCGGAGGTGTCCAAGCAGACCATCTCCACGATCAACGACACGGTGATGGAGGGAATGGCCGAATGGCAGAACCGGCCGCTCGACCGTGTCTATCCGGTTCTGTTCGTGGCCGCCATCAACGTCAAGATCAGGGACGGGCAGGTCGCGAACCGGCCGGTCTACGTCGTGATGGCCGTGACCACCGAAGGCACCCGGGACATCTTGGGGATCTGGGCCGGCGACGGCGGTGAGGGCGCGAAGTACTGGCTGCACGTGTTCACCGAGCTGAAGAACCGCGGCCTGGACGATGTGCGCATGCTCGTCTGCGATGGCCTCAAGGGCCTGCCCGAGGCGGTGGAGACCGTCTGGCCTGATTGTCCAGACCTGGCGTGGTTCACCTCCTGCGCAACAGCTTCCGTTACGCGGCCCGCCAGGACTGGGACAAGGTCACCAAAGCCCTCAAGCCCGTCTACACCGCACCCAGCGAAGACGCGGCGACGGAGCGGTTCGGGGAGTTCCAGGAAGCCTGGGGCCGGAAGTATCCGGCGATCACCAAACTGTGGGAGAACGCCTGGGCCGAGTTCGTGCCCTTCCTCTCCTTGGACGTCGAGATCCGGAAGGTCATCTGCTCGACGAACGCGATTGAGTCCGTGAACGCCCGCATACGCAAGGCCGTCCGGGCCCCGCGGGCACTTCCCCAACGAGGCCGCCGCCCTCAAGTGCGTCTATATGGCACTGATGAGCCTCGACCCAACCGGCAAGGGTCGCAAGCGATGGACCATGCGCTGGAAGGCGCCCCTCAACGCATTCCAGATCGCCTTCGAGGGTCGGCTCACCCCGGCCAACAACTTAACCTCAATAACCAAGATCAGCCGTTAAATTGACACACCCCATTCCGCGATCAGGGATACGGACACACACTCGTCCCACTATTCTGAGCAATTGCTAAGATATTGCTCATTCGGAATGAGAATTGCTCACTCATTCTGAGACGCTACAAACCGCCTGTAGGTTCTATTCTCCCCTGGCCACGATCGACAGCCTGACCTGCGAGTTCTTAGTCGACTCACTTGGAGGCCAGCCTTGACCCGTCTCACGATCTTGGCCAGTTCCTCGGAGTGCGGAGCGAGCGTCAGATCACGACGGCGATCTGCTCCGCAGCGTTGGGGTGGGGGTGCGTCGCGGTACCTGTCCCGTCTGCGGGCACCGGTCAGCGACGGGCGGTAAGTGATGCCCCAAGTTGCCGGCGTGCCTTCTCGGAGTCAGCATCGATCGTGACGCTGTCCAGAAGTCCTACGTCGAGCCGTTGGCAGCTTCGGTTAACCAGAGTCATCAGTGAGCCGATGTGCCCGGTTGTGCGGACGTAGAGGTAGTTCGACCGGTTGATCCATCGAATCGACGGGGGGTGGTGCGGCGAGCTATGCATCAGACTCTCCGGCCTGTCCGCTTTGCTGTTCGAGCGTCGCCTGGTCGTGGTCGACGCTAGGCGTAGCGTTCACTATCTCCGCGACCTGGCTCACGAATTTCGACTTGCCGCTCACCACGGGATCGCGCAGCCATCGCTGGCCCATGTCGAGGAGCGCGGTGTGGTCGTCACCCCCGTGACCGACGAGATAGGACCACAAAACCGGCCACGAGGGGTGGTCGTCCGCCTCCCGGCACCATTCCAGACCCAGCGCCATGAGCAAATCACGCTGCCAGGCCGCGAGCGGCGCCTCCCATAGACGTGACCAAGCGGTAGGCCACAGCCAGTCCCCCGTGTGCGCCTCCAGCCATCGCAGCCCGAGGGACCAAATTCTGTCGTCCAGATTGGCGGGATGCCTTGTCAGCAGCTCACCCCAGACCAGGATCCACGTGGCCGTGTCGGGCGACTGCGAGAGCATCTGCACGACAACATCAGCAACTCGCGGCCTTGCCTGCATGCTCTTGCCAAGACGGTTCGCGATTCCGAAAGATCGCCCCAATGACACATTGGCGCACAGCGCAGCCTGGATCAAATCTTCGTTCTCCGGGTCCTCGGTGTGGGACCGCAGCCACATATACCACCAGCTTCGGCACTTTCCATTCCTTCTCAGCCAGTCCAGGATGCTCGACTTCATCTGCTCATCAGCCAGCAGCGAAGCACGCATCCCGTCCTCGAAGAGAACCTTCCAGATGTGTCCCACTGGGCGGTCGCATTCGGTGGCCCGCAGCCACTGGGAAAGGCGCTGGACAACCGTGTCGTCGGGGAGGGACAGGGCGAGCAGTGTGAAGACGGCCGGCCAGTCGTCAGAATCAAAATTCTGGGAGATCCAGCGCTCGCCCATGGAGCGGGCGTCTTCAGCTTCATCGTCGCAGGCCGGAAGGTAGTCAAAATAAACCTGGCGCCAACCGGGGGGCTGCGTGGCAGGGTCGGAAAGCCACGCGTGAGCCTGCCTCAGGAGTTCCGTCCTGGCCGTGCCAACGGCCTGGCGGGTCGCCGCCCTCCATACGTACGACCAGCGCGGATTCTCGCAGTTACCGGCCAGCCACTCAACGGCATCCTGTAGGAACTCCGCCCGTCGTTCCCCCTCGGCCCGGTAGAGGCAAGCGGTGAACAGGTCTGGCCAGGCCCGCTCAGAGTCGGGTTGGGACAGCAGCCAAGCGCGTGCCTTGTCAAGTGCTTCGGACAGCCGGGACGCATCGCAGATCCGAACGTAATGGACCATGATGCCTGCCCAGGGTTCTCCCTCCCTGTGCGAGCCGAACCAACGATCCGCCACCTCCACGAGCTGGGCTGCGGGGGTGTCGTGATGTACAGCCATCGTCTGCCAGACCCTCGTCCAACCCTTGTTCCGCGTCTGCTGGCGCAGCCACGAGAGCGTGCTCTCCTGCGTCGTATCCAGCGCCTGCACCTGATGCGGCATCGCACACCAGATGAATGCCCACGCACTATTGGCCGGATTTGCCGTGAGCCATGCGAGGGCTGCCGCCTGAGCGTCCGTCGATTCGTCAGCAGGAGTCGAGGCAAGATACATGTGCAGCGCGTCCCCAATCTTGGGGTTCATCTGGGAGGACGGCAGGATCTTGGCCAGGACAGCGCCTGCGTCGGGCTCCATGGCCCACTCTGACACCCAGGAACGAGCGGCGTCGTGCACCAGCGCGGACCATTCTCCACGCTTGATCGCGAGCGCACCGAGGGCCGGTCCGACGTGCCGCCGCACCTTGAAACGCACCACCCAGTCGCGGACGGCGCCGCCGTCGGCAGGCCGGACTTTGAGATACGCTGCCGCGACCCGGCCGACAGCTTGAGTGACGTGGCCGGACGCCAGGACGTCTCGGGCTGTCGCTGCGAGATCCTCGTCCTCGGGATACATCTCCATAGCGCGCCACAGGACGGTGAGTCGGCCCTCATCTGTGGGGGCGGCGCCCACCCCCGCTCGGATCACGGGACACACCTGCGGCACCGGGCGCGCCGCAATCAGCTCGCTGCACAGAGCAGCCCAACGACGCCAATGAAGCTCCCGGCCGAGAAAGCCGAGAACGGCGGCCCTCGCTTTTTCGACGCGCATCAGGGACCGGACCAGAGACTCGACATCGACTGTCGTCCGGTCCGCCGACTCGACACGACTCAACGCCTCACGGAGCGGGCTCCACCCCCGCACGCACTCCGCGCTGGCACTCTCGGCCTCCACCCATGCCGCCAGCGACTGCATGCCGAGCTCTTTATAGCGCTCGGTCAGGACTTTGGACACCCGGGCGATGACGTCGGGGAATTCCTCTGTGTCGAGGCGCCACAAAGCGGCGTTCCTGTCTGGCGAGCTGGCCATCTCCGGCTCCTCCAGGTATTTGTCCCCGTGAAGGTACAGGGAGACCAGAGCTCTCAACAGGGGAGCATGAATGTTTCCGTTCCGGTCGGCGACGACTGCGTCGAGAAAAGCAGCGCGCAAATGTCCTGCACGCTGCTTTGTTTCCTCCGATGAAAACCAGGTCTCGAAAAGAAGATTGGCCAGGTGAGGGTGTGTAAGCCAATAGTCACGCCGACCGGGGCCTGGACCGAAGTGCAGGTCGTCCTCAAATCTCCTGAACGTGTCCCGAGCAACGTCGGTCAGCCCCGCCAGCCCGGCGGTCGGATACCCGAGGTAGAGGCGGTTAAGGGCGATGATCCGGTACACGACTTCCTTCAGAGACACGGCGTCGTCTATGGAAGAACCGAGTTCGAGCCGCTTCTGGAACTTGCGGGCGAAGTCCTTGAGTCCCTCCCCGTGCCACCACTCGAAGAAGATTTGAACCGGCAGGACGTTTAGCTCGGTTGAGGTCTCCGCCTGTCGACCGGTCCGCTGGGCGAACCACTGTGCGAGGCGGGAGATTTCATCGGCGCCGGGCAGATTCATCCGGTGGGAACGTGCCTCCACCTGCGAGCCGTAGTCGTTGATGAACTTGTCCATGTGCTCGGACGGCGCGCAGCACACGAAGACCGGGAGCCGTTCCAACTGCCCCTGCTGGCGGAATCTCTCAAGGGCCGCAAATGCCTTGCCCCATGACTCCGAGGCATCTCCGTGGGAGGGAAGGTACGGATCGTCGATGCCGATCACGATCCGTCTGCCGGCCGTCTTCTCGGCGGCGAATGCGGTGGCGTCCGGGAGCGGTTGAAGGTTCCCACCCAGCCAGAGAACGCTAGACTGCGGATCCTCGTTGAGTCGGGCGAGCAACTGCAGCAACAGAATGCTCTTTCCTGCCCCCGAGGCACCAGTGATCCAGAAGACAGGGATGCCAGCCTTACGCCGGGCGGAAGGATTGGCGAGTCCCTTCAACCACTTCGTCAGGTCGGCCTCGATGGCGTCGACCACTCTTCGGTTCGGCGCGAAGTAGCCGCTGCGCAGGTGGTACATCTTGGGCTGGTCCCCCACCAGAAACCCCTCGGCCTCGTGGGTGACCGTGTCCGGTTCGCGATCCTCAGGCGTCATGACGGTCACCCCCGGCAGTTGCTCCGCCGCCTGAGCGGCGATTTCCGCTTCCTCGGGGGAGATCAGATCATCGACCGAGTCATCCGGCTCCGCCAGAAGCCTGGCGAACAGCGGGTAGCCGTCGTTGCAGTCCCGCAGGAGCTCCACCAATTGGCGCAGTCTCCCGGCGGAGGCAGCCCGAGCCAGCACCTCCGGCCACAGGGTGGCCATGGCGACGTCCCATCGGAATTCTGCCGGCAGCAGGCCGATGGCCTGAACGAGTCCCTCGACCGGCTGGGAACGCGGATACAGCATGATGATCGTTCGGAGCAGTTCCTCCGCGTCTGGGTGCTGATCGGGAAGAAAGACCCGCTGGCTAAGGATGCCCATGTCGGCCTCACAGCACCCCGGCGGCCCTCAGGCCATTCACCACACGCTGGATACGGATGCCCTGGTTGCGGTACTCCACCGAGGCGCCAGTCCCGGTCTCTACCCAGCGGTGGTGAAGCGCGACGAGCCGCCACTGCTCATCGAACACCGGCGACCCCGACGAACCCGCTTCAGTGTCAGTCCAATACTGGACGACATTGTCGTCTGCGTGGCGAACGATGTTGTGATGCATCCCAATCTTCTTCGCTCCACCGCGGGGGTGCTGAATGATGTACACCCGGTCGCCGATCGCGACCTGGCCCGGGTCGGTCAAAGGGATCATCGGAGTGCCCGGGGGCATCGGAGAGGCTACCCGGATCACCGCCCAGTCGTCGGCCTTGTCCCCGATGACAGTCTCCGGCTGGCATTGCACCACCTCGTGGGCAACGTGCCGCCCCGAGAAGTCCGTCTCGTACCCGAACCAGGCCTGGGCTTCTGAGGCGGGCGGGTCACCGACCGTATGGTCGAACAGGACATGATGGTTCGTCAACAGCAGGTCGTCGGCGATCCTGAAGGCTGTGCCGTAGTAGCTGCCGGATGCCATGCTGACCAGCAAGCGGGCCACGGCCGGCGCGAGGTCCACAGCCCGCCGCAGAAACGCGATGTCTAGCAACGACGGGACCGTAAAGATCTGCCTCTCAGCCTGGTCCGGCTCTGCGAAGTCCTTCCAGACCCCCGCAGGCGCAGGTGGCGCAGGCGCCTCCACCACTGGCGACGTCTGGAGGAGTTCCCGGATCCTGACGGCGACGGCGGCGTCGGCGCTTTCGGTGACCTGAGATAGGAGCAGCCGTAGTTTGTCCTGGTTGCGGGCCTTCTCTAGCAGGTCGTGCCAAACCAGGGACATGGGCCGGTCCCACGCCACACTGCCGGGTCCGATGCCCGCCTGCTGCGCCAGCGCGATCACCGGCTCTTCGCGGAAGTATGTGTCGGCGAGGCAGTCCCTCAGTTCCCGCGCCGCCGGCTCGCTCCAGTCGAACGGCAGGCTGTCAATAAAGTGCGGCATACCGACCCTCCACTCACCCCGAGGCGCTGGAGCAGGGCACCGACGGTCCGAGCATGACCGTGAGCCGTCCCTCGGTGCACAACTCCATCTTGCGGCTCCTGGACGCTGCGCGCGAAATCGGCACATCCCATGCGCATCGCGGAACAGCCCGGCGATCACCTCGAAGACGACCTTCTGATGCTGTACTCGCGTGCGGCCTCGGGGGGCACCGACCGCGGCGCCCTACCGACCATGACCATCCACCCGGCTGGCAGCGCGCTCGATGAACTTCCCGCAGGGCACGTCATCGCGAAGGAGGAGAGCATCGTAGTGCTGTCGAGCGCCGCCAAGCGTGTCCGGGATTTCAACCTCTAGGCGGCTCCGCGGACGGCGAAAGCGGTGATGTCAAGCGCGTCTGAGGCGCGCTGAGCACCAACGAGGTCGGGCCCCGTCTCCCCACGGGAGGCCGGGTCCGGTTCCGTAGGCCCTACTCAGAGACGCAGATCCGGTTGCCGCCGTCGGAGGCCGAAGAGAACCACAAAGGTTCCGGCGTTCGGCGAGCCGTCCCCCTTCACATCGGCGTTGCCTCCCAGGGAACCACATCCGAAATCATCCCATTCTGGATTCAGCACCACTTGCCGATGTCCAGCAGTGCTCACGTGAATCCCCAGTGGACAGCCTCCCTTGGAGTGCCGAGCCCTCCCCAGCCGGTATAGGCCCACCTCGCGCACCTTCCAGTACTGCGCGCCGGCAGGGTATCCCTCACTCAGCGAGCGCGGTGTCCTTGCCCAGGTCGTCCTCGGGGTTTTCGGCAGGGTTTTCCAGGATGCGCATCACGTAACCGGAGACGGCGATCCCCCACTCCCGGGCCGCCGTCGACCGCCGACTAAACACCTGAGCTAAACGAGTCCCGGGTCCCGCAACACCGGTACCCGGCCGCGAGCTGTCACGTCCCAGCATCCGGGCCCGTAAACCCTCGCACGTGACCAACTGCCCGTTGTGATCTCGCCACCACTGCGACGCAGACTCACTGAGACGGGCTCAAGGTCACACTCTGTCGCCCAGCAACGTGAGCGCCCGGAGCCAACAGGGGCGGCAGCGGTCTCTCAAGGTCACACGGAGGAGGCACCGTACCGGACGGAGACAGAGGTCAGTCGCTCAACATCCAGCAACTGTGCAGCACCGACTCCACCCGCAGCCGTGCGCCCTCCCGCGCGAGGGCCTGGAAGGCTTCCAAGCACGCGTATGCCCACCGGGCGTCTGCCTCAGACAACCCCGCGAGCTCGATGGCGGCCAGAACATCCCCTTCGTCGGCCCATTCGGTGCCGAACTCCCTGACGATAGCTCGGTATCCAGCTGCGACGAGAGGATCAGCAGTGAGACCGACGGCTTCTACCAGTCCGGCTGCAAACCGCTTCTGCTGAAGCTCCTCGCTGAGCCTTCGCAGCGCCTGATCCTGGTTCTGGCACTCGTCACGCAGCTCGACGGCCCGGTCCAGCAGCATGGGCCAACCTCCGGTGACATCGAGCAGCCGCGTCAACCGCTCCTCGGTGTCGAAGAGATCGCCACGCTGCGCCCACGACTTGAGGCCGCGCCGGTCGTAGCGGCGGAGGACAACTGCTGTGGAGGCGACAGTGTCAGGGTCCGACAGCAGCTCGCGCCAGAGGGCAAGCTGACCGGTGCCCGCCACAAGAACGACCGCCCTGGTGACTCCGGACCGGACGGGGAGGAGGGTCTGGGCGAGTTCAAGCGACTCCTGGCAAGTCTCTTCGTTGACCTCTCGAGCCGAGAGGTCACTGACGATGACTCGCCGTTCGCCGGGCCGCCCAGAGGTCAGCTCTTGGCGGAAGACGTTGATCCGCCCGATGGGAGGCATGCTCCAACCGGCCACCCGTCCTGTGACCGTCCGCAGAGTGTCGGCGACATCGCTGACGCCAGTGGCAGTCGTGCCGAGAATGATTCGGGTCTGATTGGTGTGATCGCCCAGCAGGTCATCCACCTGGGTCACGGTAAGCGGGGCAGACCGGCCGTCCGGGAGTTCAGGCCGACCCTCCAGTACAACGGTCTCCTCCAGACGGCATTCGGTCTCGGCGCTCAGCAGCTGAGCCTCTACTTCCTGGGCAGTGCCGATCATGCGCAGGGCATTAGGCCCGCGCAGATGCCAGCCCCGGCCATCATGGTTGGGAGCCAGCACGCCGAGCCCGACCATTTCCTGGAGATAGGCGCGGAAGCCCTCGCTGTCGAGCTGCTCGAAGCCGTCACGCCACCAACTGGCGCATTCATCACGCAATTCTACGTCGCTCAGCCTTGTCTCCAGTCCGTTGTCGCGTGCGTGCCGGGCGAGCACATTGGCGATGACGTTGTAACGGTCGTCGAGCGTGAGGGTGTCCTTGAACGCCGCGGTGATGTCTGCCCTCAGTGAGGGGTCGGACTCCACGGCCTCAACGTCGGCTGTCTCGATCGTGTAGGGAGGCTGACCCGCGTCCGCACGGATACGCCTGCGCTGCATCACCTCTACCAGCCGGCTACCGAACATTTGGAGCAAGAAGGGCTGGTACGAGCAGTAGCCCAGCACCCGGTTCACGAGATCAACGTCGGCGAACTCGAAGCCCAGTGCTCTCATAGGGAGGACTAGTAGATCGGCAGCGAACTGCGGGGCCAGCGGTCCAACCACGGTCGGAGTTTGCGCGAGATGACTAAACGGACCATTTCGGGCGAGTCGGGTGTAGCGCTGCACAGAGTGCAGTCCCGCGAAGACGACCTTCATCCGGTTTCGGGTTTCCACACAGAGGCCCTTGAGGCGCCGGGTCTGGGTGCAATGCGGGGCGTCCGCCTCGAAGAAGCGGTCGCACTCGTCCATGAGGATCAGCAGCCGGCGACGGGGATCGACGTTCAACCATTCCTTGATACCCGAGCGCACTCGGTCGTACGGGTCGGCTGCCTGCGCCTTACGTCGCTGTGGCGGAGAGAGCACTCCAAGGCTGGTCAGTTCCTGATCCAGCACACTCCAAATCGTCTCGGCCCCCAGCGCCGTGCCCTTGCCGATGTTGTGGTGGTCCAGGTTGAGATAGACCGGGTGGTGGTAGCCCGGCTGCTGCTCAGCGAAGCGGTCGCCAGCGTCATTGAGAAGAGCCGACTTTCCGAGGCCCCGGCCGCCGAAGATGATCTGTGTGCCATCGGGGTCGAGGATGCTCTTGCGCTCGGCATCGCGACCGTAGAACATCTCTCTGCCAATCCGGCCGCGCTTCTCCTTGATGTAGGGATTCACCCCCGAAAACGGCAGCAGTGTCTCGGTGGCCACGCTCACCTGGCGGTTTCCGCAGGCCGCCAGGTAGGCAAGGGCCGCGTCGTCCACGACTATCAGTGGTACCCGGCTGGCGGAGGCAGCGGCGAGTTCCGCCCGCATCTCACTTCCGAGTGTGCCGAAGTGGGCGACGAGCAGACTCTCGCCGCTGGGCTCCTTGGCGGCTCTGCTCAGCAGCAGCTGAGCCGAGGGGCGGCCCCAGACCATCAGGACACGCACCCTTCCGCCCTGTTCCAGGATCTTCGAGCCGAACGCTGGCGCCCAGGCTCTGCCGTTGATCCCGATGTCAGAGACGTCCGCGAAGCGGTACTCGTTGCTGCGCGGCAGGTCGTGCAGGGGTCGTGCTCGCCGGGCCTCGTACCCGAGCAGTGACAGGGCGGGCAGCAGCATGTCCCGCACGTTCACGTTCTGCCGTTCCTTGGAATCGGTGGCCGAGAGTTCCCGCCATCGGTCCAGTGCGCTCGCAGCCCTCGCGGCCTCGTCCGCCGACAGATGCGAGTAGTCGAGGGCGGGAAGGACCGGGTGCCGCTCACGCCCGCGAACGGCTTCGACCAGCCGGGCAGTGATGCCATCGGGCAGCTTATTTGGGATCGCTGGGAAGAAGTCCATGAGGTGCGACTCACCCGCCAGGATTTCCGGTACTGGCTCGCCGAGTTCAAGGAAGTAGACAAGGTCCGCCGCGGTGGCGAGTCCATCGGTGTCGAGGTGACGTAGTACCTGTGCCCGCTCGTCTGCGGTGACGTCAGGGAGTGCGTCCAGTCGAGCCCGAAGGCGACCGGCGGCCTCTTGCCGGTACTTGGGCAGGAGCTCTGCCACTCGGTCAAGGGTGCGTCGTACCGCGCTCAACTCGCGCAGGGCTCCGTCCTCGGCTGCCGGGTGGACATCTGCCAACAGTTCCTGGAGCTTGACGTCTTGGTCGTCGGAGAGCGCTCCGTCGGCCTGGGCTCGCCGGAGTTCGGCGACGAGTTCGACATGTCGTTCGCTCAGTTCGGTGTGGCGGAGCGTTGCCGCCTCTTCCAACCGTGCGCGCCGGGCAATATCGAACCGCAGCTCGGCGGCGCCAGGCAGCGCGCCTCGTTCTGCGAGGTCAAGGATGCGGTAGGCGGCGTTGAACCCGTCCTGTGAGGCCTGCAGTTCCAGTGCCTCGTCCCACGACCTTTCCACGGCTTTGAGCAGGTCCGAAACTGAAGGCAGCTCGCCGGGTGCGCGAGGGATCTTGAGCAGCTCCGCATCGATGATCTGACGAGCGTCGGGCTCCGGCTCGGCCGACTGGGCGGGAGCGCCATGCTCAAGCTCGTGGAAGAGCAGACTCAGGGATTCACGCGCGGCACAGGCTGTAGCGGCGGGCAGCATTTCGGGCCGGCTCATCGTCGGCTCGAGGTCCGCCAGGGCGCGCTCTTGGCGCCCGAGGACAGCCTGTCGCATTGACGAGATCTCCTGCACAGCCCAGTCGTTGTCGGCGGCGGTGCCGCGCCGCAAGGCTTCAGTGACGTCGAGCCATGCCTTCGCGCAATCCGCGGCGCGTTCGACGACATGTACTAGGTCTTGGCGGCCAGAGCCCTGGAGGGGCCGTCCGCCGGGGCCGCGTAGATCACGGTCCTGCCGATCGATCTCAGTGTGGATCTCGGAGAGGCGGGTCAGTCGCTCGATGGCCGCGCGGGCAGTCGTGTCCGCGTCCAGCTCGCCATTCACGATGCTGAGAAGCATCTCGCCAAGCATGCCGCCCGGGGCCAGCCACCGCTTGGCTATGTGGGTGGCGCGGTTGTACCGCAGGCGCTGGGGCTTGAGCAGTGCCTGGCAGTTCTCGGTGATCTGGCGCAGCCTGGTTTCGGCCTCGGACACATCTGCGATGACGGCCATCGGGGGCGCGATGAGCAGCGCGCCCCCCAAGGCCCGGTCCGCCACAGCGATTGCAATGGTGGCGAGCCCAGCCGGCAACCGCGGTGCCAGCGTCTTCAATTGGGCACCGGTCACGTGCTCGCCAGTCACTAGCGCGGCGCGGACCAGGGCGGGCAGCAACAGTAGTTCGGTCCCCTCGGTGTCCCGCGCACCAAGGGAGTCCCACCGCTGGAGCGCCTCGCTGACCGCCCGTGCACCACTGCCGGATCCGGAGCGCAGGATTGCTGCGGCCGCCGCCAGGCGCAGCGCGGCCGTCTCAGCCTCGGAGCGGTCCGCAGCTTGCGAGAGATGGGCAGCAAGTCCGAACCGCCTCTCAGTGACAAGCTGGGCGAGTGCGGTCTCAACGGCGGTCGACGGTGGGCATGCCTCCGTAATACCGGCGTTGCGACCAAGCGCTTCGACGGCATCCACCTTGCTGGGCTTGGGGCTCGACCGGCCACTGGAGGGGGCGGCTGGCTTGGGTATGACTACCGGGGCCTCGCCCGAGGGTGTGGCCTTAACTGTCGTATCGGCCGGGCTAGGAACCGTGTCGGCCTCACCAGCTCTTTTCGCCACGGTGGCTGTGGCTACCGGGCTCGTCTCGGACTTGCCAACCTGCTCTGGGGCGCTCACTAAACCCGCGGCACTCGCCAGCACGGTCTTCCCCGCCTGGGGGGATGCGCTCTTCTCTGGAGAGGCGAGCGCGGGCGCGGATGCCGCAGTCGAGTGGGTCCCCTCGGCGCCCAGTGAAGCGGGAGCGACGGAAGCCGCTTCGACTGCGGGCTTCTGCCGCACGTTGTTGCCGCTCGCCAACTCAGTACGCACAGGGAGAGAAAGTTCCGTGTACATGAGAGCGGCCATGACACAGTCGGGCAGAAGCTGCCCCACCCGCTGCTGCCGGGCCATGATCTTCGGCAGTGCGTCAGGCTGTACAGCGAGCTCGACGATTTCGACAAGCCCTGCAAGCGACTCAGCCTGATCGTGGGCAGGCTCGTCCCATCCAGGCATGCCCAACAACCGTCGGGCCCGGTCCTGTGCTGCTCCGAGCGCCGCGGCTGCCGAACCTCCCGCCTCGCAAGTCAAGGTGCGCAGGGCGCGGAGTTTCGCCCGCAGTGCAGACTCCCGGCCGAGCCTTGCGCGATGTGCTTCGACGGCCCGCGCCAAGTCGTCCAGCCGGACCGGGACCGATGCCATTCCGGCCTCGGCCAGAGCCTCCCTGGTTCGAGTGAACGCCGGAACGAGCGAGGACAGTTTCTGCAAATCCTCCTCGACAGGTGGACGGCCGTCGTCGAGGGCCTCGCCGATGCGCCGTACCGCGTGCCGGGCGGCCTGTACGGCCAATTCCAGCGCCCCATAGGCGTAGGCGACAACAGGGTCTTCCCCCGACCGAGTTGCGACAGCCGTCGAAGGCGCCTCCGCGACCTCGTCGATGGGAGCATCCGGTGCCGCAATGACGTTGGAGGACTCACCATCCGTCGCGTTGGCTGGCGCATCACCGAAACTTGAGCCTGCTTCCGCTTCGCTCCGGAAGAGCTCTGGGGTGTCCTCAACGACACGGGACGCTGCCTCACGCACCGCTTCGAGCTCTTCCACCCCGGCGCCCAGGCCGAGCCAGGCGTGATCGGCCGACCACAAGAACACCCTGGCCTCGGCAGCGCCTGCCTCACACCACGCGAAGACCGCAAGCCGGACGAGGACCTCGCCCCACCGGGCGACTGGGTCAGCTGCAGCGTCCTCGTCGCCATACGTCCGAGCGGCTTCGCCGACGTCGTCCATCACTCGCGGCGTAAGCCACTGGGCTGCGCACCTGCACGCTTGCTGCCGCGACTCGCGTCGCATACGAGCGAGTACGTCACGGCACAGGGATTTACTTGCCCGACGGGGTGCCGCCAGCTTGATGCCGAGCTTGCGCAGGAGACGCTGCCGGTCCTTCGAGGTGATGGAGTTGAAGGCGAGTTCCACCATGTCGGAGGTGAGTTCGTCCAGCGCGTCCGCGACCGGTGTGCCCGCAGCATTGAGAGCAGCGGCCAGCGACTCGAGATGCTGTGTGCTTGTTCCGGGCGGGGACAGCGGCGGCTCAGCCCTGACGAGGTACCGATCGTGCATGCATTACTCCACTTCTGGTGGAACGACCGTGCGCGAGGCAGTCATCGGCCCCGGGTGTGCTGAGTGACGAAGGTGTAGCCGTCGGGCAGGTTCCAACCGTCGGCTTTGCCCAGTCGGCGGCAGTGCTCGCGGAAGGCGGCGCGCTGCGCTTCGCTGGGTGAGTGGTCCGGCAGCAGTCGCCGCAGATGTCCGGGCACGGAATGCAGCAGGACGGGCGTCGCCTGCCCGGCCTGCTCGAAAACGCTGTACCCGGACGGTGAGCGCGGCACGGGCTCGGGGTCGGGGGTGTAACCGATGAGGGAGATCTCAGGCTCATCGGGGCGCGCGGGGTAGTGGGGGCGGCCGTCGACGCATCGGCTGCCGGTAGCCATGTAGAGCCGTCCGACGGCCACGAGTGCCTCGACCGCTTCTTCCAGTGCGGCAACCTGTTCGACGGCGGGGGCCTCCCCATAGGTGGCGGTGGGCAAGGCTGACCGGTCGAGCAGTGCATGTCCGTCTGGGGTGAGCAGTCCGCATCGACGGACAGTTCGCATGACCAGCTGACTGGGATTGAGGCCGGCTGCCGAGTCACTGGTACGCGTACTGCCGGGTGCGTCCTCGCGGGTAAGGATGCCCACGTCATACTGGTGCTCGATAGTTCGTTCGCCGACCGCGACCGGCGTTTCCAGCAGGGTGGTGGTGGCGCGGATGACGCGCCCCCCGCGCGGCCATTGCAGGTGAAGTTCCAGACCCGGGAAGAAATCCAGCGGCCATTCGACCTCCAGCAGACGGCTGTTGCCGTCGCAGATCTCTGCCACGGTGTCCTGAACAGCCTCAGAGTCCTCCAACTCCCCTCCGGGGTGCGCTAGCTCAAGGCGCACGACGGTCTGCTTCTGGCCAAGGCCCGCCAGCTCATCGGCGATGAGCGGACGGAGGGGGAGGTATCCGTCCATCAGATGGGCGAGCCTTAGGGGCATCCGCCAGGCGATCTCACTGTCGCCGATTCGCAATAGCTGCCCAGCCCCAAGGCCGGCTTCGTCGACGAGCGGAGCGTCCACGGGCTCGCTGGGCGCTTCAATGTTTGGCTCCTCGGCTTGACTAGCTACTGCTCCGTCGAATCGCTCAGCGCACGCTTCCCCCTCCAACTGGCCCGGCGCTTCAGCCGACGGGAGGCGTGGTGAGGGCGGCTGCACGGTCGCACCCCAGCCAGCTGCGGCCGCCACAAGAGGATCGCCGTCCGCTTCATCCACGCCCGGGTTACGAGTCCGCCATACACCACCGCCCTCGAAAGCGTCGTCCAGGCTCACCCGGGTGCCGTCCTGGAAAAGGCCGTTCTCGCTTTCCCCCTGGATGACGCCCGCGATCGCCAAGTTCGCGCTGCATACGGCGGCCGCATATTCAACGCCGGAGAGCCGCGACTCCGCACCCGGAAAGTCACTCAGCCGTGGTCCGACGGCGGTATACACGGTGGTGGCGGAGGGCAAGCCGTAACGGCGTCGGGCCGCAGGCTCGGCGTTGATTCGCAGGGCGGAGGCAAGGACGTTCATGTCGTTTCCTCCCAAGGGGCCCGGGTCCGCCCAGCGTGCAGCGAGCGCGTTGCGTGTCATGGCGTAAGGGCCCCACATTCGCAGTGCGTCACTAGAGGCGAGCACGCGCCGGATCACATCAAGCAGACGCGTCAGCGCACCCCTCAGCACCTCTTCCTGCTGCCTGCCTGCGAGCTCGACGAGCGACACGGGCACGAAGGGGCTGAGGAGCTGCGCCCGCGCGGTGGTCAGCAGAAAGGCGGCATACGCGGCGATATCGTCCCGCTCCGCCGCCTCACACGACGGGTAAACGGCATCGACTAGTACATGCCCTTGCTTGTCGATCCACCGTGAGTGATCGCGGAGCCGGTTGAGCTGAGCAGGGCTCAAGCTCAATGCGGCGCCGAAGGCATGTGGGTCAGGTACAAGGAGTTCGCGGCGTACGGGAGCGTCGTGCGGGCACGGCCGCCCCGGGCCTTCAGCGCCGGCCGGCGCCCCTGATACCCAGCCTGGTACGTCCCCGAGTGCGCTGATCCTAGGGTGACGGCCCTCCTTATAGACGATCTCCGCAAACAGCGGCTGTGAGCCTGTGGCGATGTGCGCCATGGCCCCGACGGGGAGTGCGGGAGTCCGCTCTCCGAAGGTGACGACCGGAAAGGCGTCGGGGTCTAGCGGACTGGTGCCATATCCCTGCCCCTCGAGGTCGTACCCGAAGTAGGCGGCGTTGAAGGCGACCGCAACGTGGACAGGTGCGCGACGGGCTGCAACGAGAGCGTCCAGATATTGGCTCAGCCGGTCCAGTTCCGTGGCGGGTGTGGTGTCGTACCCGTCGACCATGGCAGGAGTGAGCAGGGGCTCGTCCACATACGGCAGCCAGACCCTGTCGCGTGCCTCGGTGGCCATGGTCATACGCTGTCCCCCTCCTTCTGTTCCTGTGATGCCGCTGTGACGGCTGCGATGTGGCGTCTGGCCTGCCATTTGCCATCGCTGGTGGCGGCGACCGCGCCCGCTTCAGCCAATCGGAGCAGGCTCTTCTCGACATCGGTGTACGGCAGGTCGGCGCGGCCTCCGAAGTGGCGACTGTCCCTAAGCGTTCGCGGCAGAGGTATCTGCTTTTTGCGTATGGGGTGGTAGGCCGTTTCGTCGCCGCGAAGCGCGTGCCACAGGGTCCTCGGGTGAACGCCACGCGGCATGAGTCGGGTGAGGCGGTAGGTCTGACTGTCGAGGCGTTGGGCGCGCAGAGTGCTGTCGGCACCACCGCCCATGCGCGGGGCAGCGCTCTCGAAGGCCTGGGCGACGCCGGACCTGCGTTCGTGAGCTGGCCAGTTGGGGCTGGTCCAGCAGGCTGAGCAGCGGCATCGTGCGCTGGTGCAGCAGCCGTCAGGGAGCTCCAGGACACCGAAGTAGTCCGCGAACTTGCGCTGCGCGCACGTCGCAGTGTCCTCGAAGAAGTCCTTGAGGAGGGCGAGTTCGCCCGCAGCGCGGGCGCTTCTGCGGACGAGCAGCGGCAGGAAGCCTTCGGGGAGGACCCGCCGATGGACGGCGAGACCGGTGACGAGTTGGCGACTGGGAGCCGCCGACACGTCGAGGGACCCCCGGTCGTGAAGGTCGGCGAGGATCTCCCAGGTGCTGGCGGGGCCGTCCGCGACGTCTCGGTAGCCATCGATGTGTTCGGCAAGGTGGGTGTCGAGCACATCGACTCGCAGGCGGGTGCGTTCCGGCAAGGCGAGGATGGCCGCGACAATACGCCGCTCTAGAGCGTCGCTCTTGGCTAGCGGACCTGGTTCTGGGGACACTTGTGGCTGGAGTGGCAGATGCGTGTCCCCAGCCTTCACCGCGCAAAGGGGCGGGTAGTCGCCGAGGTCCGTAATGGCACCGAGGTCGGCGAGAGCGCTGAAGGCGCGCATGATTCCGGTCCGGTAGCGGTCCGCCGTGTGTGCGCTGCGCATTTCATTCTCGTCGAGGGTTCCTACGGCGGCGTCCTCCGCCATGAGCGACTCGGCCAGCACTGCGGCGTTCAGGCTGCCGCCGCGCCGCCCGAGCACCGTCTGTCCCATTCGACGCAGCAGTGGCACGGGGAGGTCCTGTCCGGTCATGAACCGTACGGTGCGCAGGCCGCGGCTCGTCGCAAGGGCAAGGGCAGCGTTGACGGGGCCTTCACCTTCTGTGCCCCGCCCGGCCCCGTCGCGGCCCGCGCGACCGATCTGCTGGTAGAGCGCGGCGAGGTCGGTGGGGGGAGATACACAGAACACCGTACGGATGTCGGGTCGATTGACGCCGAGCCCGAATGCGGATGTGGCCACCGTAACGACCGGCGCGAACCCGTCTTCGCCCTGCCGGGGTGCTTCCCGGAACTCTGTCATAACGGCGGCCTTCTCGGCCTCGGTGAGCCGTCCATGGAAGCGCAGCACCCGTACTCCGTTGTCACCCACGTACTCGCGCAGGTGAGCGTGGAGCGCGTTGACCTCCTTGACGGTGAGGCAGTACAAGATCGCGTGTCCGTCGAGTGCGTCAACGACACGCTCGGCTAGACCGGCGGCACCAGCCGGTCCGGGTTGGTTCAGCGAGCGCCTGAATACGGCTAGTTCGGGGCGGATCGGATTCTCCCGCACGGTGACGAGACCTCCCCGGGCGTCGGGCCACGCGGCCTCAGAGCGCTCTTGATCCGATGCGGCTGCCGGAGGCTCGGGTGTCATACCGAAGAGGCTCTCGCGCAGGGCAGCGTGCACGGAGCGGTTGGCCGTGGCGGTGACCGCGGTGACGGGCAGCCCGTACTCCTCGCGCAGTTCGGCGAGGAACCGCCCGACCCGTCGCATACTGGGCCTGAAATCCTCCCACTGAGCCATGGTGTGCGCCTCATCGACGGCGATCCGGGGCACCCGTCCGGCCGCGACCGCCTGCCGTACAAGTTCCCTGAAGCGGCGCTGACACAGCCGCTCCGGGCTGACGTACACCAACCGGATGCCATGGTCCTGACGGCCCTGGAGCTGGTCGGCGACTTCGGTCTTCCCTGCACGGCTGCTGGACTCGCGCAGCGGAGAGATCAGCGCGCGTACAGCGCCTCCGATGGAGCGGTTGAGCTCGAGTGCCTGATCGTGCATGAGCGCGACAAGCGGGCTGACGACGATGGTCGTCCCGGGCAGGACGAGCGCGGGCAGCTGGAAGGTGTAGCTCTTGCCGAAGCCGGTAGGGAGAAGACCAAGCGTGTTTCGACCCTCAGCGACAGCGCTGATCACTATTCGCTGGGCCGGCTTAAGAACCACGGGCTCGTCGGAAAGGCCGAGCAGCCCGCCAATAATGGAGGCACGCTCCAAGACCGTGTGCGTGAGGCGCCCTTCGTCCCGCAGTCGCTTGGTCTCGTTGGGGGTTAGAGCGAGGTCGCGAATGCGGCGGGTGTGGGGCAGCAGGGTAT
This sequence comes from Streptomyces sp. NPDC002926, assembly GCF_053591755.1. Lineage (NCBI taxonomy): Bacteria > Bacillati > Actinomycetota > Actinomycetes > Kitasatosporales > Streptomycetaceae > Streptomyces > Streptomyces sp. NPDC002926. The sequence goes on from NZ_JBSFUK010000012.1 coordinate 128,618, forward strand.
GGCCTTCGAGCGCCTCGTCGGCGCAAAGTTCGGCGGCCCGGTCACCGTGCAGAAGCCCCTCTCGCGCCAAGAACTTCCAGATGCGCCGCCAGCCGTCGGTCATGGTCGCCACATTGCCACCGCCGATCTCTCCGGTCGCTGGATCGGGCTGCAGCAGCCCCTCGTCGAGGCTGCCGAGGAAGGCGCGGCGGTAGACGCGCCGCAAGGTGGTGTGCCCACCGAGCTTGCGGTCGCTGAGGACGACGACGCCGCGGTGCCGGTCGGAGCGGATTAGTCGGCCCACTGCCTGGCGCAGCTGGAGTGCGGCCAGCGGCAGGTAGTACTCCTCGGTGGCTGCCCCGTCGGGGTCTGGGTGTCCGGCCTCCTCGGCACGTTCCCGTACGGCGGCCCGGCGGGCCTCGATGATGGGGTCGGCGAACGGCGCGAAGGGCAGTTTGTTGATCCATACCAGCCGTAGCCGGTGTTCGTCGGATACGTCGACACCCTGCCACAGCCCTTTCGTACCTACCAGGAACCCCCCGCCCTGCTGCCGGTCGGTGAACTCTGCGACAGCACGGCCGTTTCCGAGAGCGATCGCTCCCACAACGGGAGTGGTCAGCTCGCGCGCACGAAGCTCACGCTCCAGCAGATCACCGATGCCCGCAGCGGTGGCTCTGGCGGTGGTGAGCACCATGGCACCGCCGTCGTATCCGTTCCCGTCCAACCGCGCAGAGGTGATCTCCCGCGCATATCCGGCGAGTTGGTGGGCAATGGTCCGCACGGCGCCCTCCTCCTGCTCCGCCCAGGACGGGAAGTCCGTGAAACAGATCAGTTCGGCTTGGCGCGCCAGGTCGAACGGCGAGGGCAGGGCGAGTGCGGGGAGGTCCTGCGGAAGTCCAAGACGGTCTCTTACGAAGGTCCACTCGCCAGCGACCCGCAGTGTCGCGGAGACGTAGTGGACGGAGGTGAAGGACTCCAGGTAGTTCCGCCACGCGGGGTCGGCCGGTAGATCGATGGGGCTCGAGGCGACCCGGAACCGGTAGGCGCGCAGCCCCGGTTCGGGCTCAGCTAGTTCCTGCAGGTAAAGCACGCGGGAAAGTGCCGTATCGGAGTTTGTCCCGTCGAGAGGGGTGGCCGGGTTGAGCAAGGCGTCGATGTCAGCGGTGATGCGGTCGAGGGCGGCCGCTGTGTCCTCAGCGCGGCGGGCAAGGCGAAGGATCCGCTCCCGTACGTGCACGTCGAGTGCCGCGTGTTCGGCGGTGTACCGATCGAGTGCGGCGGCGACAGCGCCGACAGCTCGGGATACCTGGACCAGGAGTCGCTGAATGTGGCGCGTGTCCTGGCTGCCGGAGGTTCCCGCGTATGGACTGGCCAGCACAGCGGTGCGACTACCCACTCGTGCTCCAACGCCCTTGGAACAGGCGTCGAATGAACGAGCGGCGAGTCGAGGCAGCCGCTCGTCGTCAAATAGGTGCTCCAGTTCACCGACCGCGGCCGCCGCCCGGTCCCGAGCAGCTCCCTCTCGCGCGTCGGCGAGCCAGACCTGGCACTCTGCCAGCAGGTCCTCCATGTCCCGATAGTCGGCGGTGACTGTGAGTGCGGAGGTAGCGGCGTTCTCCAGTTCATGCGCCTCGTCGACGATGAGCAGGGTTTCGGCGCCGAGCGCGCGCAGGTCATCGAGATGGGAGAGTGCGAGCGCGTGATTAGCAAGGACGAGTCGGTGTCCCGCGATCGCCTCGCGCACGGTGTCGGTGTGCGGGGTCAGTGGGGTGTCGTCTCCCTGCTGGTAGTCGCCGTCGCGCTGGGACAGGGCCTCCAGCCAGAGCGGCAGTGCCCGACCCACGTAGTCGGCGAAAAAGGCGGGAAGGTCCACGGAGTCGACGGACCTGGCGGCCCACGACTCAGGTGCTTCGGTGCAGGCTCTCAGACGTAGCAACAGGTAAATGGCAAGCTCGCGGAAGCGCGGCTGTTCCACGATTCGCGCCCGACCACGGGCGGCCGTTCGGGCCCGGGTCGCCTCGGCGAGGAGGGCTGTCAGGGCGGCGAGTGAGAGCCGGTTGGTCCGGCCCTTGACCAGGTCCGCGACGTCAAGGATACCGGGAAGGGCACGTTCCAGGTCTTTCAGATCCCGGGCCATCTGGCTCTGAAGCTGTTTGGTGAAAGTGGCGACGATGGCGGTGCGGCCTGGAGCGACCGCAAGCCAGTCGAGGGCGGCCGCGAGTACCGCGTAGCTCTTGCCCGTACCGGTCGGTGCCTCCAGCAGCCCGCCGCTGCCTTGATCGATCCAAGCGTGCAGGGCGGTTGCCATCCGCTGCTGAGCGGGACGGGGCTCGGCTTTGGGCCCGTGCACGGCGTCGGCGAGCGCAACGGGGTCCACTCTGCCGTCGACACAACGCAGTTCGCCGGGTATCCCTACAACTGCCCGGCCAGGCACCGTTCCTCCTGACCCACGCCGGGGCTGGTGCTGCCGCAGTTCACTGCCCAGGACCCGTGCCACACACTGCTGGTCCCACACCTCCGCCCCATGAGCAGATCCCTCCGTCCCCCGTGCGAGCTCCAGCAACAGCCGCCAGCCGGAAGAGTCCGCGCATACGTCTGCCACCAGCCGGGTCAATTCTGGTTCCCAGCCCGCTACTACGTCGGATGCCGCACCCAACAGCCGGACCAGCAGCTCAGCGTCGTCTGCAGCGGTGTGCGCCCTCAGATCGAACCGAGGCACCCCACCTAACTCGGCGAGCGTGTGAAGCCGGTGGGAGCCACCGGCTGGCCACACCGCATGGGCGAGATACAGCGCATCGACCAGCTTGCACCCAGCCAGCGGATCGTCACGTCCGGCCAGCGTGGCAGCCTCGAGCACCAGTGGGAAGTCCAGTCCGGTTCCGTTGTACGCCACCACCACATCCGCCCCCGAGACGTAGGCGGCGAACTCCCCCCAGACTTCCTCTGGCTTCATTCCCGCGTCACGAACCCGCTGGCGTATGGCCGCGTCACGGATCTCCTCTTCACCACACCCAAGGCGCAGATACCGCTGCCAACGCGGCGCCTCCGCGGTCCATGCCTGGTCCATCCCAAACCGCACGGCTGCGGCTTCGTACACATGCCGCTCCAGGTAGGGCTCCGTCGGCACGGTGCGTACGACACTCTCCAGGTCGATCGCGACAGCCCGCAGTCCACGCCGCTGGGAGCCCTCGTCCCTCGGCCCGGCTTCCGCCGAGACCGACCTGACGGGTAAGGCGTACCGCCCACCCCTCTCCTCGATCAGTCCGGCGGCGACAGCCTGCCCGACCAGCTTCGCCAGTCGGGCGTCGGGCAGCCCGGCGTACCGGTCGCGCGCCGCAGCGGCCAGCTTCGCATGACCAACACCCTCTGAGAACTCACCAACCAGCTCTACGATCTTCCGGACCGCGGCCGGAACCCGCGCTTCCCCACCCATGATCACCTCCTCCGCCATGCGGGTATGCCCGCTCACAGACGGTGATCTCCGCAGGTTACGCTCGCCGCCTCACAGACGGACATGCTTTGAACATATTCTTTCTGCAAGCCGCCAACACAGTGGCAACGAAGGCCCCACATCTCTCATGCGCAACAGCTGGCGCATTGCCCCCGGCAATGAGCTCGGCGGTGCTCCCTCGCAGACGCCAGGCACTCCACCATCGGAGCTATCAACGTCCCGGGACTGGGTGGCCACTCGCCCGCCCCATGGGCTGTCTCGGGTCTGTCAGGAAGTTTGCGTAGGACGGCGTGATCCCGACCGGCCGGGCGAGAGCCTGGCGGAGAAGGATCACCGTGATCGAAGTAACTGAGGCCGTTCCTGAGGTCGTTGAACAACCCAGAAGGACGTCGGGCTAGCTAGAAGCTCCAAAACACCCCGTCAGCTCCCCAACAGGGCGGAGTAGTTGGAAGAAGACGCCTCCACGACGCGTGGATTCAGCGACTCAAGGCAGGCGGACTAGCAGCGACTTGCAGAACGAAGGTCACTTTCCATATCGGAAGACTCCTCTGTCCGGCCACTGTCAGCTCTCGGGGTCAGCGACGCCGCCAGGTCGGCCGACTGCCCGCTGACGTTGATCACCCTTCGACAGCAGCTCCCAGCAAAGATCCCCAGAGGCAAGAGCCACCCTCCAGGAGACGAGGGATGCTGCCAACCGATCGAGCGCGGGAGACAGAGCAGCAGGGACAAGCCCACACTCATGTGCGATGCGGTCCATCTCGACACAGCCGCGACCAGTCAAGGAATCCCCGTGCGCCGCAAGGCAGAGGGCGACCAGCCGCAGACACGGGTCACCGACACCCACACCGCCGCCTCCCGCCACGCGCAGCGCCCAGTCCGCAGCGCGTCTGCGGTCTGGACGTGCGGGCGCGAGCAGCACATCGTCAAGGACCCGGGCAACCACCGCCCCGCCCCTAGAGCCCTGGCCAGTCGGCGTTCGGTGGAGCCACCGCGCCTGCTCCAGCTCCCTCCACGGCCGCGGATCGCGATCGAGGCGAAGACTGCGTAGGACCCCGACCGGCAACCGCACGCGCCCTTCGGAGTCCATTCGCAGCGCGCACTGCACAGCGAGGAGCCGGGCCGCAGCCCCGACATGACTTGGCAGGGCCGCAGCCAAATAGCTGAGCATCTCTCGCACCCGAACCTGTTCGCCCGGACCCTTGGGTCGTCGTCCGCGCCGGCGCGAGGCCCCATCCGACGACGTCGCGGCCGCACGCAAGAAGGTTTCCGGAACCACGGCTGCCTGCTCCGTCGCCGACGCACAGGCGGTACATGCGTCTGCAAGGCGCCAGAGCCGTCCACCCCGCTCGCGCGCGAGAAGCAGGCGGATGGGGCCGGCGCAGCCGCGGTGACGGGGGTGCCAGCGGCAGCCTCGTTCGTGGCACTGGCAGGTGCGCATGTACGACGGCAGAACGTCGCTCCGAGCGTGACCGGCCAGATGCTCGAGCACCGCGGAGCGCGCGGATACGGCAGCGAGCAGAACGCCTCGGTGACCGCACTGCTGGCACACGAGCTGCGGCCCGTCAGCACCAGGCCGTAGCTCCACAGTCCAGGCACGCAGCACTGTTGGGCGTGTTGTGCAGAGCCTCATGGGCGCGCGCTCCTCCCGATGCCGTCCCGCGCCGCAGTCCACCAAGAAGTGCGGCGGGCGCACACGGTAGTGCAGACCCCTGCCCTGTCGCCTTGCCCCGCCACCTGCGGAAATAGGGCAGAGGTCTGCACTGACAGGGCAGGTGCCTGCCCCGTCGGATGGTCACGTGACGATCTTTCCGCCCGATCCAGACTTCGAGGCGCTCCATCTGGAGCTCGCACGCCTGAGGGCGGCCAGGGGATGGACCTACGACGAGCTCGCCGCCCGAAGCGGCCTCGCCAGGCGGACCCTGATCGAGATCGAGCAGGGCCGCACGATCGGGACCGTGAAGACTTGGCACGCCCTCGCACACGCGCTGAACACCCCGCTCGACGAGCTCTTCGCCACCCTGTGCAACGGCCATGAGCCCCCCGAAAAGGCCGACGACTGACCGCCCTGGGACGGCAATCACCAACCGCCCGAATCGGTGACTCGATACGAACGCGCAATCGCATGATCGAAAGCCCGTCTCACTCAATGCGGCAGTTCGGGGGACATCTGCGGTAGCGACACCGATGGAGCGGCGCGTCGGCTGGCAGGTTCGCCCACATGCGCTCCACACCCTCTTCTCCACGTCATTGGGACGGCAGCCTCGCCCATGTCCGCGCGAGGCAATCCCTACGCGTAAGTAGTGACAGCACCAGCCGCCTGCTGCGATGCGGCCAGAGCGACCGCTGCCGGGACTGCGGCAACCGAATCGAGTGGTACCACTGCACCAACAAGCGGCCCATCCGCCTGTATCCTCACGAGCTCCCCGCCCATATGGTGCCCGCCTCCTGCCACTGGCACGTCAGCTCCGGAGTCGCCCATCCGGCGGGCGACGGTAACGGATGGTGTCGGCTGCCGCACGCCATGCTGTGCCCCGCACGCGAAGGTCAACCGGCTGTGCCTGAGCTGGCAGGACTACGCCGCGCTCTGGCGGTCAAAACCCGACGTCTGATCGGCACTGGCACTGTCGTTCCCCCCTCAGCTCCGCCGGACACCGAAGCCTCACCGAGGGCCGCCTGTCGGCCGGCTCGGCCAGTCGTGCAACTCCTGCACATCCGCTACCTCGCCAACCGCCCGGTGGACGAAATCCAGTGCGTCGCCCAGACCCGACGCCGCCACCGCTGCACAAGCCCCCTGCTCACAGCGGAGGCCCTGGCAGGCACCTGGACTCTTGTGCCCGTCACCACGGCACGCGGCCAGCTTCCCTTGCCTGGCGAGGTCATGGCCGTCTACGCGCTCACCGGCCTGCCTTACGCCGAGCAACTTCGGTGGAGGGCTCAACGCTGCCCCGAGCACCCCGCGAGTCCCACGGCCGCCGACGTGGCGATGACCGAGTGGGAGCCGTTCGACCCGCTCATCCACCACCAAGTCGTCTACACCCGGCTTCCAACGGTGACCAGGCGTCAGGGACCTGCCGGCCGGGGCAGGAAAGCGGCGCAGTCGTGACCACCCACCACGCGATTGAGATCATCCTGACGCGGCCCGCCACCCCTTGTGAACTGCGACGTGCGCGCCATGCCGTGCCCCTGGGCGCCAACACCGACCGCACCCGGCTGCTAGCCCTGCAGCGCGCCAAGACACCTGGGCGGGCGTTGCGAGTTCTTCGGCATCGACTCGATGCCCTACTGCCCCTCGATGTCCTGACCACCCATTACCCGGACCAGAAGGGCTGTGTTCTGCTGAACGTCGCCCTCAGCCACGCCGCCCGCACCGCCCTCCGGCAGGCCGCGGCAGCCCGCGGTCAGCGGTCCCGCGACTTCCTCGGACAGACCGTGACCGCTGCTGTCGCCCAGCACCAGGAAGAGCGTGCCCGCCGTCTGACGAGCCAGTTGGAAGGGCTGCTGGCCCAGCACAGCCCGGAGGAGCTGCTGGTCTGCGCGGCGAGCACTCTCCTCGAGCACAGCCGACTGCCAAGCAGCGAGCCCTACTCCACTCCCTCTTGAGGAGCCGATGTGCCCACCTCGACCGACGAGCAGGTCCAAGCCGCTGACGCCTTCCGAGGAGGAGACCACCTCGTCCTGCAAGCGGGAGCCGGTACCGGCAAGACCACGACCCTCGCGATGCTCGCTGCCACTACCAAACGACGCGGTCGTTACCTCGCCTTCAACAAGGACATCGCTCGCGACGCCGCCAAGCGCTTCCCCCGTACGGTGACGTGCAAGACCGCCCACGCAACTGCGTACGCAGCCCTCGGCCACCGATACGCCGACCGACTCAACGGCCCCCGGCAGCCAGCCTGGAAAACTGGCCAGGCCCTCGGCATCACCCGATCTATCCGCATCGGCCATCACGACATCAGCCAAAAGATGCTCTCCCACACAGCGCTACGCGCCGTGAACCGCTTCTGCTACTCCGCCGACCGCGCAATGGCTCACCACCACGTACCGCGCCTACGCCGCCTTGGGACACACGCGGAGCAAGCCCAACTCGCCGACGCCGTCCTGCCGTTCGCAGCCAAGGCTTGGGCCGACCTGCAAAACTGCGACCAGGGCGTGGTCCGCTTTGAACACGACCACTACCTGAAGATGTGGGCCCTGACCGAACCCAAGATCGAGGCGGACTTCCTCTTCCTCGACGAAGCCCAAGACACCAACCCCGTCCTGGAGCAGGTCTTCAACGCCCAGCGCGACCACGCCCAGCTCGTCATGGTGGGCGACTCGGCGCAGGCCATCTACGGCTGGCGCGGCGCCCGCGACGTGATGACCGGCTTCCACGCCACGGCGCTCACTCTGACCCGCTCCTTCCGCTTCGGCCCTCGCCTCGCCGAGCAAGCCAACCGCTGGCTCGAGCTCGCCGAGGCACCTATCCGCCTGACCGGAAGCGAGTCGATTCCCACCGAGGTCGGAGCCGTCGCCACCCCGGACGCGGTGCTGTGTCGTACCAACATCGGTGCCATGGCCGAGGTCATGCGTCTCCTCTCCGAGGGCCGCCGCGTCGCTCTGACCCGCGGCGGATACACGCTCGCCGCACTGGCGCTGGCGGCACGCGATCTCAAGGACGGCCGCCGAACCAACCACCCGGAACTCGTGCTCTTCTCCTCATGGGGTGAAGTGCAGGACTATGCGGCGTACGACCCCGCCGGCGGCGACCTCCAGCCTTTCGTCGACCTCGTCGACACGCACGGTCCCGACGCCATCCTCGCCGCGGTCGACGACCTCACCAACGAGGGCCATGCCGACGTCACCGTGTCCACCGCTCACAAAGCCAAAGGACGCGAATGGCCAACTGTCCGGATCGGTGACGACTTCCCACCGCCCAAAGACAGCGAACAACAGGACGCCGAGGGCCGTCCAATCCCGGAATCTGTCAGCGACACAGACGCCCGGCTCGCATACGTCGCGGTCACGCGCGCACGACAGCAACTCGACCTTGGGGGACTGTCATGGATCGACAGCCATCCCACGACGAGTGAAGCTTCACCGTGTCCCTGACCCAAGTAGCAACGTGGAAGCGTTGGCCGTACCTGCGCTGGTATGACTCACACCCTGAAACGGTAATGGCGGACAGGCCGTGCTGCAGGAGCCAGCGCAGCACGACTGTACCGGGGTCTTGCCGTGGCTCTAGCCAGGTCGAGAACGACTGGATCGGGTCAGCACGTTGTGCCCTGTTCCCGTGGGCCAGTAGATGTTCACGTCGCCGATCGGCGCCCAGGCCTGGGTGATGGTCACGTGCTGCTGCGCGTCCGCGTCACGCACGGCCTGCTGGGTGGAATACGGGTGCAGCTCTTAGCTCGGCTGAGGTCGCCGTCCGCACGGTCGACGCGGTACACCTTCACGCTTCAGGATGTTGCGCACCGTGGCACGACACATTCCCGTTCTATCGGCGATGCTTTGAAGGGACTCGCCGAGGTGGCGGTACCGATGGATTACCTCTTGAATCAGGTGCCCATACACGTGTTCCGGAGCTCTCGAACGGATCTCAACCCCCATACGTCTGAGCTCTTTGAGGATGGTTGTACTACTTCCGCCTGCCACCTGGCTGATTTGGGTGGCGGAGAGCCCGTCGAGATACAACTGGCGCCATTTCTCGTTGCGTTGTGCGACTGTACTGCTCCTGTTGAGCGGTTGTCTGTCCAGAATGCAACGCACGTGGGCTGGGGTTGTGTTGAGCGTTCTGGCGACTGCCGATGCGCTCAAGGCTCCGTCAAGGATCAGATCGTGAACCTTCGAATGATGGATGCTTTCACGTGCAACGCCGGGGAGTTTGATGTCAAGGGCCAAAGCATCCGGAATGGCTGGCTCCCATGTCAAGGGCTCTGCAATCCTCTCGGCGGACAGCAGTCGTTGGCCAATCCTGTTCAACCCATCGATCTCGGCTGTATCTAGTTCAAATGTGAAGTGTGGGTATTTCTTTGGTGAGTCATGTGGATCTGAGCACGGCGGTGCAGGAAACTGCCGGATGGGATTTCCGGTGAGCCGTTGATAGATCCATCGATTCGCGTGCTGGATGTATGCCTGGGCATGGTGTGTGGGTCGCGACTGTCTTCGGATCTCAGCCCAGTCTTCAGGATTGATGAACTGCGCCATCTGTCCGAAGACTTCGCGTCGGCGTGTGTAGTCGATCGGGGAGCCTGTTTGATCGAGGAGGTCGGCCAGCATGGTCACGGCCCGCAGGATGTCCACGCCGGCCTCGTGGGCGTGAAGGGTTTCCAGCGTGCGGGACAGAGTCTTGGGGCCAAGATTAGTACCGAGTAGCTTCTGGGCCTGGGGCAGATTGATCCATGCCCCGACCTGGAGAACGCTGACCGCGAGGGCCTGCTGAACGGTGGCCCAACGGAGGTTTCCGCTGGCTTTGAGGGGCATCATCCGCAGCGTCCAGTTGTCCCACAGGCTGGCGGGCACCCTCTGTGCCCGTGCGCGCGGCAGGTCGAGTCCCTTGGCTGGCCGCTGTGGCCGGCCTGTCGTCGTCCGGTAGTGCAGTCGTACCGCCCTGCGCCCGTGACTGCGGTGCACGGCGCCCAGAACAAGGGTGACAAGGTCTGGGGAGATTTCCGCACTCCATTTGTCAATGTCGCAGTGCGCAGCGCTCTCTCCCCGCTCCTGTAGTCGATCAGTGAGCCAGGCAATCCGTTCGATGACAGTCTCGGACTCCGCACCACTCAGGGTGTCGAGCGCCGCCGTCAGTGCAAGACCGGTTGCTGCGGCATCCGTGGGCGCTACCCACGATCCGCGGGTGTGTGCTTCCCGACGGCCGCGGTAGGTGGTGAGCGGGGCTTCACGGTAGGCATTGCAGCGGCGCACCAAGTCGCTGGCGCCCCAACGAGACAGGTCGTCGTCCTGCGCAAATGCCAGCACGCGTGAGGCGAAAGTCCTCAAGTCCGCCAACGCACGTGCGATCGCGACAGGCTTGCTGCCATAGACGCCTGCGAAGTCCGTCGTGTTTTCCGCTTCCCCATCAATGAGTCTGGTGAGTTGCTGTTGCGCCAGAAGCATCGGCCCGTTGGCCTGCAGTTGCGGAGTAGCCACCTCACACAGGCTCTGTCCGCACCGCCCTGATGGGGCATTCTTCGATTTAGTCGGGCAGATTCCTGGTACGGGCGGAGTCCCAGAGTAGATGCTTCTGCTGCGCGGAATCTCGCCGCACGAGGGGCAGGCATCCGCAAGCAGCAAATGATGGCGTGTGCAGGCAAAAGCGAAGCCCAGGCGCCACGACAACTGCCAGCGTCCACCAGATTCCTTCAGGCACTCTGGGCAGTAGCGGGACCCGCATGCACGGCCCCAGAGCCGCCTCTTGTCAATGCGGCGGCGACCCGAATCGATGAAGAGCGCCCTCCCGTGCCATCGAGCCAGCGTCATGCCCAACAGAAGGTCCCGGTCGATTCCGGCGGTCAGAACGAGATGCTCTGCCTCCTCATCAGCCAGTGCGACGGTCCACGGCGGCCTCACTGGCGAGTGACGTCTCGCCGGACCACTCAGCCCGAGGGCCTCGGTGATGTGCGTCAGGGGTGCTCTGCTGCGGCGGGCGATGGCCTCGAGCCAACTGTCGAGCGCCTCACCTCCCACGGGCTGGACCCGGAGCGGCAGCGTACGTGCCAGGCTCAACGGCTTACCTGCTTCGCGGCGGTGTCAGACCGGGCCGACGTGATCTTCGAGGTCCAGCGGCGGGCGCGCAGACCAGCCTCGAGCTGCTTTCGTGCCTGCTCTGACGCGGCATCAATCTTGACGCTGTTGAGCAGGTCGGCATCCAGCCGCTCCGCGCCGGTCCGGACGGCCCGCTGACAACCGCGGTTGATCAGCGTCATGAGCGAGCCGATGTGCCCCGTCGTGCGGGCATAGAAGTAGTCCGACAGCCCATCGGCCAGCATGCCCGGAAACTTGTTCGCGAGCACAAGGCGTTTCTCCAGCCAGAGCAGCAGGCCTCGCCATGCCTTCCGCGACTTGTCGTCGTTCACCGAGAACGGCGCCATCGACAGGGGCGTGGTGCGACGAGCGGTCTGAGCGAGCGTCACATCCCCACACATGTCAGTCTCCGAGTACAGACCTCGTGCCTCGAGCTCAACACCCACGAAGATCAAGGTGACGGGAAACTCATTGGCAATGTGCTTGAAGTGATTGCTGACCGCTCGACCATTTTGATCCGACCACTTAAGAAAATGAAGGTCGTCAATGATCAGGATTCGCGTCTCGCAGTCCAGAACGCAGTCAAGGGCCCGCTGCAGGAACTGCGCGGAGGTGCCCCGGAAGCGGGCCGGATGCGCAAAGAAATCCAGGATGGAACGATTGAAGTCCTTCATGCCGATGTTGCTGGTGAGACCTATCCGACACACCGGCCACCGTTCATTGCCGTCCCGGGTTAGCCGCCCCAGTTCTGCGATTTCCCGACGATGGAATTTCTGAGCAAAATGCAGTACGGCGGTGGTCTTTCCGAGACCCGGGAAGGCATCCACTGCGACCGCACCCTTGGACTTGTCACCATCCTGCACATTACTGTCGATGATGTCCCACAAGTCGTCCTGCAGTGCAATGAGTTGCGGGGTCTTGATCGGTCCGAGATTGGCGTGCCAATCTCGCCGCAGCCGGTTGTGAACGGCGCGTGCAGAATCGCCGAGCAGAGCGAGCTGCGCGACGGTCAGCAGGTCGGGCTGGATACGTTTCGGCGCCTCCGCCAGTTGGCGAAATCCTTCCTTCCGGGACAGCGTCAGGTTGTCCAGCGGCAGGCGTGCTGCATGCGGCGTTACGTCGGTCATGCGTCCTCCAGAGCATCCGAGTAGTAATCGCCTTCGCCGTCAGGGTCGTCCAACTGGCAGGGAGAAGCGTCCAGTTCGTCGTACTCGTCGTCGTCCCCCGGCAGTGAGCCCTCGTACGGCTCAGGCTCTGGGTCCTGTTCGTCCTCCGCTGTTTCCGGATCGGCGGCCAGTACCTTGGCGACGGAGGGCAACATAGCGACCTGGCTGTTAGCAGCCGGCAGGTCGATAGCCGACTGGGCGCGCGCCATACGCAAAGCAACGCGCCGTTCGGACATAGTCATGCCCAAGCCGAGATTCCATCGCTCCAGCAGCTCAGCCAGCGCGTTCCCGTCATCCGGGTAGCGGTACTTGTGCCGGGCCATCTTCCGGGCAAGCTCCAAGGCATCCTCACTCACCGGGAATTTCTCGGCCGGAGCATGCTCCCACTCCAGCGTGTGCCACTTACGGCTATCAGGGCGGCGGAAGTAGACGCGGGTGATGTCATCGGGGTCGACCTGAATCGGCCAACGCCCTTTGGCACGCGATGAGGTGTAGGGACTCGTCCGGTTGCGGAGGCCGTTCAGGCCCGGTCCGTTGTAGCGGCAGCCGCGGATTTCGACGCCATAGTGCTGGAATGACCTCCAGTCGGTCTTGAGAAATTCGAATCCCAAGTCCGGATCGCGTGGAACCTCGATGTAGCCGGCACGGGCAATCCCATGATCGAACATTGCGGCAGGAGACAACTCCAGTCCCGGAACCCGGGGATCGACCAGGCCGTCGTGGGGACTGTGGTGGTAGACCAAGGCCACCCACTCCCGGATGATCGCTTCCAGCTCGTTGAGGAAGAAGTAGGCCTCACCCGCCGGGTTTACCCCCCGCCCGTGAACGTCTGGTCCCTTGTATCCGGGGAGGTTCTCAAGCAGCTCCTCGCGAATCGTTCGGAAGAACCGCTCAAGGGGGCCCTTGTCGCGAGTCGTCGACTGCACCCGATCAGGACGCTCAGCCCGGAGTTGTGCGGGTGACGCACCCGTTCCACCCGTGGGCCGGGCGGGAGTTCGCCTTCGTCGACCGGCGTGTGGCCTGGGACGAGGACCGGGTCGCCCTCGCTGACGAGAACGGGGAGGTGGTCTCGCTGCCTGCGGCCTGGACGGACATCGACCCTGTCGATCCGTCCATCACGATGGCCGCGGGCCGCTGCCCCTTTCGGGTGGCCGACCTCCTGGCCGCCGTCGATCTCATCGACGCTCTCCGCGTACGGGCGTCGGGAGGATGATGCCGTAACCGTCGTCTGATCCACGCCCGGCCGGTCGGCGGGGTTGATCGACGGCGCGCGGAGGCGGCCAGCGGGAGCACTTCTGATCTGCTGGTTTGCCTCCGCGCGCCTGCTTTGCGGTCTTGGCCGCGCCGAGTGGTGGCGCGAACCTGGTGACACGACCGAGTCACTGGGGAGGCGGACGTGATGACGGTGACGGCGAAGGACCCGAAGGTGGCCGCGCTCGCGGCGTCGAGATCGCTGAATCCGTATCCGGAGAAGGTGACTGACGAGGTGTTCCTGTCCTCGCCGTTCTGCGACCCGCGCGACCTGGTGCAGGTCAAGTACGAGATGGTGCGGCGCGTCCGCGTCGACAAGGTGCCCGTCGCGCGGGCGGCCCGCGCCTTCGGCTACTGCCGCCAGGCGTTCTATGAGATCGCCGCCGCCCTGGACGCCGGCGGCCCGTCGGCTCTGGTTCCCGGCAAACCGGGACCGAAGGGGCCCGTCAAGCTGACCGCACCGGTCATGGACCGCATCGACGCCTGGCTGGCCGTCGATGGTGCGCTGACCTCGAAGGACATCAGCCAGAAGGTCGCCGAGGAGTTCGGCTTCACCGTCCACCCGCGGTCCGTCGAGCGCGCACTCGCCCGGCGGCGCGAGCCGGAGAGCGTCCCTGAAGACAAGCCCATATCCCGCTGCCGCCCAAGGCGGTAACGCCACGGCCGTCGCCGAGTACGAGCAGCTGCGCGAGAGCGCGGGCCGCGGCGGCCGTCGCAACGGGATGGGGGTGCTCGTGGCCCGGGGCATGGTCGCCTTCCTCCGGGTGGCCGCCTGTCTGGCCGTCGCGGCAGCGCGGAGGCACCCGGCCCCGCCGGCCGCCGTTTCGGCGGCCGCCACGTTGGATGAGGAGGTCATCCGGGTGTGGTCCCGGATGGTCCTGGCTCACGCCAACTCGCCCTGATCCGCAGTGACATGAAGGTGCACGGGAGCCTCATGAACGACCAGCTGTTCGGCCCGGCCGCCAAGGTGACGGCCGCCCACCTCGCCCGGGACGCGTACTTGTATGTCCGGCAGAGCTCGCTCAAGCAGGTACTGAACAACACCGAGTCGACGGTGCGGCAGTACGGCCTGAAGGAACGGGCCGTCGCGCTGGGCTGGCCGGCTGACCGGATCCACGTCATCGACACCGACCAGGGCCAGTCCGGCGCCACGGCCGCCGACCGGGAGGGCTTCCAGAAGCTGGTCACCGAGGTCGGCATGGGACACGCCGGAATCGTGCTGGGTCTGGAGGTGAGCCGCCTGGCGCGGAACAGCGCCGACTGGCACCGGCTGCTGGAGATCTGTGCGATGTCAGGGACACTGATCCTGGACGAGGACGGCCTTTACGACCCCTGCGACTTCAACGATCGCCTCCTTCTCGGTCTCAAAGGGACCATGTCCGAGGCGGAGTTGCACCTGCTCAAGGCCCGCCTTCGGGGCGGGCAGCTGTCCAAGGCCCGACGCGGGGAGCTGATCCAGCCGCTGCCGATCGGTCTGGGCTACGACGGCGCCGGGAAAGTCGTCCTCGACCCGGATGCCGCGATCCAGCAGGCGATCCGGACCGTGTTCACACTGTTCGACACCACCGGCTCGGCCGTCGGCGTGGTCAAGGAGTTCAACCGGCAGTCGCTGCTGCTGCCGCGGCGGATCCAGTCCGGCCCGGACAAGGGAAAGGTCGTCTGGGCGGCGATCGCGCACTCGCGGGTGCTGCAGATCCTGCACAATCCGCGCTATGCCGGGGCCTTCGTCTACGGCCGTCACCAGCACAAAATCGGCGTGAGCGGGAAGAGCGGGCCGGCACTGCAGCCCCGTGAGCAGTGGATCGCCCTGTTCCCCGACGCCCACGTCGGCTATATCTCCTTCGCCAAGTACGAGGCCAACCAGACACGACTCGCCTCGAATGCCACCGCCTATGGCAAGGACCGCCGCCACGGGCCCGCCCGTGAGGGCCCGGCCCTGCTGCAGGGCATGACCATGTGCGGCCTGTGCGGGCGCCGCATGACCGTGCGCTACCACCACCGCAAGCACGGCCTGGAGCCGGAGTACGTCTGCCAGGCCAAGGGCATCGAGTACGGCAGTCCCATCTGCCAGCGCGTGCACGGCGCCGTCGTCGATCACGCCGTCGGCCGGCTCCTCATCAAGGCCCTGACTCCGCACGCGATCACCGCCGCCCTCGCGGTCGCCGACGAACTCACCGCCCGCGCGGACGAGGCCGAGCAGCTGCGGGCCGCCGCCGTCGAACGGGCCCAGTACCAGACCGACTTGGCCCGCCGCCGCTACCTCGCCGTCGATCCGGACAACCGGCTCGTCGCGGGCAGCCTGGAAGCCGACTGGAACGCAGCCCTGCGCGAACTCGCCACCGCCCGCGACACATACGAGAGCGCCAAGAACGACGGCCACGGCGTCCTCGACGACGCGCAACGGGCCCGGATCACTGCCCTGGCCAGCGATTTCCCCACCCTCTGGAATGACCCCGACACCCCGATGCGGGAACGAAAACGCCTGGTCAGACTGCTTGTCACGGATGTCACCCTGGTCCGGGCCGACCAGATCACCGCTCACGTCCGCCTCACCGGCGGCCAGGAACACACCCTGACCATGCCCGTTCCCCTCGCGTCCTGGCAGATCCGCCAGACCCCGCCCGACGTCGTCGCCGCCATCGACGAACTCCTCGACGACCATACCGACGGCCAGATCGCCGCCATCCTCACCGAACGCGGTCACGTCAGTGGCACCGGACAACCCCTGAAAGCCACCATCGTGCGCCGGATCCGGGACAGGTACGGACTGCGCAGCCACCCTCAACGACTCGCGGACCAGGGCATGTTGAGCCTGCGCGAGATCGCCCGACGGCTCGGCATCGGCCTGAACACCGTCCAGATCTGGCGGAACAACGGCCTGCTGACCGGCCGCGTCGCCAACGACAAAGGCGAGTACTTCTACTTCCCGCCACCACCCGACCTCGCCCGGCCCAGGATCGGACGGCCACCGGGACCACGACCAGCACCAGCTGGAACACCCACCGAATCAGCCCAAGGAGGCGCAGTATGAAGCACGAGGTTTGTCCCGTCCTGTGCGCAAACGGGCCGGCTGGATGGAGATACCCAACCGCTGGCAGACGCTGGTGATGTGCTCGGACACGTAGATCTTGCCGTGGTCCACCACGATCGTCTCAGGAACGAGGGCCGGCCCTGCAGAACCCTGCCCGGTGACGTGTGCTGCGGCGTCCGCCATGGGCCCCTCGATGGCATCCCGATCCAGCAGGACTGTCCGAGGAATGCCATGGTCGGGCCAGACCGCGTAGCGCGGCCAGTCCTTGCCCGCTGGGCGGGGACGATAGGTCTGAAAGAGCGTCGCGGCTACGTCAACGGACTTGGTGGACGCCGGAGTCAGCCGCAGGCCAGTGATACAGCGGTCGTACCAGTCCATGGCCGCGGTCAGCTCCGGCTGTACCCACTGCAGGGTCAACGGGTCAAGAGCGAAGACATCCAGCCTGTTCGTGTCGAGCAGCAGGAACTCACCCGGCCTCGTCGGCCGCAGCTTTCCGTAGACGCCAGCTGGCCGGGAAGCAATGTCACGGTTCCTCTGTGCGCTTAGGCGAAAAGTTGGCCGACGTCTCTCGAGCTCGGAAATCCATCGATACGCCGTCGCCCTGCCAGGAAGCCGCACCTCGCCCTTCCCGTAGCGGGCCTCGAGACGAGGGCCGACGCTTCGGATGATCTTCGCCTGGGTTGGCGTCGCTGCATCGGTGTGCTCCGCCATGATCTCCAAAGCCATTTCCACCCACCGGGGATCAGCCCGCCCCACTCCTGCCGAGTCGGCAGACCGCTCTGGCAAGTCACGCGCCAATGCGGCTTCTCGTTCGGCCTGGAAGTCGCTGACCCAGCGTCTGATCGTGCGCTGGCCAACCCCGAGTTCCTCCGCCTTGGCTCTGTATCGATCCATCTTGGGCGTCCCCGGCACGTACTGTGGCCGTGGTTCCCCCGGAGCCGCCAACTCCGGCGTTCCTGAGCGGTAGCCGTAGAGCACCTCGTTGACATGAGCGGCCCGCTCACGAATCGTCTCCAGCTCAAATTCCTCGAGCAGGGAAAGAGTCACTGAGGCGGTTTCACCCGCATCTGCTGAGGAGGGCCCCGGGGTTTCCGCGCATACACGGGCACGGCCCGAGGACAGCACCTCCCTCAGAGAGAGCCGGAACCTGCGGCCGCGTCCGTCCTTGACCAGGATCTCATTGCCACTGGCAGAGCCGAACATCTCCTCGACCGTGACGACTTCACCGTCGTAGTGAAACCGTGTCCCTACTCCGACACGTGCTGCGCCTTGCCCACTCCTCCGTCTCCCATCCAAGCCATCGATGTGGTTGGTTGCGGCAGCTTCCCGGTCACCCTGTTCCGGATCATCGATTGGATCAGGCATCACAGTCACCCCTGCGCCTAAAACGGTTGCCGCTTTCCTGCTCAGCACATTCCGCTCGGCCAATATCTCATCGAGGTCAGTGGAGAGATCCTGCACCCAAAGGAGGTGAAAGACGGCGGCACGTACAACTTCTTTGGGCCAGTTTGGGAATGATCGAAATGCGTCACCCAGGGTCGCTCCGACAAGGTCCCGGGTGCGCATTTCTTGCAGAAGGTCGGCATTGAACAGCCAATCGCGCCTATACCCGGCCAAGAATCTCAGATTGGCCCGCTCTTCGTCCGGCGGTTCGCACCATACTTGATACTCCCAACCACAGGACTCGACTGCCTCTCGAGACCACTCCAGCGAAAAAGCCACTTTCGGTCGCGTCAGCAGTTCACGCGGCTTGACATCCACGACCAGAGGCACCGATCCATCACGTAGTAGCAGGAAATCAGGAACATGCCGCCGCTGGGCCCCATTGATCTCCGCCGTAATCAAGAATGGCTGTGCATAGATCGCCGTGACTTCGGGTGCAAAATCTGCATAGATTAGACGCGTGAGCTCCAACCGCGATTCATAGATCACGTGAGCACGCATGGTCGAGGACCAGTAGAAACCCGAGTAATGCTTTTGGCCGTAATACCAGCGGAACGTGCGCCATGGAATCAGCGATTCCATTCTTTCAATACCCTTGTACGGCCAGGGCGCCACTTCAAGCGCGCCGTCACTCTGGCGGACCGTCACCGAGACCGAGCCAATGGCAGGTCGCACGTGACCCCCAGCAAACTGAGCGCTGACCTGAAGGCCGGTTCCGTCAGGCTGTCCAATCGACGGTTGCATGGGAGCGCGCAGGCGCACAGAGGCAGCCTCGGATCTCACACCTACGAGCGAAGACTCGAACGAGCGTCCGTCTCAATTTATTGTCCGGTTGGCCAGACAGTGGCCAACTGGAATGAGAATTGGTCACTCATTTTGAGAACCTACACGCGGCGTGCCCCTCAGGCCGTACGCCGCAGCAGCGCCAGGTACATCGCGTCCGTGCCGTGCAGATGCGGCCAGAGCTGAACGTCCGGCCCGTCGCCCAGCCCCGCGACGCCCGGCATCAGCGGCCTCGCGTCCAGCCACTCGGCCTCGACGGCCGGCCCGCCGCGCCCCTTGAGTACGTCCTCCACGACCACCCGGGTCTCGGCAAGATGCGGCGAGCAGGTCGCGTATCCGACCACGCCCCCGACCCGTACGGCACTCAACGCCTCACGCAACAGGCCGCGTTGGAGCGGAGCGAAGCTCTCCAGGTCCTCGGGGCGCCGCCGCCAGCGGGCTTCGGGCCTGCGTCGCAGTGCCCCGAGCCCGGTGCACGGCACGTCCATCAGCACGCGGTCGAACGAGCCGGGCAGCCACGGCGGCCGGGTGCCGTCGGCGGCGATGACCTGGTAGGGGCCGGGGTTGCCGGCCAGCGTCCGCTCCACCAGCCGGGCCCGGTGCGGCTGCTTCTCGGAAGCCAGCAGCGACGCGCCACGCCCCGCGGCCAGC
>NZ_JBSFUK010000013.1:0-102408 GCF_053591755.1 Streptomyces sp. NPDC002926
ACTGCTTTCCTCACCGCGCTTCGCGCGAGTTGCGACGCTTTACGTCCCGGACACGACCCCTGCGCGTCCCCCTGCCAGGGGCGGGCCCTGGGCCCTCGGGTGCCCCGCACCCGAGGGGTGCGAGGCCACGCTGCCGTCGGAAGTTCCCGCCGCGCGCGGTCGGCATGTGCGGTCTTGGGCCGGTGGCTGTCCCGGGGACTGGCTTTCCTCACCGCGCTTCGCGCGAGTTGTGACGCCGACCCCTGCGCGTCCCCCTGCCAGGGGGCAAAGGAGGAGCCCCTCGGGTGCCCGCACCCGAGGGGTGTGCGGGGCCGCGGCGCGGAGCCGGTGACCGTAGGTGGGGAGGCGGCGCTGTCGTCGGAAGGTCCCGCGGCGGGCGGTCGGCGTGTTGGCTGTCCGGGGGACTGCTTTCCTCACCGCGCTTCGCGCGCGTTGTGACGCCGACCGGCCGCGCCCGTGGTCTGCGGTGCGGAGAGCTGCCGCTCGGGTGTGGCCGGGGGGCACGGCTCAGCCGCGAACGCCGCACAGGTGCAGCAGCGCGGCCACTCCGCGGTACGGCTCCGTGCGCCCCGCGCGGTCCTCCGTCGCCAGCAGCCGCTCCAGCTCCTCGGCGGGCGGCAGGTCGGCCTCGTCGGGGACGTTGTCGGTGAAGACCCGCACCCCGTACCAGGCGTGCAGCGGCGCCGCGATCCCCGCCAGCGTCGCCGTCAGCGCCTCGAGCCGGTCCGCGCGTACCGGAAGCCCGAGACGGTTGGTGTACGCATCGGTGTCGAACGCGGTCAGCGCGGCCGACCAGTCCCCGGCCAGCCCCGGCCGCATGGCCAGCGCGTCCGCGTTCCGTACGAGCAGGGAGAGAAGACCGCCGGGCGCCAGCATCCTGGCCATGCCGGCCAGCATCGCGTCCGGTTCTGTGACGTACATCAGCACTCCGTGGCAGAGCACCACGTCGAAGCTGCCGGGCAGGAAATGCACCCCGGTGTCCCGGCCGTCGCCCTCGATCAGCCGGACCCGCTCACGGATTCCGGCCGGCTCGGCGGCCAGCGAGGTGCGGGCCGCCTTCAGCGTCGCGGGATCGGACTCCAGACCGGTCACCTTGTGACCCGCCCGGGCGAGCCGCAGGGCCTGGGTGCCCTGCCCCAACCCCACATCGAGAATGCGCAGCCGCTGCCCGACCGGGTAGCGGGCGGCTATCTGCTCGTCGAGCTGGCGGGCGACAAGCTCCTGGCGGACGGTGTTGCGCAGTCCGCCGAGCCCGGCCAGCCAGTCGGCCGAAGCGCCCCCGAAGCCGGAGACCGCCGTGATCAGGGCCGCTCTCCGCGCTTGACCTGCGGCTTCGGCAGGCGCAGTCGGCGCATCTGGAGCGTACGCATCAGGCCGTAGGCGATCGCGCCGCGCTTGGACTCGTTCGGGAAGCGCTCGTTCAGCTGCTTCTTCAGACGGAACGCCAGACCGATCGAGTCGATGACGATCAGCACGATGACGCCGAGCCAGAGCAGCAGCGCGATGTTCTGCAGCGAGCCGATCCTGACCATGCTCAGCACCAGGATCACCACCGCGAGCGGCAGGAAGAACTCGGCGACGCAGAAGCGGGAGTCGACGAAGTTGCGCACGAAGCGGCGGACCGGTCCCTTGTCACGGGCCGGCAGATAGCGCTCGTCGCCACTGGCGAGGGCCTCGCGCTGCTTGGCCATGTCCACGCGGCGGGCCTCCCGCTGGCGCTTCGCGGCCTCCTTGCGGTCGGTCGGCGCCGAGCTGGAAGCACGGCGGCGCTGGGTCTGGGCCTCACTCCGCTTGGGCGTGGGGCGGCCCTTCGGGGCCTCGGGGTCGCGGGGAAACTTGGAGAGGTCTGCCTGCACCTTGTCGGTGGGGGACTTCTCTTCCTTGGAACGGCTACCAAACACAAAGCCCAAGGGTACGGGGTGAAATGCGGGGACCCAACGCCGGTGGGGAACGATCCCGCAACACCGTGCGTCTGTAGGGGACAGAAGCCGGCCGTAAGCCGGACAGAGCGGACGTTGCCCGTGGTTTCCCTGACGGCCACCTACTCCTTGCGCCGGATCGGAGCCGTACGCAGTCGTCCTTGGGGAGGAGCGCATCCGCGCTGGAACAGTGCGGTAATGGATGCAGGGCCCGTACTGTGGGTTCTGTTGGAGTGCTGAAGCTGAGTCCGTCAGAAGGGGGCGCGCGAAGCCCATGAGCGGTGTCATGAAGCGTATGGGGATGATCTTCCGCGCGAAGGCAAACAAGGCCCTCGACAGGGCCGAGGATCCGCGCGAGACCCTCGATTACTCGTACCAGAAGCAGCTCGAACTGCTGCAGAAGGTGCGCCGCGGAGTCGCCGATGTGGCGACCTCCCGCAAGCGGCTCGAGCTGCAGCTGAACCAGTTGCAGGGACAGTCGACCAAGCTGGAGGACCAGGGCCGCAAGGCGCTGGCGCTCGGCCGTGAGGACCTGGCGCGCGAGGCGTTGTCCCGCCGCGCATCGCTGCAGCAGCAGGTCAGCGACCTGGAGACACAGCACACCACACTGCAGGGCGAGGAGGAGAAGCTCACTCTCGCCGCCCAGCGGCTGCAGGCCAAGGTCGACGCCTTCCGTACGAAGAAGGAGACCATCAAGGCCACCTACACCGCGGCCCAGGCGCAGACCCGGATCGGCGAGGCCTTCTCCGGCATCTCCGAGGAGATGGGCGACGTCGGCCTGGCGATCCAGCGGGCCGAGGACAAGACCGCGCAGTTGCAGGCACGGGCCGGCGCGATCGACGAGCTCCTCGCCTCCGGCGCCCTGGACGACCAGTCCGGGATGGCGAAGGACGACATCGCCGCCGAGCTGGACCGCATTTCCGGTGGTACAGATGTAGAGCTGGAGCTGCAGCGGATGAAGGCCGAGCTCGCGGGCGGCTCGGGTTCGCAGCAGGCGATCGAAGGCGGTGCCGCAGGCCGGCAGGACGCCGCCCCGCAGCAGAACACCCCGAACAAGTTCGACAAGCAGTAGGGACTCGTCATGATCGTACGGATCATGGGGGAGGGCCAGGTGAAGCTGGCGGACAGCCACTTCACCGAGCTCAACAAGCTGGACGACGAGCTGCTGGCCGAGATGGAGCGCGGTGACGACGAGGGCTTCCGCCGGACTCTCAACGCGCTTCTGGACAGGGTCCGCGAGCTCGGCGAACCCCTTCCGGACGACGCCCTGGAGCCGTCCGAGCTGATCCTGCCGGCCCCGGACGCCACCCTTGAGGACGTCAGGGAGATGCTCAGCGACGACGGTCTCATCCCCGGCTGACCTCGCGCACTCCAACAGCCGAACGCCCCGCCCCGGATCGGTCCGGAGCGGGGCCTTCCGCTGTCTTCTGCCGTGTACGCGGGTGTACGCGGCTGTCCCGGCACGCCGTACCGTTGCTGGATGTGACCTCACTCGCCACCGGGTTCGCCCGCACCCAGCGCTGGCTGCGCGCGCATCCGATGGCGTTCGACGGCGCGCTCGCCCTGGCCGTACTGATCTGCATGGTCGTCGGCTCCTTCGCCGATCCGAACGGACCGCACGGTCCGGCATTCTTCAGCCGTACGCCCGAGCCGCGCAGCCTGGTGCTGATGGTCCTGGTCGCCGGGGCCCTCGTCTTCCGTCGCCGCAACCCGATGGCCGTGCTCGTGTTCACCACCGCGATCTCGGTCGTCGAGCTCGTCGTGGGCGATCCGGCGGCCCCGGTCGCGATGAGCGCCGTGATCGCCCTCTACACCGTCGCCTCCTGCACCGACCGCCCCACCACCTGGCGCGTGGGCCTGCTGACCATGGCCGTGCTGACCGGCGCCGCGATGTTCTTCGGTTCGACCCCCTGGTACACCCAGGAGAACCTCGGCCTCTTCGCCTGGACCGGGATGGCGGGGGCCGCGGGGGACGCCGTACGCAGCCGTCGGGCCTTCGTCGACGCGATACGCGAGCGGGCCGAGCGCGCCGAGCGGACCCGCGAGGAGGAGGCCCGCCGACGGGTCGCGGAGGAGCGGCTGCGGATCGCCCGCGACCTCCACGATGTGGTCGCGCACCACATCGCCCTGGTCAACGTCCAGGCGGGCGTCGCCGCGCATGTCATGGA
This sequence comes from Streptomyces sp. NPDC002926, assembly GCF_053591755.1. Taxonomy (NCBI): domain Bacteria; kingdom Bacillati; phylum Actinomycetota; class Actinomycetes; order Kitasatosporales; family Streptomycetaceae; genus Streptomyces; species Streptomyces sp. NPDC002926. Next base: position 4,088 of record NZ_JBSFUK010000013.1, read on the forward strand.
CAAGCGGCCGGACCAGGCCAAGGAGGCCCTCGCCCATGTCCGCGAGGCCAGCCGCTCCGCGCTCAACGAACTGCGCGCCACGGTCGGCCTCCTCCGCCAGTCCGGCGACCCGGAGGCCCCCACCGAACCGGCTCCCGGCCTCGATGTCCTTGATGAGCTGGTCATCACCTTCCGGCAGGCCGGTCTGCCGGTCGAGGTGGCCCGTGCCGACGACGGGATCCGGCTGCCCGCGGCCGTCGACCTCGCGGCGTACCGGATCATCCAGGAGTCGCTGACCAATGTGCAGAAGCATGCGGGCACGGAGGCGAAGGCCGAGGTGAGCGTGGTGCGGGTCGGCCGCACCGTGGAGGTCACGGTGCTCGACAACGGCGCCGAGGCCGCAGGGCAGGCGGACGGCGGCGGCCACGGTCTGCTCGGTATGCGCGAGCGGGTCATCGCACTCGGCGGCACCCTCACCGCGGGCCCCCGCTACGGCGGCGGCTTCCGGGTGCAGGCGATACTGCCGGTCAAGACCCGCGCGGGGGAGGACACATGACGATCAGGGTGCTGCTCGCCGACGATCAGACGCTGCTGCGCAGCGCGTTCCGGGTCCTGGTGGACTCCGAACCCGACATGAATGTCGTCGCGGAGGCGGCGGACGGCGCCGAGGCGGTGGCGCTCGCCCGTTCCGCCAGGCCTGATGTCGTCCTGATGGACATCCGGATGCCCGGGACGGACGGGCTCGCCGCCACCCGCATGATCAGCGCCGACCCCGAGCTGGCGAACGTACGCGTCGTCATGCTCACCACCTTCGAGGTTGACGAGTACGTCGTGCAGTCGCTGCGGGCAGGCGCATCGGGCTTCCTCGGCAAGGGCGCGGAACCGGACGAACTGCTCAATGCCATCCGTATCGCCGCTGCGGGTGAGGCACTGCTCTCGCCGGTCGCCACCAAGGGGCTGATCGCCAAGTTCCTCGCGCAGGGCGGCACTTCGGAGGACGGGCAGAAGGCCCGGGAGCACTCGGAGCGGCTCTCCGCGCTCACCGTGCGCGAGCGTGAAGTCCTCGTCCTGGTCGCCGGCGGCCATTCCAACGACGAGATCGCCGAACGGCTCGAGGTCAGCCCGCTGACCGTCAAGACGCATGTGAACCGCGCGATGGCGAAACTCGGTGCCCGCGACCGCGCCCAATTGGTGGTTATCGCGTACGAATCGGGCCTGGTACGTCCGAGGGTGGAGTGAGCCGCAGCTCCGAGTACTCCAGCTGCGGTATGCGCGAGATAAGGAACTGGACCTGGGATCGAGGGTTGGACCTCCTCGAATGCCTGATCGTATTAATGGGCAGCCGACTGCGCCCTCAGATCCTTCCTGTCCTTCCTGCCGCGTAAGCCACAGAAGAGAGACCTCATGTCCTGGCTGTCCAGATTCAGCCTGTCGCAACGAGCCCTGATCGGTCTGATGTCGATCGTCGCGATCGTGTTCGGAGCGATCGCCATCCCGCAGCTCAAGCAGCAGCTGCTGCCCTCCATCGAACTGCCGATGGTGTCGGTGCTGGCCCCGTACCAGGGCGCGTCTCCCGATGTGGTCGAGAAGCAGGTCGTCGAACCGCTCGAGAGCACCATCAAGGCCGTCGACGGAATCAAGGGCATCACCTCCACGGCGAGCGAGGGCAACGCCGTGATCATGGCCAGCTTCGAGTACGGGGACGGCTCCAAGCAGCTCGTCGCCGATGTGCAGCAGGCTGTGAACCGGGCCCGTACCCAGCTGCCCGACGACGTCGACCCGCAGGTCATCGCCGGTTCGACGGACGACATCCCGACCGTCGTCCTTGCCGTCACCTCCGACAAGGACCAGCAGGCGCTCAGCGACCAGCTGGAGCGCACCGTCGTCCCGGCGATCGAGGATATCGACGGTGTCGGCCAGGTCTCCGTCGACGGCGTCCAGGACCTCCAGGTCTCCGTCACTCCCGACAACAAGAAGCTCGCCTCGGCCGGGCTGGACACCATGGCGCTCGCCGAGGCGCTCAAGGCGGGCGGCGCGACGCTGCCGGCCGGCTCCTTCTCCGAGGACGGCAAGAGCCGTACGGTCCAGGTCGGCGGCGGTTTCACCACGCTGAAGCAGATCGAGGACCTGCGCGTGTCCCCGGCGAAGGGCAAGCCGGTACGCCTCGGCGAAATCGCCACGGTGAAGCAGGAGGAGTCCCAGCGGGTCTCCATCACCCGTACGGACGGCAGGCCGAGCCTCGCCGTCCTCGCCACCATGGACAACGACGGCAGCGCGGTCGCCATCTCCGACGCGGTCAAGGACAAGCTGCCCGAGCTCCGCAAGGACCTCGGCTCCGGCGCTCAGCTGACCGTCGTGTCCGACCAGGGCCCTGCCGTCTCCAAATCGATCTCCGGTCTGACCACCGAGGGCGCGCTCGGGCTGCTCTTCGCGGTCATCGTGATCCTTCTCTTCCTGGCCTCGCTCCGTTCCACGCTGGTCACGGCGGTCTCCATCCCGCTCTCGGTCGTCCTCGCGCTGATCGTGCTCTGGACGCGTGACCTGTCGCTCAACATGCTCACGCTGGGCGCGCTGACCATCGCGATCGGCCGGGTCGTCGACGACTCGATCGTGGTTCTGGAGAACATCAAGCGGCACCTCGGCTACGGCGAGGAGCGGCAGTCGGCGATCATCACCGCGGTGAAGGAAGTGGCGGGCGCCGTCACCTCGTCGACGCTGACGACCGTCGCCGTCTTCCTGCCCATCGGTCTGGTGGGCGGCATGGTCGGTGAGCTCTTCGGCTCGTTCTCGCTGACCATCACCGCGGCCCTGCTGGCCTCGCTGCTGGTCTCGCTGACCGTTGTCCCCGTCCTGTCGTTCTGGTTCCTGCGCGCCCCGAAGGCCGTACGGGGCATCGACCCGGACGAGGCCCGGCGCAAGGCGGAGGAGAAGGAGGCGCGCAGCCCGCTGCAGCGGATGTACGTTCCGGTGCTGCGTTTCGCGACCCGTCGCCGCGTCACCAGTGTCGTCCTCGCGCTCGTCGTCCTCTTCGGCACCTTCGGTATGGCCGGGCTGCTGAAGACGAACTTCTTCGACCAGGGCGCGCAGGAGGTCATGTCCGTCAAGCAGGAGCTGGCCCCCGGCACCAGCCTGGAGGCGGCGGACGCCTCCGCGAAGAAGGTGGAGAAGGCCCTCGACGGAATCGACGAGATCAAGGACTACCAGGTCACCGTCGGCTCCTCCGGCTTCATGGCGGCCTTCGGCGGCGGTACGGGTGCCAACCAGGCCTCCTACCAGCTGACCCTGAAGGACGCGTCGTCGTACGAGAAGACCCGCGACCGTATCGACGAGGAGCTCGGCAAGCTCGACGGCATCGGCGACACGACGATCGCGGCGGGCGACGGCTTCGGCAACCAGGACCTGAGCGTCGTGGTGAAGGCGTCCGACGCGGACACGCTGAAGAAGGCGTCCGAGGCGGTACGGGCCGAGGTGGCGAAGCTCGACGACGTCACCGACGTGCAGAGCGACCTGGCGCAGAGCGTCCCGCGGATCTCGGTCAAGGCGAACGCGAAGGCGGCGGACGCGGGCTTCAACGAGACCACGCTGGGTCTGGCCGTCGGCCAGGCGGTGCGCGGCACTCCGTCGGCCAAGGCGATCCTGGACGACACCGAGCGCGATGTCGTGATCACCTCGGCGAAGCCGGCGAAGACGCTGTCGGACCTTCGTAACCTCCCCCTGGGCCCGGTGAAGCTCGGTGACATCGCCGATGTGAAGCTCGTCCCCGGACCGGTCTCGATGACGCGGATCGACGGCTCGCGGGCCGCGACGATCACCGCGAAGCCGACCGGTGACAACACCGGCGCGGTCAGCGCGTCGCTCCAGAGCAAGCTCAAGTCGCTGGACCTCCCGGGCGGTGCCACGGCAAGCATCGGTGGTGTCTCGTCCGACCAGGACGATGCCTTCGCCTCGCTGGGCCTGGCGATGCTGGCGGCGATCGCGATCGTCTTCATGCTGCTGGTCGCGACGTTCCGCTCGCTGGTCCAGCCGCTGATCCTGCTGGTGTCGATCCCCTTCGCGGCGACGGGCGCGATCGGCCTGCTGATCGTCACGGGTACGCCGCTGGGTGTCCCGGCGATGATCGGCATGCTGATGCTCATCGGCATCGTGGTCACCAACGCGATCGTGCTGATCGACCTGATCAACCAGTACCGGGCCCAGGGTCTGGGCGTGGTGGAAGCCGTCATCGAGGGCGGTCGCCACCGGTTGCGCCCGATCCTGATGACGGCCCTGGCGACGATCTTCGCCCTGCTCCCGATGGCCCTGGGTGTCACGGGAGAGGGCGGCTTCATCGCCAAGCCGCTGGCGGTGGTGGTGATCGGCGGCCTGATCACCTCGACGCTGCTGACGCTGCTGCTGGTCCCGACGCTGTACGCGATGGTGGAACTCCGCAAGGAGCGCCGCGCCAGGAAGAAGGCTGCGAAGCGCGCGTCCAGGGCCCCCGCCCCGAAGGACGAGGCGGACGCGGAGTCCGCGGCCCAGGAACCGGCCCAGGTCTGAGCCGGTCGCGGACGCGACACAGGGGTGCCCCCGGCCCGAACGGCCGGGGGCACCCCTGTCTGCGGTGAGAGCCCGGGGCGGGCGCTACGGCAGCGCCAGCATCCGCTCCAGCGCCAGCTTCGCGAAGCTCTCCGTCTCCTTGTCGACCTGGATCCGGTTCACCAGATTTCCCTCCGCCAGCGACTCCAGCGCCCACACCAGGTGCGGCAGGTCGATGCGGTTCATCGTCGAGCAGAAGCACACCGTCTTGTCGAGGAAGACGATCTCCTTGTCGGGATGGGCGTTCGCGACCCGGCGGACCAGGTTGAGCTCCGTCCCGATGGCCCACTTCGAGCCGGCCGGAGCCGCCTCCAGTGTCTTGATGATGAACTCGGTCGAGCCGACATGGTCCGCGGCCGACACGACCTCGTGCTTGCACTCGGGATGGACCAGGACATTCACGCCCGGGATCCGCTCCCGCACGTCGTTGACCGAGTCCAGCGAGAAGCGGCCGTGCACCGAGCAGTGCCCACGCCACAGGATCATCTTCGCGTCGCGCAGCTGCTGGGCCGTCAGTCCGCCGTTCGGCTTGTGCGGGTTGTAGAGGACGCAGTCGTCGAGCGACATCCCCATCTCCCGCACCGCGGTGTTCCGCCCCAGGTGCTGGTCGGGCAGGAACAGCACCTTCTCGCCCTGCTCGAAGGCCCAGTCCAGCGCACGCTTCGCGTTCGACGACGTACAGATCGTCCCGCCGTGCTTACCGGTGAAGGCCTTGATGTCGGCCGAGGAGTTCATGTACGACACGGGCACGACCTGCTCCGCGATGCCGGCCTCGGCCAGCACGTCCCAGCACTCGGCGACCTGCTCCGCGGTGGCCATGTCGGCCATCGAGCAGCCGGCGGCCAGGTCGGGCAGTACGACCTTCTGGTCGTCCGAGGTCAGGATGTCCGCGGACTCGGCCATGAAGTGCACGCCGCAGAAGACGATGTACTCGGCCTCCGGCCGCGCCGCGGCGTCCTTGGCCAGCTTGAAGGAGTCCCCGGTCACGTCCGCGAACTGGATGACCTCGTCGCGCTGGTAGTGGTGCCCCAGGACGAAGACCTTGTCCCCGAGCTTCTCCTTGGCTGCACGAGCGCGCTCCACCAGGTCCGGGTCGGACGGGGAGGGCAGGTCGCCGGGGCACTCCACACCGCGCTCGCTCCTGGGGTCGGCCTCGCGGCCGAGCAGCAGCAGGGCGAGCGGCGTCGGCTGGACGTCGAGCTCCGGGCGGGCTTGGGCGGTGGTCACGACACGCACCCTTTCTTTTCTGCAGACAGACCTTTTCGTCTATTTGACGTTATCTATCATAACTGCTTCACGTCACTTTGACGATGGCCATAGCGTCTATGTGACGCACCCCTTGTCGACAGGTCGGCGCCTCCCGGCAATCCGGTGTGCGAGCATGAAAGGGAACGACATGCCCTCGGCCCCGGAATGAATCCGCGGCCATGCCGGTTGCAATCGTCGGCAAGTAGTCTCCGTACAACCCGGGAGAGAAGCAGATGTCCGTATCGGACGAGACCACCACCGTGAGCGACGGCATCCTCCTGTCCGACGCCGCCGCCGCCAAGGTCAAGGGCCTGCTGGAGCAGGAAGGCCGGGACGACCTCGCGCTGCGCGTCGCCGTTCAGCCCGGCGGCTGCTCCGGCCTGCGCTACCAGCTGTTCTTCGACGAGCGTTCGCTCGACGGCGATGTCGTCAAGGACTTCGACGGCGTCAAGGTCGTCACCGACCGGATGAGCGCCCCATACCTGGGCGGCGCCTCCATCGACTTCGTCGACACGATCGAGAAGCAGGGCTTCACGATCGACAACCCGAACGCCTCCGGGTCCTGCGCCTGCGGTGACTCCTTCAGCTAAAGCTGAGCCCAGTCGGACGAAAGGCGGCGTCCCCGATCTCCGGGGCCGCCGCCTTCGTCTGTCCGGCGTCCCCGCGGACGCTCGGAGCAGGTGCTACTTCGGCGGGACGGCCTCACCCGTCCGCGCGTCCACGACCTTCCGGTCACCCAGCGGCTTGTGCAGGGTCACCTTCTCCGTCAGCTGCTTCGCCATCATGATGCAGATCCGCTTCGGGTCGGGATTCGATTCGACGACCCGGACCTTCACCTGGCTGTCGCTCTCGCTCGCCGTCGCCGCGTAGTCGCTGCACACGCCACCCCAGAAGGTCACGGACAGGACCCGCCCGTTCACGCTGTACGACATGACGCTCCGCTCGGACCCCGCGACAGGATTCTTCGGCGGCTCGGTCGGCTTGACGTTCCGCTCCGGCGGTGCGGACTTCGACAGGAACTTCGGGTCCACCGCCGTCTGGGTGACCGTGAACGGCTGGGCGCCGCCCTTCGGCTTCACCTCGAACAGCCACGACGGTACGAGCGCCTGCCGCCCGTCCACGTACTGGGCCGCCAGTCCGAAAACCGCCTTGCCTACCGTCAGCCGCTCAGGGCCGGCCGCCTTGCTCTTCGGCTCGCACGGCGCCGCGGGCTTCTGCTCGCCCTCCACCGGCACCGGGGTGGCGCACCCGCCGATCCCGACCCGGCCCGCGCCCTCACCGGCCTTGTTCAGCTGCTTCAGCGCCTCCTGTGCCGAGACCACCGGATACTCGTCGCTCTTTTCGGGCTTCTTCAACTGCCCGCTGCCGCCGACCACTTGACCGTCCGCGCCGACCTGGATCCCGGTCGTCCAGCCGTACGTCGGCAGCCCGCCGACCACCGGAGCGGCATTCACCACCCGTACCGCGCCCATCAGTTGGCGCGCGTCCAGCTCGGCATCGCCCTGGCCGACCGCCTTCAGTACGGGAGCGGCGGCCTTCCTCGCGGCGGTCTCGCTCACCGCGGGGTTTCCGGCTGCCCGCCCCGGCTCGCCGCGCGACGGACACGCCTTGCCCTTCAGGCAGTTGTCACCGCCCGGTGAAGCCCCGAACCGGGCGAACGTCCAGGTGCCCGGCGCCTGCTTGTTGATCTGGAGCAACGGGCCCGCGCCATCCTTGTCGGCCCCGATCTTCCAGGCCGGTCCGGCAAGCCGCGGAGTGCCCGGCAGCCCGAGCGCCTTCGCCAGCCGGGTCGCCTCGGCCTGGGTGACCGTCCCGTTCGGACGGTAGACAGGAGCCGAATCCGGACCTTCTGGCAGCTTGCCCTCGGCCCGGTAGACGATCCCGCCGTTGGGGTCGGGCTCACCGGGCGCGATGCCGGGGCCGCCACTGCCCGTAGAACTGCCGCTGCTCGTAGAGGCGTCCAGCGAGAGCAGCGGCGGTGTCATATCGCGCGGCGCATCGCTCCCGGCGTCCGCGCTACCGCCGCCACCGAAGCCGGCCGTCGCGAAGTACGTACCGCCTCCCGCGACCAGCACCGCCGCCGCTACCGAGGCGACGGCGAGCGGGGAACGCCGGCGGCGGGGGCTGTCGTGCGTGTTCTCCGTGCTGCTCACCGCATCGCTCCTTGTCTCATGCCCCCTTCTGCCGGGGGCACGGATGGGACGGAGCGAGGGGGCGCACGGTTCCCTCGGTGTGCGCCTCTTGCGCGTCAGTCGCCGTATTCGGACATTGCGTCGATCAGCCGGGCGGAAGCCGCTGTGACTACGACACCATGGATACGGGACGGCGGCACGGGCGCGGGCACAGCGGCCGCCGGCACAACCCAGTGCGGAGCCATCCGCGCGCAGTCACCACGCAGCTGGGCCAGGCTGATGTCGGACTCTCGCTGATCGCGCGGGGCGATGTGCTTCGTCATATTCGCACCGTACGCAGGGGGGAGTCCAGGAAAAAAGACCTACTATCGGGTAGTTTTCGCACTTCAGGACAGGTGCTTCGACCCGGTAGCGTTAACTGTCAACGCCACCCCGCCACAGGAGCGTCCTCGCCGTGCGAATCGCAGTCACCGGCTCCATCGCCACTGACCACCTCATGACCTTCCCCGGCCGCTTCGCCGACCAGCTGGTCGGGGACCAGTTGCACACGGTCTCCCTCTCGTTCCTCGTCGACAACCTTGACGTACGCCGGGGCGGTGTCGGCGCCAACATCTGCTTCGGCATGGGCCAGCTCGGCACCAGGCCCATCCTGGTCGGCGCGGCCGGAGCCGACTTCGACGAATACCGTGCCTGGCTCGACCGGCACGGCGTCGACACCGGCTCGGTCCGAATCTCCGAGGTCCTGCACACCGCCCGTTTCGTCTGTACTACGGACGCCGACCACAACCAGATCGGCTCCTTCTACACAGGCGCGATGAGCGAGGCCCGCCAGATCGAGCTCAAGAAGGTCGCCGACCGGGTCGGCGGCCTCGACCTGGTCCTGATCGGCGCGGACGACCCCGAGGCGATGCTCCGGCACACCGAGGAGTGCAGGACCCGCTCGATCCCGTTCGCCGCGGACTTCTCCCAGCAGATCGCGCGGATGAGCGGCGACGACATCCGCACTCTCCTCGACGGGGCCACCTACCTCTTCTCCAATGAGTACGAGAAGGGGCTCATCGAGTCCAAGACCGGCTGGAGCGACGAGGAGATCCTGGGCAAGGTCGGCCACCGCGTCACCACCCTCGGCTCACGCGGCGTCCGTATCGAGCAGGCCGGTGAGGACATGATCGAGGTCGGCTGTGCGGAGGAGGAGGCCAAGGTCGACCCGACCGGCGTCGGCGACGCGTTCCGCGCGGGCTTCCTCTCGGGCCTGTCCTGGGGTGTGAACCTGGAGCGCGCGGCCCAGATCGGCTGCATGCTGGCGACCCTGGTCATCGAGACCGTGGGCACCCAGGAGTACACGCTGCGCCGCGCCCACTTCATGGACCGCTTCACCAAGGCGTACGGCCACGAGGCCGCGGCCGAGGTCCAGGTGCACGTCGGCTGATCAGGAGTTACGAGCGCCGGCGGACCACATAGGCCACGCCCCGGTCCGCCGGCCGCTCGCCCACGTACTCCTGGTCCCGCATCTCGCACCACGCCGGGATGTCCAGGCGTGCCGCCTCGTCGTCCGCGAGGACCGTCACCGTGCCACCGACCGGGACGTCGCCGATCACCTTCGCCAGCTCGATCACCGGGATCGGGCACAGCTTGCCGAGCGCGTCCACGACCAGCGACGCCTCCTGACCGGTCCCGCCGGCCGCGACGGGCGCGCCGAGCCGCTCGCGCACCCCTGACACCACCCCCGGCAGCACCTCGAGAAAGCGGTCCACCTCCGCCTCGGTCGTACCGAGAGGGAGCGAGACGCGGACATTTCCCTCCGACAGCACACCCATCGCCCGCAGCACATGGCTCGGCGTCAGTGTGCTGCTCGTGCAGGACGACCCCGACGAGACCGAGAAGCCCGCCCGGTCCAGCTCGTGCAGCAGAGTCTCTCCGTCGACATAGAGACAGGAGAAGGTGACGAGATGGGGGAGCCGGCGCACCGGATCACCGACCACCTCCACATCCGGGACCAGCTCCGGGACGCGGGTCCGGATCCGGTCCACCAGCGCACGCAGCCGTACCGCCTCGTCCGCCGCTTCCGCCCGCACCGCCCGCAGCGAGGCGGCGGCCGCCACGATCGCCGGGATGTTCTCGAAGCCGGCCGTCCGCCCCGACTCCCGCTCGTCGGCGGGCTCTTGAGGGGCGAACCGGACACCCTTGCGCACGGCGAGCAGCCCGACTCCCGCAGGACCGCCCCATTTATGGGCACTTGCCGCGAGCAGCGACCAGTCACCCTCCACCGGCCCCCAGCCGAGCGACTGCGCCGCGTCCACCAGCAGCGGCACCCCGGCCGCCCGGCACGCCTCGGCGACCGGGTCCACCGGCTGCTCGGTGCCCACCTCATGGTTGGCCGACTGCAGACAGGCCAACGCGGTGTCCTCACTCAGCGCGGCCGCGTACGCGGTCGCGGAAACCGCCCCGGCCCGGTCCACCGGTACCTCGGTCACCGCGGCGCCGCCCGCCGCCTCGTGCGCCGCCGCCGAATGGAGCACCGAGGAGTGCTCGACCGCGGAAACGACCAGGTGGCGCCCGACACGCCGACGGCCCGCGAGTGCGCCGGAAATTCCCAGGTGAACCGCGCGCGTCCCCGAAGGGGTGAAGACCAGCTCGTCCGGACGGCAGCCGGCCGCCTCCGCCGCCGCCTCCCGCGCCGCGTCCAACAGCAGCCGGGCGCGCCGCCCCTCACGGTAGAGCCGGGCCGGGTCGGCCCAGCCCTCGTCCAGGGAGGCCTGCAGGGCCTGCCGGGCAACCGGGTGCAGGGGAGCGGAGGATGCGGCGTCGAAGTAGGGCACGCAGCCACGCTAACCCCCGTACGCGAAGGGGCCGTCAGAAGTCCGCCGGAGGCCGGTATTCCGGGGTGTTTCCACCCCTTCGGGGAGTCGGGCGGCGCGTTGGGCACCCTCCCCGCGCGACCCCAAATAGCGTCCAGTAGGGTTTGGTCCGCATAAACATCCAAACCCCTGCCCGCGTCAGGGCCGGCGACCGACCAGCGTGACGGCCGCGGCATGCCGCGCGGGCCGAGACTCTCGGGAAGGCGCTACGTGAGTCCCAACGGCTCCGACCGCTCGTCGCGGCGCCCGATGCGGCGGAAGCTGCTCCAGGTGCTGACCGCGGGTGTAGTCCTGTCGACCGCCTCCGGTTGCACATACAAGGACTTCCCCCGCCTGGGAATGCCCACCCCGGTAACGGAAGAGGCCCCTCGGATCCTCTCCCTCTGGCAGGGCTCGTGGGCGGCAGCGCTCATCACGGGCGCGCTGGTGTGGGGTCTGATCATCTGGAGTGTCATCTTCCACCGGCGCAGCCGCACCAAGGTGGAAGTACCCCCGCAGACCCGGTACAACATGCCTATCGAGGCTTTGTACACGGTGGTCCCGCTCATCATTGTTTCGGTGCTCTTCTACTTCACCGCGCGTGATGAGTCGAAGCTCCTCTCCCTCGCCCCGAAGCCCGCCCACACGATCAATGTGGTCGGCTACCAGTGGAGCTGGGGCTTCAACTACATCGAGAACCTGGACGGCGACGCCAAGACCGGCGCCGGGGTCCCCAAGGAGCTCGACGCCATTCCGGACAGGTTCCAGAAGCAGTTCCCCGAGGGTGCCGAAGGCGTCTACGACGCCGGCATCCCCGGCACCAGGAACCCGCAGACCGGAAACCCGGGCCCGACCCTCTGGCTGCCCAAGGGAGAGAAGGTCCGGTTCATCCTGACCTCTCGTGACGTCATCCACTCCTTCTGGGTGATCCCGTTCCTGATGAAGCAGGACGTCATCCCGGGTCACACCAATGCCTTCGAGGTGACTCCGAGCCACGAGGGCACCTTCATGGGCAAGTGCGCCGAGCTCTGCGGCGTCGACCACTCCCGGATGCTGTTCAACGTCAAGGTCGTCTCCCCGGAGCGCTACCAGCAGCACCTGAAGGAGCTGGCGGAGAAGGGGCAGACCGGCTTCATCCCGTCGGGCATTGAGCTGACGGACCCGGCCAGGAATGCGGAGAAGAACAAACTGTGAGCATCCTCAACGAACCTCAGGGTGCCGCCGCAGCAGCTGACGACTCGTACGAGAACGAGCTGCCGGTACGGCGCAAGCAGCCGGGCACTGTGATCGTGAGCTGGCTGACGACCACCGACCACAAGACCATCGGCACGATGTACCTGGTCACGTCGTTCGCGTTCTTCTGCATCGGCGGAATCATGGCGCTCTTCATGCGCGCCGAGCTGGCCCGTCCCGGCACGCAGATCATGTCGAACGAGCAGTTCAACCAGGCGTTCACGATGCACGGCACGATCATGCTGCTGATGTTCGCGACGCCGCTGTTCGCCGGATTCGCGAACTGGATCATGCCGCTGCAGATCGGCGCGCCCGATGTGGCGTTCCCGCGGCTGAACATGTTCGCGTACTGGCTGTACCTCTTCGGCTCGCTGATCGCGGTGGCCGGCTTCCTCACCCCGCAGGGTGCGGCCGACTTCGGCTGGTTCGCCTACTCCCCGCTGTCGGACGCGGTCCGCTCGCCGGGCGTCGGCGCCGATATGTGGATCATGGGTCTGGCCTTCTCCGGCTTCGGCACGATCCTCGGTTCGGTCAACTTCATCACCACGATCATCTGCATGCGAGCCCCCGGCATGACGATGTTCCGGATGCCGATCTTCGTCTGGAACGTGCTGCTGACCGGTGTGCTGGTCCTGCTCGCCTTCCCGGTGCTGGCCGCCGCGCTCTTCGCGCTGGAGGCGGACCGTAAATTCGGTGCGCATGTCTTCGACTCCGCCAACGGCGGGGCCTTGCTCTGGCAACACCTCTTCTGGTTCTTCGGCCATCCAGAGGTGTACATCATCGCCCTGCCCTTCTTCGGGATCGTCTCCGAGATCATCCCGGTCTTCAGCCGTAAGCCGATGTTCGGCTACATCGGTCTGGTGGCCGCGACGATCGGTATCGCGGGACTGTCCGTGACGGTGTGGGCGCACCACATGTACGTCACAGGCGGCGTGCTCCTGCCGTTCTTCTCCTTCATGACCTTCCTGATCGCGGTACCGACCGGTGTGAAGTTCTTCAACTGGATCGGCACCATGTGGAAGGGCTCACTGTCCTTCGAGACACCGATGCTCTGGACGATCGGCTTCCTGGTCACCTTCACCTTCGGTGGACTGACCGGCGTCATCCTGGCCTCGCCCCCGATGGACTTCCACGTCTCCGACTCGTACTTCGTCGTCGCGCACTTCCACTACGTCGTCTTCGGCACCGTGGTCTTCGCGATGTTCGCCGGATTCCACTTCTGGTGGCCGAAGTTCACCGGCAAGATGCTGGACGAGCGGCTCGGCAAGATCACCTTCTGGACGCTGTTCATCGGCTTCCACGGCACGTTCCTGGTGCAGCACTGGCTGGGCGCCGAGGGCATGCCGCGTCGTTACGCGGACTACCTCGCCGCCGACGGCTTCACCACGCTGAACACCATCTCCACGATCAGCTCGTTCCTGCTCGGTCTGTCGGTCCTGCCGTTCATGTACAACGTCTGGAAGACGGCCAAGTACGGCAAGAAGATCGAGGTCGACGACCCGTGGGGCTACGGCCGTTCGCTGGAGTGGGCGACCACCTGCCCGCCGCCGCGGCACAACTTCCTCACCCTGCCGCGGATCCGCAGCGAATCCCCGGCGTTCGACCTGCACCACCCGGAGATCGCAGCTCTCGACCAGCTCGAGCACGGCGGCCACGGAGCCAGCGTCCTCACCGGTGACAAGGAGGACGGCAAGTGAAGATCCAAGGCAAGATGTTCCTCTGGCTGAGCGTCTTCATCCTCGCCGTCGCCGTCCTGTACGGCGTCTGGTCCAAGGAGCCGGCCGGTACCACCGCGCTGTTCCTGGCCTTCGGTCTGAGCGTCATGATCGGCTACTACCTGGCCTTCACGGCCCGGCGAGTGGACGCCATGGCGCAGGACGACAAGGAGGCCGACGTAGCGGACGAGGCCGGCGAGGTGGGGTTCTTCTCCCCGCACAGCTGGCAGCCGCTCGCGCTCGGCATCGGTGGCGCGCTCGCCTTCATGGGCGTCGTCTTCGGCTGGTGGCTGATGTACTTCTCCGCCCCGGTCATCATGATCGGCCTGTTCGGCTGGGTGTTCGAGTACTACCGCGGTGAGAACCAGAACCAGTAACACCGCGTCAGCGGCGCACGGGCCGGCCCGGATCCCCTTCACTCGTGAGTGGGATCCGGGCCACTCGTTTGCAGTCACCCGGCGCGCCGTTGCTGACAGATCTTCATAGCGTGTGGTTATGAACAACACGCCGCGTATCCGCACCGTCGTCAGCTGCACCCTGCTGGTCGTGTCCCTCGGGGCGGGCGCGACCTCGTGCCTTGGTTCCGACGGCCACCCGCTCGCCGCGAAGCCGTACGACGCGACGGAACAGATCTCCTTCAACGCGCCGTCCGGCGATGCCAAGGCGGACCCGGACAAGCCGCTCGAGGTCACCGTCGAGGACGGCGAGGGCCGGATCACCGATGTCAGGGTGACCGACGAGTGGGGCCACCACCTCGCCGGCGAACTCTCCGCGGACGGCGGCCGCTGGCGCTCCACGGCGCCCCTGGCGGCCGGCGTCAAGTACACCGTCAAGGTCTCCATGGAGGACGAGGACGGCGCCCCGGGCACCCGGACGATCACCTTTGAGACCGCGCCGTCCAAGAAGCTCCTGACCGTTAAGTTCGGCCCGAAGGCGGGCACGTACGGGGTCGGCCAGCCGATCACCGCGGAGCTCACCGCCCCGGTCACGGGCAAGGAGGCCAGGGCGGTCGTCGAAAGCGCTCTGAAGGTCGAGTCCACGCCCGCCGTGGGGGGCACCTGGCACTGGGTGGACGACAAGACTCTGCACTTCCGCCCGAAGGAGTACTGGCCCGCCGGCGCTACCGTCACCGCGGTCAGCAACCTCCAGGGCGTCAAGGTCGCCAACAAGCTCTACGGCGGCGCCTCGAAGCCGCTGAAGCTCACCATCGGCGACCGAATAGAGGCGATAACCGACGCCGGCTCGCACCAGATGACGGTCAAGCGCAACGGAGAAGTGATCAACACCATTCCGGTGACCACGGGCAAGCCCGGCTTCTCCACCCGAAACGGAATCAAGGTCGTGCTCGGCAAGGAGTACTTCGTACGGATGCGCGGTACCAGCATCGGTATCTCCGAGGGCAGCGCGGACTCGTACGACCTGCCCGTCTACTACGCGACGCGTGTCACCTGGAGCGGTGAGTACGTCCACGCCGCGCCGTGGTCCGTCGGCTCACAGGGGTACGCGAACGTCAGCCATGGCTGCACCGGGATGTCCACCAGCAACGCCGCCTGGTTCTTCCGGACCGTGCGCGAGGGCGACATAGTCAAGGTCATCAACAGCTCCGGCGCCGAAATGGCCCCCTTCGGGAACGGCTTCGGCGACTGGAACCTCTCCTGGGACACATGGCGCAAGGGCAGTGCCCTGGTGGCCGAGACCAGGGACGGCAGCAGCCCCGTCGACGTGGCGCGACTGCGGCCCCAGGTGTGACCCGGACCGACCGGATGCGACCCGGACCGAAGGGTGTGACCCGGACCGCCCCGGGCCGGGCGGCCTCAGGCCTGAACAGCGAGCCTGCGGCGCAGCAGAGCGGCCAGCGCGTCCGCGAACTCCACCGGCTCGACCGGAAGCGTCACAGCGGCCTCCGCGCGGCTCCAGGTGGCCAGCCAGGCGTCCTGCGGGCGCCCCATCAGCAGCAGCACGGGCGGGCAGTTGAAGATCTCGTCCTTGATCTGCCGGCAGACGCCCATGCCGCCCGCGGGGACCGTCTCGCCGTCCAGCACGCAGACATCGATACCGCCCTCGTCCAGCGCTTTGAGGACGGCGGGCAGGGTCGCGCACTCCAGGAACTCCACCGGCGGCAGATCGGCGGCCGGCCTGCGTCCCGCTGCCAACCGCACCTGCTCGCGGGTGCCCGAGTCATCGCTGTAGACCAGCACCGTGGCAGTCGCCTGCATTGTTCCTCCGCCTCGTTGGATCAGGAACCGATGCGGCGGATGCTACTCCGTCCGACCCCCTGTCAACAGCGGTTCGGACACCGCTTCGATGGGCCGTTCGGGCAGGACACACCCCACTGACACACCGAACGGCACCCCCCGGGGTGAGGGCGGGATAAGCGACCGACATAATGTCGGTCGTGGCGACAGCAACGACAGTAGAAACCGGGCACGCGCACCCGTCGGTCAATCGGCCGAACCTCACCAGCGTCGGAACCATCATCTGGCTGAGTTCCGAGCTGATGTTCTTCGCGGCCCTCTTCGCGATGTACTTCACCCTGAGATCGGTGACGGGTGCCGAGCACTGGAAGGAAATGGCTTCGGCCCTCAACTTCCCGTTCTCGGCGACGAACACCACGATCCTGGTGCTCTCCTCCCTCACCTGCCAGCTCGGCGTCTTCGCCGCGGAGCGGGGCGATGTGAAGAAGCTCCGCACCTGGTTCACGATCACGTTCGTGATGGGTGCGATCTTCATCGGCGGTCAGGTCTTCGAGTACACCGAGCTGGTCAAGAAGGACGGCCTCTCGCTGTCCTCGGATCCGTACGGTTCGGTGTTCTACCTGACCACCGGCTTCCACGGCCTGCACGTGACGGGTGGCCTCATCGCCTTCCTGCTGGTACTCGGCAGGACGTACGCGGCGAGGAGATTCACGCACGAGCAGGCAACCGCCGCCATCGTCGTGTCCTACTACTGGCACTTCGTCGATGTCGTCTGGATCGGCCTCTTCGCCACGATCTACATGATCAAGTAACGGCGCAGGCACTCGTTGCCTGAAGCAGACACAGTCCAGAAGCATCGACGCAGAAGATCCTGACACCGGGGTAATCCGTGAAAAAGCTCTCCGCACGACGACGCCATCCGCTGGCGGCGGTCGTCGTCCTACTCCTCGCGCTGGCGGCCACTGGGGGGCTGTACGCCGCGTTCGCACCCGCGGACAAGGCGCAGGCCGATGAAACTGCCCAGTCACTCGCCATCGAGGAGGGCAAGAAGCTCTACACCGTCGGCTGCGCAAGCTGCCACGGGATCGGCGGTCAGGGGACCACTGACGGCCCGAGCCTCGTCGGCGTGGGCTCCGCCGCTGTCGACTTCCAGGTCGGCACCGGCCGGATGCCCGCCCAGCAGCCCGGCGCCCAGGTGCCGGCGAAGAAGGTCATCTACTCGCAGAGCGAGATCGACCAGCTCGCGGCGTACGTGGCCTCCCTCGGCGCGGGCCCGATCACGCCGACCGAGAAGCAGTACAGCCCGGAAGGTGCGGACATCGCCAGGGGTGGCGACCTGTTCCGTACCAACTGCGCCCAGTGCCACAACTTCACTGGTGAGGGCGGTGCGCTGACGAACGGCAAGTACGCCCCGAACCTTGAGGGCGTGGACCCCAAGCACATCTACGAGGCCATGCAGACCGGCCCGCAGAACATGCCTTCCTTCCCCGACACCACGCTGCCGGAGAAGGGAAAGCAGGACATCATCGCGTACATCAAGACGGTGAACGGCGACGACTCCGAGAGCCCCGGCGGCCTGAAGCTCGGTGGCCTCGGCCCCGTCAGCGAGGGTCTGTTCGGCTGGATCTTCGGTCTGGGTGCGCTGATCGCAGTCGCCATCTGGGTCGCGGCCCACACCGCTAAGGCCAAGAAGTCATGAGCAGCCAAGAGAATCCAGAAGAGAACCTGCCGTCAGAGCAGGACGCCGCGCACGGCGCGGTAAAGGTCGCGGACGATCCGTTCGCGGACCCGGGGCTGCCGGCGCACAAGCCGCGCATCCAGGACATCGACGAGCGGGCCGCCAGGCGCTCCGAGCGTGCTGTCGCCTTCATGTTCACGCTGTCGATGCTGGCCACGATCGGCTTCATCGCCTCGTACGTGATCTTCCCGGTCGACAAGATCGTCTTCATCTTCCCGTTCGGGCATGTGAGCGCGCTCAACTTCTCCCTGGGGATGACCCTCGGTGTGGCGCTCTTCAGCATCGGCGCGGGAGCGGTCCACTGGGCCCGCACCCTGATGTCCGATGTGGAGGTCGCCGACGACCGTCACGCCATCGCGGCCGATTCCGAGGTCAAGGCCAAGGTCATGGCCGACTTCGCCGCGGGTGCGGAGGAGTCCGGCTTCGGCCGGCGCAAGCTGATCCGCAACACCATGTTCGGTGCGCTGGCCCTGGTGCCGCTCTCCGGTCTCATGCTGCTGCGCGACCTCGGGCCGCTGCCCGAGGAGAAGCTCCGCAAGACGATGTGGGCCAAGGGCAAGCTGCTCGTCAACATGAACACCCATGAGCCGCTGCGTCCCGAGGACGTCGCCGTGGGTTCGCTCACCTTCGCCATGCCCGAGGGCCTGGAGGAGGACGCGGAGGACTTCCAGAAGCAGATCGCCAAGGCGGCCCTGATGATCGTCCGGATCCAGCCGGAGGAGATCAAGGACAAGCGCGAGCTCGAGTGGTCACACGACGGCATCGTGGCGTTCTCCAAGATCTGCACGCACGTCGGCTGCCCGATCAGCCTGTACGAGCAGCAGACGCACCACGTGCTCTGCCCGTGCCACCAGTCCACTTTCGACCTCTCCGACGGCGCCCGCGTCATCTTCGGCCCGGCCGGTCACGCCCTTCCGCAGCTGCGGATCGGTGTGAATGACGATGGAAACCTCGAGGCGCTCGGCGACTTCGACGAGCCCGTCGGTCCTTCCTTCTGGGAGCGCGGATGAGTACTGCGACCGACGACAAGAACCGCAAGGCGCCCGCAGGTGAGCGGGTCGCCGACTGGGCGGACGGCCGGCTCGGGATCTACTCCCTGGCCAAGTCCAACATGCGGAAGATCTTCCCGGACCACTGGTCCTTCATGCTGGGTGAGATCTGCCTCTACAGCTTCATCATCATCATCCTCACGGGTGTGTATCTGACGCTGTTCTTCCACCCGAGCATGAACGAGGTGGAGTACCACGGGACCTACGTCCCGATGCAGGGCATCCGGATGTCCGAGGCGTATGCCTCGACCCTGGACATCAGCTTCGAGGTCCGCGGTGGTCTGCTGATCCGGCAGATCCACCACTGGGCGGCGCTGATCTTCGTCGCGGGCATGCTCGTGCACATGATGCGCGTCTTCTTCACGGGCGCCTTCCGCAAGCCGCGCGAGATCAACTGGCTCTTCGGCTTCCTGCTGCTGGTACTCGGCATGTTCACCGGCTTCACCGGCTACTCGCTCCCGGACGACCTGCTCTCCGGTACGGGTGTGCGCTTCATGGAGGGCGCCATCCTGTCGGTGCCGATCGTCGGCACGTACATGTCGATGTTCCTCTTCGGCGGAGAGTTCCCGGGCGGCGACTTCGTCGCGCGGTTCTACTCGATCCACATCCTGCTGCTGCCCGGCATCATGATGGGCCTGCTGGTGGCGCACCTGATCCTGGTCTTCTACCACAAGCACACGCAGTTCGCGGGCCCCGGCCGGAACAACAAGAACGTCGTCGGCATGCCGCTGCTGCCGGTCTACATGGCCAAGGCCGGAGGCTTCTTCTTCCTGGTCTTCGGTGTCATCGCGATCATCGCGGCCATCGCCTCGATCAACCCGATCTGGGCGCTCGGACCGTACCGCCCGGACCAGGTCTCCACCGGCGCCCAGCCCGACTGGTACATGGGCTTCTCCGAGGGCCTGATCCGCGCGATGCCCGGCTGGGAGATCAACTTCGCCGGCCACACGCTCGCTCTGGGTGTGTTCGTGCCGCTGATGATCTTCCCGCTGGTGCTGGTCGCGATCGCGGTCTACCCGTTCATCGAGTCCTGGATCACCGGGGACAAGCGCGAGCACCACATCCTGGACCGCCCGCGCAACGCCCCGACCCGTACGGCTTTCGGTGTGGCCTGGCTGACCTGGTACGTCATCCTGTTGATCGCCGGTGGCAACGACATGTTCGCCGTCTTCTTCCACCTGTCGATCAACAGCATCACCTGGTTCGCCCGGATCGCCTTCTTCGTCGGCCCGGTGATCGCGTTCGTCATCACCAAGCGGATCTGCATGGGTCTGCAGCGGCGTGACCACGACAAGGTGCTGCACGGGCGCGAGTCCGGCATCATCAAGCGGCTGCCGCACGGTGAGTTCGTCGAGATCCACGAGCCGCTCTCGCAGGAGCAGCTCCACACGCTCACCGCGCACCATCAGTACAGCCCCGCCGAGATCGGCCCGACGGTCGACGAGAACGGTGTCGAGCGCAAGGTGAGCCGCCTGCAGAAGCTCAGGGCCAAGCTCAGCAGGGGCTACTACGGCGAGGGGAACCAGATCCCCAAGCCGACCAGCGAGGAGTACAAGGAGATCACCAGCGGCCACGGCCACCACTGATCGCCTGTACTGATCCCGGCTGATCGCCACAGCGGGAGCCCCGTCCATTCGTTGGACGGGGCTCTTCGCCGTCTGCGGGGCTGGATAGGGTGGAGCCATCCCTATTCGGCTGTGGACCCTGGAGTGGACCATGAACGTTGTGACCCCGGTTGGCGGCGACAGCGTGGCGGACCTCTCCTGGCCCCGCGTTCTCGACGCGCTCCTCAGCAACCGTGACCAGGGCGCCGACGCCACCGCCTGGGCCATGGACCGCATCCTCAGCGGCGAGGCGACGAATGCCCAGATCGCCGGTTTCGTGGTCGCGCTGCGTGCCAAGGGCGAGACGGTCGAGGAGATCTCCGGTCTCGTACGGACCATGTACGCGCACGCCAACCTGATCGAGGTGCCGGGCCCCAGCGTCGACATCGTCGGCACGGGCGGTGACGGCGCCAAGACCGTGAACATCTCCACGATGTCCGCGATCGTCGTCGCCGGTACGGGCGCGAAGGTCGTCAAGCACGGAAACCGCGCCGCTTCGTCGGCCAGCGGCGCCTCCGACGTACTGGAGAAGCTCGGCGTCAATCTCGAACTCACCCCGCAACGGGTCGCCGAGGTCGCGGAGGAGGCGGGGATCACCTTCTGCTTCGCGGTCAAGTTCCACCCGGCACTGCGGCATGTGGCGGCCGCCCGCAGGGAGCTGGGCATCCGCACCACGTTCAACTTCCTCGGCCCGCTCACCAACCCGGCGAAGGTGAAGGCCCAGGCCACCGGTGTCGCGGACGCGCGGATGGCGCCGATCCTGGCCGGAGTGCTGGCCGAGCGCGGCTCCTCGGCGCTCGTCTTCCGCGGCGACGACGGTCTGGACGAGCTGACGACGACGGCCACCTCGCGGGTGTGGGTGGTACGGGACGGGGTGGTGCGCGAGGAGGCCTTCGACCCGCGGGACGTCGGCATCGACCTGGTGCCCGTGGAGGCCCTGCGGGGCGCGGACGCCTCGTACAACGCCGATGTCGCGCGCCGGCTGCTGAGTGGCGAGACCGGGCCCGTACGGGATGCCGTACTGCTCAACGCGGCCGCGGCTCTGGTGGCGCTGGAGCCGACGGACCGGAGCCTGAACGAACAGCTCGCGGCGGGCATCTCGAAGGCCGCCGCTGCGATCGACTCGGGCGCGGCCAAGGCGGCACTCGAGCGGTGGATCGCCGTCAGCAACGCCTGAGAGGGCAGTGGCGTGACGCAAGGCGCGGTTCCTCTTCCTGTCTCAGGAACTGGACCGCGCCTTGCGCGTCGTGGGACGTATGGCAGGATGCTTTCCAAGGTCATGAGTGACAGCGATTAAGGCCCCGGCTCGCTGTCCGGCAACCCTCCGTCCGTGGCGGGGTGCCCCGGGTGAAGACCAGGCCGTAGGCAGTGAGGTCTACGGCAAGCGCGGACCCCTGCACACCCTGGGGTCCTGGTCCTCAAGGGAGCAGTCTCGTGAGCAAGCGAATGCGATAGGGCTGGCAAGCCCCTTCTTCAGCAGACCCTCCGTACGGCGATCGCCGTGACGTGCGAGGGCATCCCCGTACACAGAGCCCTCACCCGGCTGCCGTGCGGGTCCGTCGAAGCCTCCCCCTAACTCCGTCGGGGGGACCCCCAGCCTTGTCCTGCCGGGAGATACCGCCATGTCCGCATGCCCGAACACCGTTGAGACCGCCACCGCGACTGCCACCGCGACCGTCTCCGCCACCGCTGCTTCCTCCGGGTCCGCCGACCCCGCCTGCGCAGCGCCGCTGCCGGTACTCGGCCGCGATGTGACCGTTCCGCTGGTCACCGGCGGCGAGGTCACCTACGCGGCCCTCGACTACGCGGCGAGTGCCCCGGCCCTGCAGCGGGTGTGGGACGACGTGGCCGCCTACGCCCCGTACTACGGCAGCGTGCACCGCGGTGCCGGGTACCTCTCGCAGCTCTCCACCGACCTTTTCGAGAGCAGCCGCACGACGGTCGCGGAGTTCCTCGACTGCCGCGCCGACGACCAGGTCGTCTTCACCCGTTCCACCACCGACTCGCTGAACCTGCTGGCCGCCGCGCTCCCCGCCGACTGCCAGGTTTTCGTCTTCGAGACCGAGCACCACGCCGCGCTGCTGCCGTGGGCGTCCCCCCGCGCCGCGGGGCGCAGGGGGAGCGAGGCCCGGGTGACCTTTCTGGACGCACCGCGTACGCCGGCCGAGGCCGTCCGGGCGCTGGAGCGCGCGCTCGCCGACCGCACCGCGCCTGGTCACGAGGGGCGCGGGCCCGCCCTGGTCTGTGTGACCGGAGCGTCGAATGTCACCGGTGAACTGTGGCCGGTGAAGGAGCTGGCCGCCGTGGCACACGCCCACGGCGCGCGGATCGTGCTCGACGCGGCCCAGCTCGCGCCCCACCACCCGGTCTCCGTACAGGAGTTGGACGTGGACTGGGTCGCCTTCTCGGGGCACAAGCTGTACGCGCCGTTCGGCTCGGGCGTGCTCGCGGGGCGCGCGGACTGGCTGCGGGACGCGGAGCCGTACCTCGCGGGCGGCGG
The DNA here is from genome assembly GCF_053591755.1 of Streptomyces sp. NPDC002926. Classification (NCBI taxonomy): domain Bacteria; kingdom Bacillati; phylum Actinomycetota; class Actinomycetes; order Kitasatosporales; family Streptomycetaceae; genus Streptomyces; species Streptomyces sp. NPDC002926. The sequence continues at coordinate 26,893 of NZ_JBSFUK010000013.1, forward strand.
TGCGTCCCGCAAGGTCGCCCGGCGCGCGGACGGCGGCGTGGACGTCGACTGGCACACCACGGCCGCCCGACACGAGGCCGGTTCGCCGAACGTCATCGGCGTGTACTCCATCGCCTCCGCCTGCAAGGCGCTCACCGAGGCCGGCTTCGACAGCCTCGTCGCCCGTGAACGGCAGCTGGTCGCCAAGGTCCGTACCGGTCTGGCGGAGGTGGAGCAGGTCAAGGTGCTCTCGCTCTTCGGGGACGACGCGCCGCGCGTCGGCGTCATCTCCTTCGTCGTCGAGGGCTGGAACAGCTCGCACTTCGCGGCCGCGCTCTCGGCGGAGTACGGCATCGGCGTACGGGACGGACTCTTCTGCGCCCATCCGCTGGTGCGGACCCTGCTGGGCAGCGACCCGCAGGGCCCGGGCGAGTGCGGTGCGCCGGAGGCCGATCCGGTCGAGCTCTCCCGGCCCTCGGCCGACGGAACCCCCCTCCCGCTCCGCTCGCTCAACGCGATCCGGGTCAGCTTCGGCGCCGGTACGCCGGACGAGCACGTGGAGCGTTTCCTGCGGGCGGTGAAGGAACTCGTCAGCGACGGTGCGCGGTGGAACTACCGCACGCAGGACGGCCGCTGCGTCCCGGCCGTCTGAGCCCTGATGGACGACGAGCCCCCGGACCGGCCGGTCCGGGGGCTCGTCGTGCAGCGGGCGTTACGCGTCGAGGCCGATCGCGAAGGCCGCCTCGAGATCGTGCTGGGAGTAGGTGCGGAAGGCGACATGCGTATCGGTTCCCTCGACGCCCGGGATCTTGCTGATCCGGCCGGGGATGACATCCGCGAGGTCGTCGTGCTTGGCCACTCGCACCATGGCGATCAGGTCGTACGTACCGGTGACGGAGAAGACTTCGCTGACGCTGTCCAGCGCGGCGATCGACTCGGCGATCTCGGGGATCCGGTCCACGCTGGTCTTGATGAGCACGATCGCGGTGATCACGGTTGGCTTTCTCCCTCGGTGGCCGCTGCTTGGGCCTTCACTCTAGTCCCCTGCCGGAAACGTCCCCAGGCATAGAGAAAGCCCAGCCCGAACCCCACCAGATGTGCGAGATACGCGACTCCCGGGCCGTTGCCCGCGCCCCGCGCCGCCAGCCACTGCAGGACGAACCAGAAGATCAGCACGATCCAGGCGGGGAGGCGCAGCGGCAGGAAGAAGAGGAACGGGAAGAGACTGGTGACCCGGGCCTTCGGGAAGAGGTAGAGGAAGGCGCCGAGCACGCCCGAGATCGCCCCGGACGCTCCCACCAGGGTCTGCTCGGAGCCGGCGTTGGCCGCCGCGTAGGCGAGCAGCGCCAGATATCCGCAGCCCAGATAGAAGAGGGCGAACTCCAGCTGTCCCATCCGCTCCTCGGCCATCGCCCCGAAGACGTACAGGAAGAGCATGTTGCCCAGCAGATGCAGCCAACTGCCGTGGACGAAGAGGGCCGTGAGGGGTGTGATCAGCGCGCGGGGGGAGGAGCTGCCCATCAGTTCGACGGGGATGACGCCCCAGCGCGCGAAGTATGTGCTCTGCCCGGTGAGCAGCGCGTCACCGGTGCCGTACACGGGATTGAGGCCGGAGGCGGGACTGAGGACGAACACCGCACAGCAGACGGCGATCGCGCCGTACGTCATCGCAGGTCCTGAGGCCGCGCCCCGGACAGCACCCCACCAACCGATCATGGACAGAGCATGGCGTAGTGGGACTGAACGGTACAGAGTGCCTCGCCGCGTCAATGGGGACCCGCGAGGCCGTAGGGTTACAGGCAGTACATCCGCAGTTCGACGGCGCACAGCGGCACCCGCAACCGCACCACGAAAGAGGACGGCACGATGACGACGGTTCCCCGGCCGACGGCCGAGACCCGCTGGCGCTGCACGCTCTGCGGCAACCTCACCCGCTTCGATGTCACCCGTTCCTCCAAGGTCGTCGAATACGTCCATCTGGACCTGGCCGGAGAGCCGACGATCGAGGAGCGCGAGGTGGTCAGTGAGACCATCGAGTCGGTGCGCTGCCGGTGGTGCAACGCGGTGGACCAGATCGAGCTGGTGGACAGGCCGGGCGCTGCTTCCTGACGGAGCGGCCCGAACGGGTAGTGGGGTGACGGATTGTGGAGCAGCCTGCAAGCGGCGATGAGCCGGCCGGTGCGGCCGGTGACGCCGCCGAGGCGCTCGACCGCCCGCTGCCGGAAGGCGTACGGCGCAGGGTCATGGCCCTGGTCTCGGACGCCTTCGGCGGCCTGACCGTCGCCGAACTTCCGTCCCAGTTGCGACAGTACGCCCGTTTCACCCCGTCCCGGCGCGCCAAGTACGCGGGCAATGCGATGGCCGCGGCCCTGGAGAGCGACCCGGTCTTCCGGCAGCGTATCGGTGAGCGGCTCAGCCAGGCCCAGCCGGAACTGTCCGGGGCGCTGGAGACGGGATCGCCGCCCGCGGCCGCCGATCCTGTCGATGTGGCGGCCGCCGCCTATGTCCTGCGGCCCACCGGATGGGTGAAACTCGTCGCCGCCGCGGGTGAGGAGGCCCAGCGGGCCGACGCCGAGCGCGCCGACGAGGCGGGCAGGCGTGAGCTGGAGCGGCTGCGCGAGGAGCTCGCCGAGGCGCGCAGCCAGATCAAGAGCGAGACCGAGCGGCTGCGTACGGAGCTGGAGACGGCCCGCAAGGAAGCCGAATCGCTTCGCCGCAAGCTGCGCAGTGCCCAGAGCGATGTGAAGCGCGGTGAGGCCGCCCTGCGCCGCAGGGACGCCGAGACCGAGACGATCAGGTCGGAGGCCGCGGTCCGGGTGTCGGCGGCCGAGAGCGAGAGCCGGCGGCTGAAGGCGCGCCTCGGCGAGGCCGAGGCGGCCGTGGAGGCCGGCCGCCGGGCCGCCCGCGAGGGCCGCTCGGTCGAGGACATGCGGCTGCGGCTGCTGTTGGACACGGTGCTCGACGCGGCTCAGGGCCTGCGCCGTGAGCTGGCCCTGCCGCCGGCCGGTATCCACCCCGCGGACACGGTCGACGCGGTCGAGCCGGGCCGGATGTCACCCAAGGACATCGCGGCGCGCGCGCTTTCCGAGACCGATCCCGCCCTGCTCGAGCAGCTGCTCGCGCTGCCGCAGGCGCATCTGGTGGTGGACGGCTACAACGTCACCAAGACCGGCTATCCGACGATGCCGTTGGAGAAGCAGCGGCTGCGGCTGCTCGGCGGGCTCTCGATGCTCGCGGCGCAGACCGGCGCCGAGATCACCTGTGTCTTCGACGGTGCGGAGCTGGCGGCGCCGGTGCTGCTGGCGCCGCCGCGCGGGGTGCGGGTGCTGTTCTCGAAGGCGGGCGTGACCGCGGACGAGCTGATCCGTCAGCTGGTACGGGCGGAGCCGCCCGGCCGGCCCGTGGTGGTGGTCTCCACCGACCGTGAAGTCGCCGACGGAGTGGCGAAAGCGGGTGCCAGGCCGGTCGCGTCCGCCTTGTTGCTGAAGCGGCTTTCGCGCGTCTAGTAACTACCGCGCCAAATGCCCGAATTAGCGGTGTCTTTGGCGGACGTAGTGTCAAGTGGCCACTACTACGCGTGTGATGAATGTAAAGAATGCGCTCGCGGACCCAGATTTTTCTCATCAGGATTTGAACTGATCACAAGAAGGTCACTAGGGTCGGGCCTCGAACCTTCGCGCGGTTGATTGCCCATCCGGGGCGACAGCGAAGGAACCGCCGAGTTCGTACAGTTCATCCCTTTTCTCCCGGGGAATTGACGTGCGGACGCCGGGGATTCAACCCCCCACAGCCCGGTAGGCGGCTCGAGGAAGAAGGAGCTCGCCTTCGTGGCGTCCCACCGTCGTCCCAAGCAGCCGAGCCGCACCCGTGTGACCGTGCTCACCGCGACCGCCGCTGCGGCCGTAGCTCTGACCTCCCAGGCCGCCCAGGCCGACCCGAAGCCGAGCAAGAGCGAGGTCAAGGAGAAGGTCGACAAGCTCTACGAAGAGGCGGAGAAGGCCACCGAGAAGTACAACGGGGCCAAGGAGCAGCAGTCGAAGCTCGACAAGCAGATCGACGCGCTGCAGGACAAGGTCGCCCGCGGCCAGGACGAGCTCAACACCCTGCGCGACGGACTCGGTTCGGTGGCCAGCGCCCAGTACCGCTCCGGCGGCATCGACCCCGCCGTGCAGCTCTTCCTCTCCGCCGACCCGGACAGCTACCTGGACAAGGCCTCCGCGCTGGACCAGCTGGGCGCCAAGCAGACCGAGGCGCTCGCCGAGATCCAGGCCAAGCAGCGGACCCTCGCGCAGCAGCGCAAGGAGGCCCAGGACAAGCTCGGCGACCTGGCCGACACCCGCAAGCAGCTCGGTGAGAAGAAGAAGGAAGTCCAGACCAAGCTCGCCGCCGCGCAGAAGCTCCTGAACTCGCTCACAGCGAAGGAGCGCGCCGCGCTCTCGGCCGACGAGTCCCGCGCCAACCGCGACAACTCGCGTGCGGATCTCGGCAATGCGGTCCCGGCCTCGCAGCGGGCGTCCGCCGCGTTCTCCGCCGCCCAGAGCAAGATCGGTTCGCCGTACGTCTACGGCGCCTCCGGCCCCAGCTCCTTCGACTGCTCCGGGCTGACCTCCTGGGCGTACGCGCAGGCCGGTGTCTCCATACCGCGCACCTCCCAGTCGCAGGCCAATGCCGGTACCCGCATCTACTCGCAGGGTGCGCTCCAGCAGGGCGACCTGGTCATCTTCTACGGCGACATGCACCACGTCGGCTTCTACGCGGGCAACGGCCAGGTGCTGCACGCCCCCAAGCCCGGCGCGAGCGTGCGCTACGAGTCGATCGGCAACATGCCGTTCCAGTTCGGTGTACGCATCTGACGCGGCCCTGACCGCCGCCGGCCGGCTTTCACTTCCGCCCAAACGGGGGAATTCGGTCAACTCTCGCTGACGCCGCGCCCCGCCGATGACCTGTGGTCTCCGGCGGGGCGTCACTTTGTGTGCCCGGCACGGCCTTTGGCCGCTCCGTGGTCGTCCGGTTACTCTCTGCCGCGCAACATCCTTACAGCGGAAGGGAGCGCGGCCTGTGGCGTCCCATCGCCGACCCTCACAGTCCGGCCTCACTCAGAGCGCTCGGGTCACCGTCCTGTCCGCTGCGGCGGCAACGGCCGCGGCAGCCCTCGGCGCCGCACCGGCGAGCGCCGACCCGCACGACGCCACCGAGGGCGGCCGGGCCAAGGTCGACCGGCTGTACGAGGAGGCCGAGCAGGCCACCGAGCACTTCAACAAGGCCGGTGAGCGGGTGGACCGGCTGCGCGAGCGGGTGGCACAGGCGCAGGACCGCGTGGCCCGCGGCCAGGAGCACATCAACCGCATGCGCGGAGCGCTCGGTTCGGTGGCGGGGGCGCAGTACCGCTCGGGCGGTATCGACCCCGCGCTCGCCCTGCTGCTCTCCGCGGACCCGGAGACCTACCTCGACAGGGCCGAGACCCTGGACCGCATCAGTGAGCGCCAGACGACCGCCCTGCACGATCTTCAGCGGGCGCAGCGCAGGCTCGGCCAGGAGCGCGTGGAGGTCACCCGCGACCTCTCCGAGCTGGAGCGCAGCCGGACCGCCGTCGCCCGCCACAAACGCACCGTCGAGCGCAAGCTCACCGAGGCGCGGCGGCTGCTGAACTCCCTGCCGTCCGCGGAACGCGCGGCCTTCGACCGGATCTCCCGCTCCGGCCGCGGCTCCATGCCCGAACTCTCCGGCCTCGCGCCCGCCTCGTCACGGGCGGCCGTGGCCGTGCGGGCGGCCCGCAGCGCCGTCGGCCGGCCCTATGTGTGGGGTGCCAACGGGCCGTCCGGTTTCGACTGCTCCGGCCTGATGCAGTGGTCATACGCCCAGGCGGGAGTAGGACTGCCGCGCACCTCGCAGGCGCAGCGGTACGCCGGCCGGCAGGTCTCCCTGGCCGAGGCGCGGCCCGGTGACCTGGTGGCATACCGCAGCGATGCCAGCCATATCGCGATGTACATGGGAAACGGGCAGGTGGTGCACGCCCCGTACCCGGGCGCACCGGTGCGCTACGACCCGGTGCGCATGATGCCTGTCTCCTCGGTGACGCGCGTCTGACCCTCCCGCGTTCCGTACGATCGGCGGGGTGGCAGGTCAGGGGCGCACGAGGCGTCGGGTTCGGGCTGTGCGGCGTGTGGCGGGGCTGGGCCTCGCCGCGGCGCTGCTGGCGTCCGGCTGCGCGGCTCCCGAGGCGCCCGGCACCACCGTGCGGGACATCCGGCGGACGCTGGACGAACGCGCGGCCGCCGTCCTCGGCCACGACCGGGGCGCCTATCTGGACGCTCTCGCGCCCGAGGCCACGCGGCTGCGGGCGACAGCGGGCAAGGAGTTCGAGAATCTCGCGGACGTGCCGCTGCGCTCTTGGGAGTACCGGCTGGGGCAGGTGCGGCGCCAGGGATCGCGAGCCGTCGCGGAGGCCGAACTGCGCTACCGGATAGACGGCTACGACACCGCGCCCGTGATCGCTTCCCGCAGGCTGGAGCTGGCCGAGCGCGACGGCCGCTGGTACGTGACGGCCGACAGCGCGGCCAAGGGCGCCGGCCAGCAGCTCTGGCAGCAGGGCGACGTCCAGGTCGTACGGGGCAGGCACAGCATCGTCCTCGCCGTCGGCCAGAAGGCCGAACGGCTGCGCTCGCTCGTGGCGACTGCCGACCGCGCCGTGCCCGCCGTATCAAAGGCCTGGCACTCGAAGTGGACGGGCCGCGTGGTCGTCCTCGTCCCCGCCTCGCTGGACGCCATGGGCGCGCTGCTGGGCGCGCCGGCCGCCGGATACCGGGGGATAGCCGCGGTCACCACCGGAGAGACCGGAGCGGCCGGGAAGGCGCCCGCGGACCGGGTGATCGTCAACCCGGAGGCGTACGGAGTGCTCGGCGACTTCGGCCAGGGCGTCGTGCTCACCCACGAGACCACCCATGTGGCCACCCGCGCCCATACATCGGCGGCCACGCCGATGTGGCTCTCGGAGGGCTTCGCGGACTGGGTGGCGTACCGGGACACGGGCCGTACGGCGGGCCAGGCCGCCCCGGAACTCCAGCGCGCGGTCCGGCGCGGCGACGTGCCCGCCGCGCTGCCGGACGACGCGGACTTCGCCTTCGGCGGGGACGCGGACGGGCTGGCGCAGGCGTACGAGGGCGGCTGGCTGGCCTGTGAGCTGATCGCCGCGCGATGGGGCGAGGAGCGGCTCACCTCGTTCTACCGGGCCGTCGGGGAGGGGAAGGACCGGGCGGGTGCGGTGGAGAAGGCGATGAACGACGTACTCGGCACGACGCCCGCGGACTTCACGGTGCGGTGGCGCGAGTATCTGCGGGAGCGGCTGGAAGGCTGATCAGGGCCGGAGCTGCAGCGATGGCCTCGCTGAGCCACCGCTTCTCCTCGTCGCCCGTAGCGCGGGCGATCCGCAGCATCCCCTGCCGGAAGAGATCGCCGGCCTCCTCGGCCCGTACAGGCCTGCGGTAGAGGAAGGTCGCCGGTGTCCCGGCGTCGTCGTCCAACTGCCGCTCGCCCATGCCCTGGCGGGGCTCGGGCTGCCGGGGGTGTGCCTGGCGATGGGAGTGGCCATGGGGCTGCAGGGCGGGGTGCTCGGGCGGCTCTTCGGGCGGATGCGAAGTCGAACGCGGGGTCAGGAAGCGAGCGTCGCGGTGTCGCGGGTCGGCTGATCCGGCAGAGGCCGGCGGCCCGGCCCGCTCACCGTCCCGCGCCACAGCCGTCGGCAGGCGGTCAGTGCCGCTGCGACCAGTAGTCCGTTGCGTACGGCGAGCAGCAGCACGCCCAGCGGGTCGCTCGCCACCACATGTGAGAACAAGAGCGGGAACTCCAGCAGCGTCGTCCCCGTGGCGGCCAGCACCAGCCAGGCAGGCAGCGCCATCCGGCTCGCCCGGAAGGCAAGGCAGGCAGCGGCGGCACCGATCAGCCAGATCAGGTACTGGGGGCTGATCACCCGGCTCGTGGTGGTGAAGAGCAGCACCGCGGCGAAGGCCGCGTCGCACGGTGTGCCCGGCCCGAACACCTTCGCCCGCAGCCGCCACCACACGAGCCAGCCGAGGGCGAGGAGGCTGAGGGCGAGCGCGACGCCGGAGACGAGAGGGACGTACGGGCCGAGGAACTCCACCGAGCCGTAATTGAGCAGCGCCTCGCCCCGCCAGCCGAAGTGCCTCGCCACATGGAAGACCAGCCCGCCCAGAGACTCGATCTCCGTGCCCCGGTCGCGCTGGGAGGTGATGAACGCCGACGCGCCCGGCAGTACCCCGCAGAGCAGCAGTGTCAGCCCTGCCGCGGTGACCGCGGCGGTGGTCCATGAGCGGCGGGTGGACCGGCCGCGCGGGGTGCCGACGAGCAGCAGTAGCGGCCACATCTTCAGCAGCGCCCCGAAGCCCGCCAGCGCGCCCAGCGTCCGCGGACGGCGCGCGCCGGCCAGCAGCGCGGTGACGGCGACGGCCGTGACCATCAGGTCGTAGCGGGCGTACGCGGTGGGGCCGAGCAGTGGCACGCCCCAGGTCCACATCCACAGGCCGCGCCGCGATGTACCGGGCCGCCCGGCCGCGTACAGGAGCAGGCCGAAGACGAGCGCGTCACAGTGCAGAGTGAGGACGAAGAAGGCGGAGGCGTAGCCGAGCCAGGGCAGCACGGCCGGGGAGAGGATGGCGAGCGCGGCCGCGGGCGGGTACTGCCAGGTGACGTCGTCCAGCGGAAATGTGCCGGCCTTCAGCACCTCGTACCAGCCCTGGTAGATCACCGAGACGTCGCTGGTGACATCCGGGCCCGGCAATTCGACGATCTTGAAGACGCAGAGCAGCAGCGCGGTCCTGCTGAGGATCCACACCGCGATGGGGAGCCGGGTGCCGCCGTTGCCGCCGCGTACGCCTGCCATGCGCGCCTCGTCCCTTTCGTCCCGGTCCGGGGGTGCCCATGATGCCGGGCAGGGCTGTGCGGGAGCGATCAGGCAGGGCCGTTCGGTACTGTCGGCGACGATGCACAAGACCTTGATCGTGACCAACGACTTTCCGCCCAGGCCCGGCGGCATCCAGGCGTTCCTGCACAACATGGCGCTGCGTCTGGACCCCGAGCAGCTCGTCGTCTACGCATCCACCTGGAAGCGCGGCCGCGAGGGCATCGAGGCGACCGCCGCGTTCGACGCCGAGCAGCCCTTCACCGTCGTACGGGACCGTACGACGATGCTGCTGCCGACCCCGCGTGTCACCCGGCGGGCCACCCGGCTGCTGCGCGAGCACGGCTGCGAGTCCGTGTGGTTCGGGGCGGCGGCCCCGCTCGGGCTGATGGCCCCCGCCCTGCGCAGGGCGGGAGCGCGCCGACTGGTGGCCACCACCCACGGCCATGAGGCCGGCTGGGCGCAACTGCCCGCGTCCCGGCAGCTGTTGCGCCGGATCGGCGAGGGCACGGACACGATCACCTATCTCGGTGAGTACACCCGCTCCCGGATAGCCGCCGCGCTGACACCCGAGGCCGCCGGCCGGATGACCCGACTGCCACCCGGCGTCGACGAGAAGACCTTCCACCCGGGTTCGGGCGGGGACGTGGTCCGCGAGCGGCTCGGTCTCGCCGGCCGGCCGGTGGTCGTCTGTGTGTCCCGGCTGGTGCCGCGCAAGGGCCAGGACACCCTGATCCTCGCGATGCCCGCGATCCTGGCGAAGGTGCCCGACGCGGTGCTGCTGATCGTCGGCGGCGGTCCGTACGAGAAGGATCTGCGGAAGCTGGCGAGCGAGAGCGGGGTCGCGAAGTCCGTGCGCTTCACCGGCTCCGTCCCCTGGGGAGAGCTGCCCGCCCACTACGGCGCGGGTGACGTCTTCGCCATGCCCTGCCGTACGCGCAGGGGCGGTCTCGATGTCGAGGGCCTCGGCATCGTGTATCTGGAGGCGTCGGCGACCGGGCTGCCGGTCGTCGCCGGCGACTCGGGCGGCGCTCCCGACGCCGTACTCGACGGAGAGACGGGCTGGGTGGTCCGCGGCGGCTCGGCCGAGGAGTCGGCCGAGCGGATCGTCACGCTGCTCGAGGACCCGGGGCTGCGCCGGCGGATGGGGGAGCGCGGCCGGGAGTGGGTCGAGGAGCAGTGGCGCTGGGATCTGCTCGCGGAGAAGCTCAAGACGCTGCTCTGACGCGTCCTGAACGCGCCCTGAGTCCTGCGGGCGCTCCGGAGGGCTCCCGGACGCTCTCCGGCCGGTTCCCGGCCGCCGTGGGGCTCGCTCGAACGGCGGCCGGGCGAGTCGCCCGCGGAGCGCGTCACGGTTTCAGGCCCGTCGGCCCGGCCGTGGCTGAAGCCTGCGGACCGCACGGCCGAAGACGCACTCTTGACGGCGTTTCGGATTGGGTCCGCGCGACATATGGGCGGAGTCGGATATTCCGCTCATGATGCGCCCATGACATCACATCTGACGCGCCGTCAACTGCTGGGTCTCGCAGCCCTGCAGGCCGCGGCCGCGTTCGGCTTCACCCGCATTGGTCTCTCCTCGGCAGCCGCCGTGGAGCCTTCCGCCGTCGACTACGCCCCCGCCGTCGTGATCGGCTCCGGCTACGGCGCGGCCGTCGCCGCACTCCGCCTCGGCGAGGCGGGCGTCCGCACGGTCGTCCTGGAGATGGGCCGGCTCTGGGACACCCCGGGCCCGGACGGAAAGATCTTCTGTACCACCGGAGCTCCCGACCAGCGCTCCATGTGGTTCCGCACCCGAACCGAGGCGCCGCTGGCCACGTTTCTCTGGCTGGACGTCGTCAACAAGAACATCAGCCGCTACCCCGGCGTACTCGACCGCGTCCGCCACGCCGAGATGTCGGTCTTCGTCGGCCGCGGAGTCGGTGGCGGATCGCTGGTCAACGGCGGAATGGCGGTGACCCCGCTGCGTTCGTACTTCTCCGAGGTTCTGCCACAGGTCGACGCCGCGGAGATGTACGACACCTACTTCCCGCGGGCCCGCGCGATGCTCGGCGTCAACACGGTGGACCCGGCCTGGTTCGAGTCCACCGAGTGGTACCGCTTCTCGCGGATCTCCCGCAAGCACGCCCACAACGCCGGGCTGAAGACCGTCTTCGTCCCGAACGTCTACGACTTCGGCTACATGCAGCGCGAAGCCGCCGGCCAGGCCACCAGGTCGGCGCTCGCGGGCGAGGTCATCTACGGCAACAACCACGGCAAGCGCAGCGTCGACAAGACCTACCTCGCGGCCGCCCTCGGCACCGGCAACGTCACCATCCAGACCATGAACCGGGCCAGAGCCATCCGGACGGAGCCCGACGGCAGCTACGTACTGACCGTCGACGTGACGGACAACGCGGGCCGGGTCGTGGAGACCAGAGAACTCGGCTGCCGACAGCTCTTCCTCGGCGCCGGCAGCCTCGGCACCACCGAACTCCTGCTGCGCGCCCGGGAGACCGGCACGCTGCCCGCCCTCAGTACCGAGGTCGGCAGGGGCTGGGGTCACAACGGCAATGTGATGACCGGCCGCGCCAACCACATCTGGGACACCGTCGGGGCGAATCAGGCGACCATGCCCACCATGGGCATCGACGACTGGGCCAACCCCACCAACCCCGTCTTCGCGGAGATAGCGCCGCTGCCGATGGGGTTCGAGCACTGGATCAGCCTCTATCTGGCGATCACCAAGAACCCTGAGCGCGGCACTTTCTCGTACGACGCCGCCACCGACTCCGCGAAACTCAACTGGACCCGGTCCCAGAACCAGCCCTCCGTCAACGCGGCCAAATCGCTCTTCGACCGCATCAACAGGGCCAACGTGACCATCTACCGGTACGACCTGTTCGGCGGCAACAAGACCTTCGCCGACGACTTCACGTACCACCCGCTCGGCGGCTGCGTACTGGGCCGGGCCACCGACAACTACGGCCGGGCCAAAGGATATTCGGGGCTCTACATCACCGACGGCGCCCTGGTCCCCGGCTCGATCGGGGTCAATCCGTTCGTCACGATCACCGCACTCGCCGAACGGAACATGACCCGGATCCTGGCCGAGGATCCCAGGGGCTGAACCGGGGCTGACCGACCGAGGCGCTCAGCCCCGGTAGATCGCCTCGATCTCGTCGGCGAAGTCCTTCGCCACCACATTGCGCTTCAGCTTCAGCGACGGCGTTATGTGCCCCGCCTCTTCAGTGAACTGGGAGGAGAGAATGCGGAATTTCCGCACCGATTCCGCCTTGGACACGGCCGCATTGCCGTCGTCCACCGCCTGCTGGACCTCCGCCAGCAGATCCGGGTCGTCGCGCAGCTCCGCCGCCGTCGAACCGGTCGGCTTGCCGTTGTCCGAGGCCCACCGCCCGAGGAACTCCTCGTCGATGGTGACCAGCGCGCCCACGAACGGGCGTCCGTCGCCCACCACCATGCACTCCGCGACCAGCGCATGCGCGCGGATGCGGTCCTCGATCACCGCGGGAGCGACGTTCTTGCCGCCCGCGGTGACGATGATCTCCTTCTTGCGGCCCGTGATCGCGAGGTAGCCGTCCTCGTCCAGGGTGCCGATGTCGCCCGTGTGGAACCAGCCGTCGGCCAGCGCGTCCGCGGTGGCGGCCTCGTTGTTCCAGTACCCCTGGAAGAGATGCTCGCCGTGCAGCAGCACCTCGCCGTCGTCCGCGATCCGCACCACCGAGCCCGGCAGCGGCTGACCGACCGTGCCGATCTTCTGCCGGTCCCACGGGTTGAACGCGGTCGCCGCGCACGACTCGGTGAGGCCGTAGCCCTCGAGCACCGTGAAGCCGATACCGCGGAAGAAGTGGCCGAGCCGCTCGCCCAGCGGAGCGCCGCCGGAGACCGCGTACTCACCGCGCCCGCCGAGGACCGCCCGCAGCTTGCTGAAGACGAGCCTGTCGAAGACCTTGTGCTTGATCTTGAGGCCGACCGACGGGCCTTCGGGAGTCCCCAGCGCGCGGCTGTAGGTGATGGCCGTTTGCGCGGCCTTGTCGAAGATCTTGCCCTTGCCGTCCGCCTGGGCCTTCGCCCGTGCCGAGTTGTAGACCTTCTCGAAGACGCGCGGCACACCGAGGATCAGCGTCGGCCGGAAGGAGGCCAGCTCATCGGTGAGGTTCTTGATGTCGGGCACACAGCCGAGCTTGATCGGCGCCATCACGGCCGCGAGCTCGACCATGCGGCCGAAGACATGCGCGGCCGGGAGGAAGAGCAGGACGGAGCTCTCGCCCGTACGGAACAGCGGCTTGAGGCGCTCGACCAGGTTGCCGCACTCCGCGAAGAAGCTGCGGTGGGTCAGCACACAGCCCTTGGGGCGGCCGGTGGTGCCCGAGGTGTAGACGATCGTCGCCGGATCGTCCGCCTTGGCGGAGGCGCTGCGCTCGTCGACGGTCTCCTCGCTGACATCGGCGCCGGCCGCGATCAGTTCGTCGACCGCGTCCTTCTCGATCTGCCAGACATTCCGGAGACCGGGCAGCCGGTCCCGTACGGACTCCACGGCGGCGGCGTGCGCGTCACCCTCCACGATCACCGCGACCGCGCCCGAGTCGCCGAGGATCCACTGGACCTGTTCGGCGGAGCTGGTCTCGTACACCGGGACGGTGACCGCGCCGGCGCTCCAGATCGCGAAGTCGAGCTGCACCCACTCGTATCTGGTGCGGGACATCAGGCCCACCCGGTCACCGGGCTGGACACCCGCGGCGATCAGGCCCTTGGCTGCGGCCCGCACCTCCGCGAGGAATTGCTTGGCATTGACGTCCGTCCAGACGCCAGCCACTTTGCGGCCCATGACGGCGACATCGGGATGCTGAGTGGCATTGCGGCGGATGAGATCCGTCAGGTTGCCGTCCGAAGGGACCTCGTACAGGGCCGGAAGGCTGAACTCGCGCAAGACTGCTGCTCCTCATCGGGCGCCGGCGCCACGGCTCTGTGTGATGCACCGGCAGCGGTCCAAGATCGGGCAGGTGCTCATGTGGGGTGAGCACGACCGGACTGCCCGGACGTTACCCATCAGTACTCGGTTCCGGATAGGGGGTTCCGGCCAGATGTTCGGTGCGTCACACGCGTATGGCAGTGCTTCGCGCAGAGTAGTCCACGCTCGAGACGGCTCGGTAGAACGGCTGATCTGCCCCGTACTACCCAGGCGCCACAGGGCGTCCTAGGGTGATCGTCATGCGAGTCAATGTGGTCAGTGACGTGCACGGCAACGCCAAAGATCTCGCCATGGCGGGCGACGGCGCCGATGCCCTCATCTGTCTCGGCGACCTGGTGCTCTTCCTCGACTACGCCGACCACTCGCGCGGCATCTTCCCCGACCTCTTCGGCGTCGACAACGCCCACTTGATCGTGGAACTGCGTACGGCCCGCCGCTTCAACGAGGCCCGTGAGCTGGGGCGCAGACTCTGGAGCGAGCTCGAGACGGACCGGGAGAGCGCCATCGAGTCGGCCGTACGACGCCAGTACGCCGAGATGTTCGCGGCCTTCCCCACGCCGACGTACGCCACCTACGGCAATGTCGACATACCGTCTCTCTGGCCGGAGTACGCACACCCGGGCACCACCGTCCTGGACGGCGAGCGCATCGAGATCGGCGGCCGCGTCTTCGGCTTCGTCGGCGGCGGACTGCGCACCGAGATGCGCACCCCGTACGAGATCTCCGACGAGGAGTACGCGGCCAAGATCGAGGCACTCGGAGAGGTCGATGTGCTCTGCTCGCACATCCCGCCCGAGGTTCCCGAGCTGACCTACGACACCGTCGCGCGCCGCTTCGAGCGCGGCAGCCACGCCCTGCTGGACGCGATCCGCCGCACCCGGCCCGCGTACGCGCTCTTCGGCCATGTCCACCAGCCCCTCGCCCGCCGGATGCGCATCGGCAGGACGGAGTGCGTCAACGTCGGGCATTTCGCGTCGACCGGACGACCTTGGGCCCTGGAATGGTGAGACCGGGCCGTGGAGTGACGGCCGGTCCGGTCGCGGTAGCCTGCACACCACACCACCCCCGGTCCGAACCGCACTGTGAGGAGCCGCAGCGATGGCGGAACACACCAGCTCGAGCATCACGATCGAGGCGGCGCCGGCCGACGTGATGGGCGTGATCTCCGACTTCGCCCGCTACCCGGAGTGGACCGGCGAGGTGAAGGAGGCCGAGGTGCTCGCCACCGACGCCAAGGGCCGCGCCGAGCAGGTCCGGCTGGTCCTCGACGCCGGCGCGATCAAGGACGACCACACCCTCGCGTACACCTGGAACGGCGAGAACGAGGTCAGCTGGACGCTGGTGAAGTCCCAGATGCTGCGCACCATCGACGGCTCGTACACCCTCGCCGCGGTCGGCGGCGGTGACCGCACCGAAGTCACCTACCAGCTGACCGTCGACGTCAAGATCCCCATGCTCGGCATGATCAAGCGCAAGGCCGAGAAGGTCATCATCGACCGCGCCCTGGCCGGTCTGAAGAAGCGCGTCGAGAGCGGGCCCGCCGCCTGATGCGCATGGTCCTCGTCACCGGCCTCGGCGGCGCGGGCCGTACCACCGTCGCCGCCGCCACCGCGCTTGCCGCGGCCCGGCGCGGCAAGCGAGCCCTGTTCCTCTCCGCCGAGCCCGGTGAGGTTCTCGGCCTGCCCGTCACCGGCTGTCCCGGCGAACCCGCCGAGGTCACCGACGGCCTGTGGGCCGCGCGCGTCGACTCCGGCGCCGACTTCCGCGCCGAGCTGCTCACCCTCCAGGAGCGCAGCACCGCCGTGCTCGATCTGCTGGGCGCGGCGCGGCTGGAGGACGAGGAGCTGACCGAGCTTCCGGGCAGCGACCAGTTCGCGCTGCTGCGCGCGCTGAGGACCGCCGCCGGCGGCGACTGGGACGTGGTCGTCGTCGACATGCCGCCGCTGCGCGAGACCATCGCCCTGCTCGCCCTGCCGGAACAGCTGCGCCGCTATCTGCGCCGGCTGCTGCCGGCCGAACGGCAGGTCGCCCGCGCGCTGCGTCCGATGCTCGCCCAGCTCGCCGGCGTACCGATGCCCGCGCAGTGGCTCTACGAGAGCGCCGGGCGCTGGGACACCGAACTGGCCGGTGTCCAGACAGTGATCGAATCCGGCAGCACGACCCTGCGGGTCGTCGCCGAGCCCGGACCCGCGGCTGCCGATGCCCTGTGCGCGGCCCGCGCCGGACTCGCGCTGCACGGACTGCGGATCGACACCGTCGTACCGAACCGGATCCTGCCGCTGGACTCGGCCGACACCTGGCTCGCCACCCTCTCCGCACAGCAGGGCAAGTATCTGCGCCAGTGGTACGAGGAGTGGGCGCCCGAGGCCTCGCTCAGCGAGGTGCGGCACCTCGGCCGCGACCCGCGCGGTCTCGACGACCTCGCGCTCCTCGACACGCGGTCCGCACGCACCACCTTCGAGGCGGCGGGCACGGGCGGCGGGCTCGTCGACGGCGAGGGACTCGCCGTCGCACTCGAGGGGGACTCCGAAGAGCGCCGCGAGGACCCCTGGCGGGTCGAGTACGCGGGAACGGCCGATGACGAGGACGACCTGCGCTACGTCTGGTGCCTCCGCGTGCCGGGCGCCGTGAAGGAGGACGTCTCGCTGGTGCGTCGCGGCGACGAACTGCTGGTTACCGTCGGTCCGTTCCGCAGGATCGTTCCGCTGCACTCCGTGCTCCGGCGCTGCACCGTCTCGGGCGCGGGACTCGCCGACGAGGTACTGACGGTCCGCTTCACTGCTGACCCCGAGCTGTGGCCGCGGGCCCGCTGAACGCGGCGCCTCCATTCGGGTAACGTCGAGGGTACGAACCCTCCGTTCCGCCCGCCCTTCCGCAGGAGTACCCCATGAGCGATGCCACTGAGCGTCCCGCCGTCGACGACGACGCCTGGGCCAGGGCGTGCGCCGAGGACCTGGAGGCGGAGAAGGCCCGCCGCCGCGCGCAGTCCGGGTCGACACCCGGCTCCGCGGGCGAGGAGCTGCGCAAACTGCTCGACGCGGTCGCCGACAAGGTCTCCTCGTTCCAGACGTCGCTGCCCGGCATGGCCGCGCAGAACGCCGTGCAGCAGCTGGTCAACCAGGCGAGGTCCGCCGTCGAGCCGGTCATCGAGCGCAACCCGGAGATCTTCGACCACCTCGCGGCGGCCGGCGGTGAGCTGCTCGCCGCCTATCGATCCGCTGTCGAGGGGCATGAGCGACGCTGGACACAGGGGCCGAACTCCTCCGCGGACGCCAAGGACCCGCGGGACGAGGGCCCGGGGCCGAGCGAGCACGTCGACCTGGACTGACACGGGACGGTGCCCGCCCTCGGGTACGGTTGGCCTTAGCGGGGCTCGACCGAAAACTGAGGGACACATGGGACTCACCATCGGCGTCGATATCGGCGGCACGAAGATCGCGGCGGGGGTCGTCGACGAAGAGGGCACCATTCTCGAGACGCACAAGGTGCCCACCCCGTCGACACCCCCGGCGATCGTCGACGCGATCTGCGCTGCTGTCGCCGGGGCCGGCAAGGGGCACGTCATCGAGGCCGTCGGCATCGGTGCCGCCGGATACGTGGACGACAAGCGCGCCACCGTCCTGTTCGCGCCGAACATCGACTGGCGCCACGAACCGCTCAAGGACAAGGTCGAGCAGCGCGTCGGGATGCCGGTGGTCGTGGAGAACGACGCCAACGCGGCCGCCTGGGGCGAGTATCGCTTCGGAGCCGGGCAGGGCCACGAAGACGTCATCTGCATCACGCTCGGCACCGGTCTCGGCGGCGGCATCATCATCGGCAACAAGCTGCGCCGCGGGCATTTCGGTGTGGCCGCGGAGTTCGGCCACATCCGGGTGGTCCCGGACGGGCTGCTGTGCGGCTGCGGCAGCCAGGGCTGCTGGGAGCAGTACGCCTCGGGGCGGGCCCTCGTCCGCTACGCCAAGCAGCGCGCCAACGCCACTCCGGAGAACGCCGCGCTGCTGCTCGGGCTCGGCGACGGCACGGTGGAAGGCATCGAGGGCAAGCACATCAGCACGGCCGCCCGGCAGGGCTGCCCGGTCGCGATCGACTCCTTCCGTGAACTGGCGCGCTGGGCGGGCGCGGGCCTGGCCGATCTGGCCTCGCTCTTCGACCCGTCGGCGTTCATCGTGGGCGGCGGTGTCTCGGACGAGGGCGAGCTGGTCCTCGACCCGATCCGCAAGTCCTTCCGCCGCTGGCTGATCGGCGGCCAGTGGCGCCCGCACGCCCAGGTGCTGGCGGCCCAACTGGGCAGCAAGGCGGGCCTGGTGGGCGCGGCTGACCTGGCGCGCCAGGGCTAGTTCTCGACCTGAACCGTTTTCTGTCCGCAATCGCCGGGCGGGCCGAATACCGGCCCGCCCGGCGATTGTGGTCCGGGGTCCGGGGCGAAGCCCCGGAAAAGGCCCGCACCGACGTATCTTGCTCACATGGCGATCACCGGGATTCCCGACTCCCGCACCGAGCCGGACGGTTCGGCCGTGATCCGGGTACTCAGCTACAACATCCGCTCGATGCGCGACGACGAGGACGCACTGGTCCGGGTCATCCGTGCCTGCCGGCCCGACCTCGTGTTCGTCCAGGAGGCCCCGCGCTTCTTCCGCTGGCGCAAGCACGCGGCGCGGCTCGCGGCCAGGAGTGAGCTTGTGATGCTGTCCGGCGGAGCGACCGCGACCGGGCCGATGCTGCTCTGCTCACTGCGCGCGACCGTGGAGCGTACGGAGGACGTGCTCCTGCCGCACACCCCGGGTCTGCACCGGCGGGGCTTCGCCACCGCGGTGGTACGGATCGGGTGTGCCCGGATCGGGCTGCTGAGCTGCCATCTGAGCCTGCAGACGGACGAGCGCTATGCACAGTCCGGGATGCTGCTGGACCGGCTGACGGCGATGGACGTGCCGTACGCGATCGCGGCCGGGGACCTCAACGACCGGCCCACCGGGCGGAGCTTTCGCCGGCTGGCGGCGGAACTGCAGGACTGCTGGGCGGTCGCGCCATGGGGTGGTGAGCACACCTCGACACCCGAGAACCCGCATCAGCGGATCGACGCGATCTTCGCGACCGAAGGTGTCGAAGTGCTGGGCTGCGGAGTGCCGTTGGACCTCCCGGGCATCACCGGGGCCGACTTGCGCGCGGCGACGGACCATCTGCCGGTGCTGGCGGCGCTGCGCGTCCCCGCGGTCGGAGCGCGTGCCGCCTGAACCGCGACCGGCGGACGGAGTCCCGGCGGAGGGAAATCAGGGCAGAGCCCCGGAGGGAAATCGGCAGACAGGAGAGGCATCAGCAGAAGGCAAGAGAGATCAGCGGAAAGTCATTCAGACGACCGCGCCGCGGCCCGGGTCGTCGTCCTCATCGTCATCGTGGGACATCCGCGCCACCAGGGTCGCGAAACCGCCCAGGAAGCCGCCGACGCACAGCGTGGTCAGCCACCATGTCATGTCCCACTGCAGCAGCACGGCGACCAGCATCAGTACCGGACCGCCGACGACCGCGAGCCAGGCGAACTTGGCCGTGACATCGGCATCAGGCAGCGGCGGCGGCTCCGGCGGTACGAAGTGGCCCTCGTCGCTCTCGTCGAGGTCGTCGTCCTTCGCCTCGGCCACGCCGTAGTCGCGCGGGCCGCCGACCCCGGGCGCGAAGGTGATCGAGCTGCCCAGGGCGGGCCTGTCCGCACCGGAGCCGGTGCCGGAGCCGGGCTCGGACTCCGGGGACGGGTCGTCCTCCGGAGCCTTGGGAGCCTCGTTCACCTCGCCCGCGAGCATGGCGAGGTCCTCCACCGACTTGAACGGCTTCGCCCCCGGCGGGTCTGTCGGCTCGTCGCCGTACCCGGCGACGATGGCCGCCCAGGCGGCCTCCTCGTCTATCGGCTGCGGCTCACGGTCCGCGTCGTGCTGCTCAGCCACCGGTGGTGCTCCCCTTCTTCCCGACACTCGGAGCGAGCCGACCGATGAACGCGTAACTCTCGTCGAAAATCCGCTCCGCATCGTGGTCCAACGTCGCCACGTGGTAACTCTGTTCCAGCAGGATCTCCGAAACGTCCGTGGACGAGACCCGGCTGAGGATCCGGGCCGAGTCGACGGGCGGCACCACATGGTCCTGCGGGCTGTGCAGCAGCACCATCGGCTGAGTGACCTGCGGCAGCTCGCCGTCCACCAGCCGGAAGAACTGCCGCAGCGAGTGCGCGGCGTGCATCGGCACCCGGTCGTACCCGACCTCCTCCGAGCCCGCGAGGGCGATATCGCTCGTCACCCCCTTGGTCGTGCGTACGAAGTGGCGGGCGACCGGCAGGGCGTACGCCGCCAGGCCGTGCACCTTGTTCGCCGGGTTCACCACGACGATTCCACTGACCGCGTCCCCGTGCTTCGCGGCGAGCCGCAGCGCGAGCGCCCCGCCCATCGAGAGCCCGAAGACAAAGACCTGACTGCACCGCTCCAGCAGCACCCGCAGTTCGCGGTCCACCTCCGCGTACCAGTCCTGCCAGCCGGTGACCTGCATGTCCTGCCAGCGCGTGCCGTGTCCGGGCAGCAGCGGCAGGGACACCGTGAGACCGCGCTCCGCCAGATAGTCGGCCCAGGGCCGCAGCGACTGCGGGGAACCGGTGAAGCCGTGACAGAGAAGTACGCCGACCTCTCCGCCTTCGTGGCGGAACGGCTCGGCTCCAGGGAGGACCGGCACCGGGGTCTCCTTTCAGGGTTCGGGGCCCACGGCGAAGCCGCTGATGTGACAGCCCCGGTAGGTCACAGCGTGAGTGTCTGAGGGTGTAGTTCACCGTACGCGACCGGACTGACACCGACCAGGTCCGTAGGCCCCCCGGAGCGGGGAGCCCGGACCGGCCACGGGATAAGGTCTGTTCGACAGCACACAGGAGGCATTCGAGTTGATCTACGGCGCAATGAAGTTCTCCATAGGGGGCTCGCTGAAGCTTGCCTTCAGGCCTTGGGTGGAGGGCCTCGAGAACATTCCCGCGGAGGGACCGGCGATCCTCGCGAGCAACCACCTGTCTTTTTCGGACTCGTTCTTCCTGCCCGCGGTCCTGGACCGCAAGGTGACCTTCATCGCCAAGGCGGAGTACTTCACTTCGCCCGGGGTGAAGGGCAAGCTCACCGCTGCCTTCTTCAAGGGCGTCGGACAACTCCCGGTGGACCGTTCGGGTGCCCGCGGCGCGGGTGAGGCGGCGATCAAGGCCGGTATAGAGGTCATCCAGGGCGGCGGTCTGTTCGGTATCTACCCGGAGGGCACCCGCTCTCCGGACGGCCGCCTCTACCGCGGCAAGCCGGGCGGCCTCGCGCGCGTGGCACTCGCCACCGGCGCTCCGGTCATCCCGGTCGCGATGATCGACACCGAGAAGATCCAGCCGCCCGGCAAGGTGATACCCAAGCTGATGCGCCCGGGGATCAGGATCGGCAAACCGCTCGACTTCAGCCGCTACCACGGCATGGAGAACGACCGCTTCATCCTCCGCTCGGTCACCGACGAGGTCATGTACGAGATCATGAAGCTTTCCGGCCAGGAGTACGTCGACATCTACGCGACCGCCGCGAAGCGACAGCTCGCGGAGGAGAAGGCGGCGGCGGAGAAGGCCGAGAAGGCGGCGGCGAAGGCGGACAAGGCAGAGAAGACGGAACGCCCGGCCGCGTAGCCGCGTTGTCCGTCCCGGGGGGTGGGGGAAATGGCCAAGCGCGAGCATGTCGTGCGGATGTCGGTCGAGCTGCCGCTGTGGCGTGCGCTCGCCGCCTACCGCGTACTGACGATGATCTACGCGGTGCTCCTCTTCGTCTTCACCCGCGGCAAGTTCGAGCATCCCTGGGTGGCGGTCGCCTTCCTCGCGGTGATGACCGTCTGGACGCTGGTCACGCTCCCCAAGGTCACCAACGCCACCCGCTGCACCAAACGCTTCCTCGGCGCCGACCTCGCCATCGCGCTGACCGGCATCATGCTCACGCCGCTCGCCGACGCCCAGGCACAGACCGTCGACGGCCCCACCCTGCCGACGATATGGACCGCCGGATCCGTGCTCGCCTTCGCCATCAAGGGCGGCTGGCGCTGGGCGGGCTTCGCGTCCTCGTTCGTCGCCGTCGCCAATATCGTCGAGCGCGGCCACCCCAGCCGGGACACCTTCCACAACGTCCTGCTGGTCTGGGTCGCCTCCATCGCCATCGGTTACGTCGTCGAGGTCGCGCGGGCCTCCGAGCTCACCCTCGCCCGCGCTCTGGAGATCGAGGCTGCGACCCGCGAGCGGGAACGGCTGGCCCGCGACATCCACGACAGCGTGCTCCAGGTGCTGGCGATGGTGCAGCGGCGCGGTACGGCACTGGGCGGTGAGGCCGCCGAGCTGGGCAGAATGGCCGGGGAGCAGGAGGTCGCCCTGCGCACCCTGGTCTCCAGCGGTCTGGTGCCCACCACCCGCGCCTCCGAGGACATCTCGCTCGGCGCCGTGGTCCGTACCGTCGACGTCGACGACGATCCGTCGCACGGGTCCGAACTGTGCGATCTGCGCTCGCTGCTCGCCCGGCACGCCGGGTCGAGAGTGACCTTGTCGGAGCCGGGCGCCCCGGTGCTGCTGCCGGCCGGCGCGGCGGCGGAGCTCGCGGCCGCTGTCAGTGCCGCACTGGACAATGTCCGCAGGCATGCGGGTGACGAGGCCCAGGCCTGGATCCTCGTCGAGGACTGGCCCGAAGAAGTGATCGTGACGGTACGGGACGACGGGCCGGGCATCCCGGAGGGCAGGCTCGCGCAGGCCGAGGGGGAGGGGCGGCTCGGTGTCGCACTCTCGATCCGCGGGCGGCTGCGGGAGCTGGGCGGCAGGGCCGAACTGCTCTCGGTGCCGGGCCAGGGCACAGAAGTCGAATTGAAGGTTCCACGGGGGAAGGCAGGCACATGACGAACCAGCAGGCGGGCGGTCGGACGGACCCGCAGACGGACCGGCAGACGATCAAGGTGATGGTCGTCGACGACCACCCGATGTGGCGGGACGCGGTCGCCCGCGACCTGGCCGCGGCCGGGTTCGACGTGGTGGCGACGGCGGGCGACGGACCGCAGGCCGTGCGCAGGGCCACGGCTGTCGCGCCCGACGTTCTCGTCCTCGACCTCAATCTGCCCGGGATGCCCGGCGTCCAGGTCTGCAAGGAGCTCGTCGGGGCCTACCCGGCCCTGCGGGTCCTGGTCCTCTCCGCGAGCGGCGAGCACGCCGACGTACTGGAAGCGGTGAAGTCCGGCGCGACCGGATATCTGCTCAAGTCGGCCAGTACGGGGGAGCTGACGGATGCCGTGCGACGCACCGCCGTCGGCGATCCGGTCTTCACACCGGGCCTCGCCGGCCTCGTGCTCGGTGAGTACCGCCGGCTCGCCTCCGAGCCCGCACCCGCCTCCGGCGGCGACGAGCCGAAGGCCCCGCAGCTGACCGAGCGCGAGACCGAGGTGCTGCGGCTGGTCGCCAAGGGGCTCTCGTACAAGCAGATCGCCGAGCGTCTGGTCATCTCGCACCGCACCGTCCAGAACCACGTCCAGAACACCCTCGGCAAGCTCCAGTTGCACAACCGTGTGGAGCTCGTGCGGTACGCCATTGAGCGGGGGCTCGACGACGCGTAACCCCCGCCCCCTACTCGTACGAGTGAAAGCCGTACGTCAACCTCCGCATGACGTACAGGAATTGACCTTTCGTCCCATCCCTCAGTGACCTGGATCACCATTAGCGTGGCGGTCCTACGGCTCACCAGGCGAAGGGAATCTTCCATGCGCGTCGGAGTACTGACCGGGGGCGGCGACTGCCCCGGGCTCAATGCGGTCATCCGTGGCGTCGTCCGCAAGGGCGTGCAGGAGTACGCGTACGAATTCGTCGGCTATCGCGACGGCTGGCGCGGACCCCTCGAAGGCGACACGGTTCCACTCGACATCCCGGCCGTACGCGGCATTCTGCCCCGCGGCGGCACCATCCTCGGCTCTTCGCGCACCAACCCCCTCAAGGCGGAGAACGGCATCCGCCGGATCAAGGACAACCTCGCCAAGGGCGAGGTGGACGCGTTGATCGCGATCGGCGGCGAGGACACCCTCGGTGTCGCGGCGCGGATCTACGACGAGTACGGCATCAAATGCGTCGGGGTGCCCAAGACCATCGACAACGACCTGTCCGCCACCGACTACACCTTCGGCTTCGACACGGCGGTCGGCATCGCGACCGAGGCCATCGACCGGCTCCACACCACCGCCGAATCACATATGCGCGTCCTGGTCGTCGAGGTGATGGGGCGCCACGCGGGCTGGATCGCGCTCCACTCCGGTCTGGCCGGCGGCGCCAATGTGATCCTCATCCCGGAGCAGCGCTTCGACGTCGACCAGGTCTGTGCCTGGGTGACCTCGCGTTTCAAGGCCAGCTACGCGCCGATCGTCGTGGTCGCCGAGGGCGCCATGCCCAAGGACGGCGAGGCGGTCCTCAAGGACGGCACGCTCGACTCCTTCGGCCATGTCCGGCTCTCCGGCGTCGGCGAGTGGCTGGCCAAGGAGATCGAGCGGCGTACCGGCAAGGAGGCCCGCACCACCGTCCTCGGCCATGTCCAGCGTGGCGGCACCCCCAGCGCCTTCGACCGCTGGCTGGCCACCCGCTTCGGTCTGCACGCGATCGACGCGGTACGGGACGGGGACTTCGGCAAGATGGTCGCGCTGCAGGGCACGGACATCGTGCGCGTCCCGATCGCCGAGGCGACGGCCAGGCTCAAGACGGTCGACCCGAAGCTGTACGAGGAGGTCGGGGTCTTCTTCGGCTGACCGCTCGGCACGGCGAGCCCCGGGTATGGGCCGTTATGCGCGTCCGGCCCATACCCCCTGGTCCCACCGCTGATCAACCGACGAGCACGCCCGCGAGCAGTGCCGCGGTGAGCGCCGCCCCGTCCGTCGTGAGCACCGATTCCGGGTGGAACTGCAGACCGGCGAAGCCAGGACCGCGCATCGCGTGCACCTCCCCGCTCGCCTCGTCGCGGCTGAGCTCGATGCGGTGCGTTGCCAGCTCCGCGGCGGTCTTCTCGTCGCAGCGCGCGGTGAAGCTGTTGTAGAACCCCACCGTCTCCTCGCGCCCGAAGAAGTCGATCCGCTCCTGCGCCCCTTGGTGCGGTGCGTCCTTCCGTACGATCTCCAGGCCCAGTTCGGCCGCCATCAGCTCATGGCCGAGGCAGACGCCCAGCAGACCGTGGCGGTGCTCGCGCAGCAGATCGGCGGCGAGCGCACGCAGGAAGCGCATCTTCGGATCACCGGCATCGGCGGGATCGCCGGGGCCGGGACCGAGCACCACCGGTCCCTCATGGGCGCGCACCGTCTCCCGCAGGCCCGGCTCGTCGTACCGCCGGACCGTCACCTCCAGGCCCGAGGAGCGCAGCAGATGCGCCAGCATCGCGGTGAAGGTGTCCTCGGCGTCGACGATCAGGGCATGGCCGGTCAGCTGGGCGCAGCGCTCCTGCATTCGCAGCCAGAAGGGCGCGAGGTCGGCGCGACGGGCGTCCAGGGCGGCCCGCACCCGCGGATCGTCGGCGAGCTTCGGGCGTTCGGCCTGCTCCTCCGGCCGCCCGGGACGCACCCCCAGCGCGGCCAGTACCCCGGCCGCCTTGGCGTGCGTCTCGGCGACCTCGCCCGCCGGGTCGGAGTGCCGTACCAGGGTCGCCCCGACCGGTACCCGCAGGGAGCCATCGGCGGCGATGTCGGCGGTGCGGATGAGAATGGGCGAATCGAGGGTCTGCGCGCCGGCCTGTCCTTCCCGCCCGCCACCCGGGCTCCTGCCGATCAGCGCCAGCGCGCCCGCGTAGTAGCCGCGGCCGCCCACCTCATGGCGCTCGATGACACGGCAGGCGTTCTGTACCGGCGATCCGGTGACCGTCGCCGCGAACATGGTCTCCTTCAGCACCTCCCGTACATCGAGCGACGAGCGCCCTCGCAACTCGTACTCGGTGTGCGCGAGATGAGCCATCTCCTTGAGCCGCGGCCCGACGACGACACCGCCCATGTCGCCGACGGTGCACATCATCTTCAGCTCCTCGTCGACGACCATGGAGAGCTCCTCGCGCTCCTTGCGGTCGTCCAGGAAGCCGAGCAGCCCCTCGGGGGTCGGCCCCTCGGGCGGATAGCGGTACGTCCCGCTGATCGGATTCATCACGACGGTGCCGCCGCTCATCCGGACATGGACCTCGGGGGAGGCGCCGACCAGGGTGCGCCCGCCCGCCTCCCGCCGCCCTTCCGGGGAAGGCCCTTCGGGCCGCCTGTTTCCGGTGTGCACGACGAAGGTCCAGTACGCGCCGCGCTCGCCGGCCAGCAGCCTCCGGAACAGGGCCAGCGCGTCGGCCCGGCCGAAGCCCGGGATCCTGCCGGTGTATGTACGGCGGATGACGAAGTTCGCGCCCTCGCCCTGCCCGATCTCGTCCTCGATGACGCGCCGGACGATGCCCGCGTACTCCTCGTCGTCGACGTCGAAGGCTCCGTCCTCGACCCGTACGTCGTGCTCGGGGAGTCTCTCCAGGGCTTCGGCGAGAGGGAGTTCATGGCACTCGTCGGCGACGAGCACGGTCAGTGGCGTCCCGTCGTCGCGTACGTCGAAGCCGCGTTCCCTGATCTGGCGGAACGGGACCAGGGCGAGCGAGGGGCGGTCGCCGACGGGAATGTCGGCGAGCCGCTCGGCCTCGTGGACGGTGCCGATCAGGACCTCGACGGTGTCGTGGTCGTGGCCGGGTGTGCGCCTGCGCAGCAGGGCGAAGGGCGGGCCGTCGTCGTCCAGCAGCCGGTTGATGAGCATGGTCGTGTTCCTTCCGAGTGGGAGGAACGGCCGCTGTCCCGGGACCCCGGGAAACACTGAAGGCCGCCCCTCGGGCGGCCTTCGCGACTGGGTGTACGCGCAGTCAGTGGGCCGCCGGATGAGCGGTCCACCACCAGTTCTGAGTCGGTTGCGCGAACATGACGCCGACCATAACGCATCCGCCCGCGGCTCGGCAGCGCGTCCGAGGGGTGGCTGTGGGTAGTAGCTGTGACGCGGCCGGCGACGACCTGGCGGTCCTGGCGGCCCGTGCGTATCGCGCCCCCGGACCGCCCGTGACGGGCGGG
Organism: Streptomyces sp. NPDC002926; assembly: GCF_053591755.1. Classification (NCBI taxonomy): domain Bacteria; kingdom Bacillati; phylum Actinomycetota; class Actinomycetes; order Kitasatosporales; family Streptomycetaceae; genus Streptomyces; species Streptomyces sp. NPDC002926. Next base: position 53,859 of record NZ_JBSFUK010000013.1, read on the forward strand.
CCGACCTTCGCGTCGGACTGTGGATGCGCCCGGATCCCAGCCGGATCCCAGCCGGATCCCAGCGGGATTACAGCCGGATTCGATACGGGCAGCAGTCGTGCTCCGAGTCCACTCCTGTCTCATTTGGTGGGCGGTCGGAGGTACGTCCGCAGAGACCCCGTAATGTTGACGGCGTGACCGTGAACGCTAAGACCACCGCTGCCGGTGGCAACACCTGGCGAGACCTTCCCGCGGCGCAGCAGCCCGAGTACCCCGATGCCGAGGCCCTGCGCGATGTGATCGCGGACCTCGAGTCGTATCCGCCGCTCGTCTTCGCGGGCGAGTGCGACCAGCTGCGCGCCCGACTGGGAGCCGTCGCCAAGGGCGAGGCGTTCCTGCTGCAGGGCGGCGACTGCGCCGAGGCCTTTGACGCGGTCTCCGCCGACCAGATCCGCAACAAGCTGAAGACCCTCCTCCAGATGGGCGCGGTGCTCACCTACGCCGCATCCGTCCCGGTGGTGAAGGTCGGCCGGATCGCGGGCCAGTACTCCAAGCCGCGCTCCAAGCCGACCGAGACCCGCGACGGCGTGACGCTCCCGACCTACCGGGGCGACTCCGTCAACGGCTTCGACTTCACCGAGGCGGCCCGCATCCCGGACCCCGAGCGCCTGAAGCGGATGTACAACGCGTCCTCCGCGACGCTCAACCTGGTGCGTGCCTTCACCACCGGCGGTTACGCCGACCTGCGGCAGGTGCACGCCTGGAACCAGGACTTCGTGAAGACGTCGCCCTCCGGCCAGCGCTACGAGCAGCTCGCCCGCGAGATCGACAACGCGCTGAACTTCATGAAGGCCTGCGGCACCGACCCGGCGGAGTTCCGCACGGTCGAGTTCTACGCCTCCCACGAGGCGCTGCTGCTGGACTACGAGTCGGCGCTGACCCGCGTGGACTCCCGTACCGGCGATCTGTACGACGTCTCGGGCCACATGGTCTGGATCGGTGAGCGCACCCGCCAGCTGGACGGCGCGCACATCGAGTTTGCCGCGCGGATCCGCAATCCGATCGGTGTGAAGCTCGGCCCGACGACCACGGTCGACGAGGCGCTGCAGTACATCGACAAGCTCGACCCGGAGCGCGAGCCGGGCCGGCTGACCTTCGTCGTCCGTATGGGCGCCGACAAGGTCCGCGACAAGCTCCCCGAGCTGGTCGACAAGGTCACGGCCTCCGGCGCCACGGTGGCCTGGGTGACCGACCCGATGCACGGCAACACCTTCGAGGCGGCCTCCGGCCACAAGACCCGCCGCTTCGACGATGTGCTCGACGAGGTCAAGGGCTTCTTCGAGGTCCACAAGGCGCTCGGCACGCACCCGGGCGGCATCCATGTCGAGCTCACCGGTGACGATGTCACCGAGTGCGTGGGCGGCGGCGACGAGATCTTCGTCGACGATCTGCACCAGCGCTACGAGACGGCCTGCGACCCGCGGCTGAACCGCAGCCAGTCTCTTGACCTGGCCTTCCTGGTCGCCGAGATGTACCGGGACCAGTAGTCCGGATGACGACTGTGGGGCGCGGATCGATGTGATCCGCGCCCCACGGTCATATCCGGGGCTTTTGCGTACCGGGCCCGGCGGGTAAGGTTAGGTAAGCCTCACCGATCATCGGGAAAGGCGCCACGATCCCGACCGGGGAGGTGAACCGCGTGTACGTCTGCTCATGCTTCGGCATCACCGAGAAGCAGGTGAAGGAGCACGCGGATGCCGGTGCCTGCACGCCGCGCCAGATAGCGTCGGTCTCCAAGGCGGGCACCGACTGCGGATCGTGCGTACGCCGGATCCAGGGGCTTCTCGGCCGGGGAGCGTGCCCGCGCCGCGAGCTGCTCGACCAGGGCGAATCGGCCGCCGTACTCGCCGTGGACCCGGAGCTCAGCGAGGCCGCCTAGCCCCACGAGGCGATTCAGCTCTCCGGCTGCTCGATCAGCTGGGCGATGTAGAGCGCTTCACCGAGTTTCTCGACCAGCTCCAGCTGGGTGTCGAGATAGTCGATGTGGTGCTCCTCGTCCGCCAGGATCGACTCGAAGATGTTCGCCGACGTGATGTCGCCCTTGCCGCGCATGACCTCGATGCCGCGCCTGAGGCGGTCGATCGCCTCCACCTCGACCTGCCGGTCGGCCTGGAACATCTCGGTGACCGTCTGGCCGACGCGCACATGGAAAAGGCGCTGATAGTTCGGCAGGCCCTCGAGGAAGAGGATCCGGTCGGTCAGTACTTCCGCGTGCTTCATCTCGTCGAACGACTCGGCACGGGTGTACTTGGCGAGCTTCGTCCAGCCGAAGTTCTCCTGCATCTTCGCGTGCAGGAAGTACTGGTTGATGGCTGTCAATTCGGCGGTCAGCTGCTCATTGAGGAACTCGATGACCTCGTGGTCGCCCTGCATCGCAGAGGCTCCTTCCGCACGTATGACTGGGGCAGGTGCGCGCATCCTCGCACCGCGACCGAGGGGCGTCCAGTAAGTGCATGCTTAGTAGGAGTTGCCCGAATCGGCTCAGACCTGGTCATGACCACCCCTCCTGGTCTGTCACCATTGAAGGCATGGGTCAGCCGGAGAGCCGGGAATACCGCGCGTCAGAGGAGTCCGAGCTTCCGCCGGGGCAGCGACTTCAGCGTGGCTGGCCGGTCACCCACTACGGCCCCGTGCCCAAGTTCAAGCCGGACCGCTGGGAGTTCAGGGTCTTCGGCGCCACGGCGGACGGCGACAAACGCTGCTGGAACCATGAGGAGTTCTCGGCGCTGCCCTTCTCCAGCGTCGTCGCCGATCTGCACTGCGTGACGAAGTTCAGCATGCAGGGGGCCGAATGGGGCGGTGTGTCCGCCCGTACGCTGATGGACTTCGCGCCGCCGGCGCCGAACGCCACCCATGTCATGGTCTGGGCGGAATACGGCTACAGCGCCAATCTGCGGCTCTCCGACTTCGCCTCGGAGCGCACGATATTCGCGACCCACAAGGACGGTGAGCTGCTCACCGCCGAGCACGGCTTTCCGCTGCGGCTGGTCGTGCCGCAGCTGTACGCCTGGAAAGGGCCCAAGTGGGTCCGGGGCGTGGAGTACATGACCGCCGATCGCCGTGGCTTCTGGGAGGAGCGCGGCTATCACAATCTCGGAGACCCGTGGCGCGAGCAGCGCTACTCGTACCAGGAAGAGCCCGGGGACGGCCCCGAGCTCTGAGTCCTGGTGCTGGTGCTGGTGCTGGTGCTGGTCAATGGTGGTACCGGTGGGCCACCGCGTGGCCCCTGCCGCGGCCGATCATCCACTTGTTGACGGGTGTGGTGGCCACAAAGGCGAGGACGAGCGAGGCGGCGAGGGCGCCCCAGAACAACGCGTCCGAGAGATGCGCGTCCATGGCGTTCGGCCAGAGCGCGATCACTCCGTTGTCGATCAGTTCCATCACGGCGATGGACAGCGTGTCGGCCGCCAGTGCGACCCGGACCGCGGTACTGAGGCCGACGCCGGCCTTGAGGACGCCGCGCAGTGTGAGTGAGTAGCCGAAGAAGAACGCCAGCACGATCGCCAGGATCATCGTCGGCACATTTCCCCAGCCGAACGCGGTGCCGAGCACCATCCCCAGGACCTCGCCGATGGCGCAGCCCGTGAGGCAGTGGAGGGTCGCCCGGGCCGCCATCGACCAGCTGACCGTGCCGATGTCGTGCGTGTGCTCTTCGTGGGTGTGGTGAGGGGGCTCGGTGTGGGTGTCGTGCTGCATGAGAAGCCCCCGGAGTCAGGCGGTGGTTCCTGTCGACAGCAATAAACGGTATACCCCTAGGGGGTATTCCCGACGAAGATTTCTCAGCGGAGCTTCTTCAGCAGCGCGACATCCGCCGCGTGCCCTTCCTTGCCTCCGGGCGTCTCGATGATCAGTGGTATGCCCTCGGTCGACGGGTGCCGCATCAGCTCCCGGAACGGCTCCTCGCCGATATGGCCGGAGCCAATGTTCTCGTGGCGGTCCTTGCGGGCACCGGCCACATCCTTGGAGTCATTGGCGTGGATCAGCTTCAGCCGCCCCTCGCCGACCGTGTCCACCAGCAGATCCAGAGTCTGCGCCATCCCGTGCGGGCCGGCGAGATCGTGCCCGGCCGCGAAGATATGGCAGGTGTCCAGGCAGATGCCCAGCTTGGGATGGAAGTCCAGCGCCTCGAAGTACGGGCCGAAGTCCCAGGTCCTCGAGCAGAGCGACGAGCCCTGTCCCGCCGTCGACTCCAACAGCAGGAACGGGTCGTCGTCGTGCGTCAGCTCCTCGAGCAGCGGCAGCAGACGCTCCCGTACCTGCGCCAGCGCCACCTCGCGGGGACGGCCGCCGGTCGCCGAGCCGGTGTGCACCACCACACCCAGCGCGCCGATCTCCCGGCCCCGGCGCAGCGAGTGCCGCAGGGATTCCACGGACTTCTCGACGGTCGCCTCGGTGTGCGAGCCGAAGTTGATCAGATACGGCGCATGGACGTACGCCGAGATCCCCTCGGCCGCGCACTCCCTGCGGAACTGCTCGTCCTGCGCCGGGTTTCCGGTGGGCGTCGCCCAGCCGCGCGGATTGGCGACGAAGACCTGGACCGTCTCCGCCTCCAGCTCACGGGCATAGCCGAGACCGGTCGTGGCGAGGCCGCCGGCCACGGGGACATGGCCGCCGACGGGGTTCCGCATCAGAACTACAGTCCCTTGGTCTTGATGATGATCGTGCTGCCTTCGGGGGCCTGACTGCCGCCCGCCACCGACTGGCTCTCGACCTTGTCGCCGAGGAACGGGAAGTTCTTCTCGACCTTGACCTCGAAGCCTGCCGCCTCGAGCTTGCTCGTGGCCTCATCGGCCTTCTTGCCGACCACATCGGGCACGTCGATCATCCGCGGGCCCTTGGAGACCGTCAGAGTGATCGTGTCGCCGCGGGCCAGCTGAGTGCCCTCGGCCGCGGACTGCTCGGCGACGGAGCCCGCCTCCTCCGGGGAGTTGATCTGTCCGGAGGCGACCTTGACCTTGAACCCGGCAGCTTCGAGCTCGCTGGTGGCGTCCTGCAGCGAATCGCCCCGCACGCCGGGGACATCGATCGGAGCGCCCTTGCTGACGACGAGGGCGACCGCGGAATCGGGGCTGCGCCCGGTCCCGGCCTCCGGGTCCGTGCTGATCACCGCCCCCTGCGCGATCTCCTCGCTGAACGTCTTCGTCACCACTCCCGGCGCGAGGCCGAGTTTTTTCAGTTCGCGCTCGGCCTTGGCGAGCGGCTTGCCCTTGAGCTCGGGGACCTTGACGATCTCCGGGCCGCGCGAGACGACGATCGTCACCGAGCCATTGCCTCGGATGCGCGCGTTGGTCGCGGGGTCGCTGTTGATGACCGTGCCGCGCTTGACCGTCTCGCTGAACTCGAAGCGGACCTTCTTCACGTCCAGACCGGCGGCGTTCAGCTCCTGCCTGGCGTCCTTCTCGGTCTTGCCGATCAGGGCAGGGACACGGGTGAACTGCCCGGAGTTGATGTACCAGACGCCGGAGCCCACGCCGAGGACCAGGAACAGCGCGACCACCAGCGCGAGGATGCCGCGGCTGGGGATGGCGCGCCGACCGGACTGCTCCGGGGGGCGCGGCGGTGCCGGGGGCATCGCCAGCCGGGATGTGCGGTTGACCTCAGGCTCCTCGCGCGGCAGCACACGCGGGATCACGCTCGTACGGTACTCGGAGGCGGGGACCTCGTCCGTGCGCCGCTCCCCGGACCGGTCCTGTGCCTGCTCCTCGGTGCGCGCCTGGGGCGGCACCAGGTCCAACTGCTCGTCACCGAGCTCCGCACGGGCCTCGCGGACGTGCGCGAGCAGCGCAACCGCGTCGTCCGGCCGGACCTCGGGGTTACGGGCGGTGGCCCTCGCCACCAGCTCGTCGAGCTCGACGGCAAGCCCGGGGACGAGTGCGGAGGGCGCCGGAACGTCCTCGTTCAGATGCTGGAAGAGGACCTGGCCCGGGGTGTCGCCGGTGTGCGGCTTGGCGCCGGTGAGCATCTCGTAGAGGACGACCCCGCAGGCGTACACATCGGCGCGGGTGTCGGCTGTGCCGTACTCGATCTGCTCGGGAGCGAGATAGGAGACCGTGCCGAGCACCGTGCCGGTGGTGCTGGTGACGGAGCCCACGGCCCGTACCAGACCGAAGTCGGCGACCTTGACCCGGCCGTCGTCACCTATCAGCACATTCTCCGGCTTCATGTCCCGGTGCACGAAGCCTGCCCGGTGCGCGGCGCCGAGCGCGGCCAGCACGGGCTCCATGATGTCGAGCGCGGCCCGCGGCCGGAGCGCCCCGCGCTCGCGCAGTACGTCGCGCAGCGTGCAGCCCGCGACGTACTCCATCGCCAGATAGACGTACGCGCCCTCGGCGCCCTGGTCGAAAACCCCCACCACATTGGGGTGGGCGAGGTGCGCCACGGACTTGGCCTCGCGGATGAAGCGCTCCACGAAGGAGGCGTCGGTGGCGAGGGCGGGATGCATCACCTTGAGCGCGAGCACCCGGTCCAGCCGGGTGTCGACGGCCCGGTAGACCGTGGCCATCCCGCCGACGGCGATGCGAGCGTCGACGCGGTAGCGGCCGTCGAGCACATGCCCGACGAGGGGGTCCTTGAGGGTCGTATCCACGCGGCAGAGTCTACGAGCCACCGCGGACAGCCCCGACGCCCCGGGGCGGGACCGGGGCCGTACTGCAGCCGAGCTGTGACAGCGCCGGGCCTTCCCGGGACTCGCTCCGGACCGCGTTCCCCGGCCGAGGACGCAGCCCGTCCGGTGACGGAGAACACGCCCGGAGCGTCCGGCGGACACTCAGCCTTCCGGCGATTGACGACACATGCCCGAAGGGCGTCCAGGGGGCCGGGGCGCAGCCCCTGTCACGGGCAGAGTGGGGTGGGCGAAACGCCCAGCGCAGGTCAGAACGCCGGGCGCTCCGGGTCGAGGGCCGCGCGGCCCTCGTGCGGGGAGGACGCCTCAGCGAAGTGGCGGCGCGGGATGCGGCCCGCCCGGCGCGCGAGGCGTCCCGCCTCGACCGCGTGGCGCATCGCCTGAGCCATGAGGACCGGCTCCTGCGCCCGGGTCACCGCCGAGGCCAGCATCACCGCCGCGCAGCCGAGCTCCATCGCCAGCGCCGCGTCGGAGGCCGTGCCCGCGCCCGCGTCCAGGATCACCGGCACGCGCGCGTGCTCGACGATCAGCTGGAAGTTGTGCGGATTACGGATGCCGAGGCCGGAGCCGATCGGCGAGCCCAGCGGCATGATCGCCGCGCAGCCCACATCCTCCAGCTTCCGGGCCAGGACCGGGTCGTCGTTCGTGTACGGCAGGACCGTGAAACCGTCGTCGACCAGGGTCTCGGCCGCGTCCAGCAGCTCGATCGGGTCGGGCAGCAGTGTGCGCTCGTCCGCGACGACCTCGAGCTTGATCCACTGTGTGCCGAGCGCCTCCCGCGCGAGCCGTGCCGTCAGCACGGCCTCGCCCGCCGTGAAGCAGCCCGCCGTATTGGGCAGCACACGGATGTTCAGCTTCTCCAGGACGGACAGCACAGAGCCCTGGACGGTCGGGTCGAGACGGCGCATCGCGACGGTGGTCAGCTCCGTGCCGCTCGCGACGAGGGAGCGTTCGAGTACGTCGAGGCTGGGCGCCCCGCCCGTTCCCATGATCAGCCGGGAGTCGAAGGCGGTGCCGCCGATGGTGAGACGGTCGTCGGCCATGGCTGATCAGCCTCCCTGTACTGCGGTGAGGACTTCGACGCGGTCGCCGTCGCCGAGCCGCGTGCCGGTCCACCGGCTGCGCGGGACGACCGTCTCGTTGACGGCCGCGGCGACTCCCGACCGGGCGGCGGTGAGGGCCGTGACCAGGGCATCCAGCGTGGTGCCGGTGGCCAGCTCGCGCGCCTCGCCGTTGACGGAGACGGTGATGGTGAGCGACACGGGGACGTTCATACGGGCTGCTCCTGCGGTACGGGGGAGAAGCGGCGAGGAGTGAAGGGGCGGGCCTCGTCCGGCAGCTCCCCGGTGACCAGCACCGTGGCCATCACATCGCCGGTGACGGGGGTGAGCAGCACCCCGTTGCGGTGGTGGCCGGTGGCCAGATGCAGGCCCGGCAGGGCCGTCGGTCCGAGCAGCGGCGCGTTGTCGGGAGAGCCGGGGCGCAGCCCGGCGCGGGTCTCGGTGAGCGGCAGCTCGGTGATGCCGGGCACCAGCTCGTGAGCGTCGCGCAGCAGCTCGTACACCCCGCCCGCCGTCACCGTGGTGTCCCAGCCGAGCTCCTCGCTGGTCGCGCCGATGACCAGCTCGCCGTTCTCGCGAGGCACCAGATAGACGTCGCTGCCGCGCACCACGGCCCGCACGGTCCGGGAGAGGAACGGCGCGTACGCGCGGGGCACGGTCAGCCGCAGTACCTGGCCCTTCACCGGCCGGACCGGCGGCAGCACATCCGCCGGCACGCCGCCGAGCCTGCCGCTCAGACTGCCGCACGCCAGCACCACCTGGTCCGCGGTGAGCTCGCTGCCGTCCGTCAGTACGACTCCGGCCGCCCGGTCCCGTACCACCGACAGCCGCTCCGCCCAGCCGCGGTGGAAGACCACCCCGGCCCGCTCGCAGGCCGACACCAGCGCTGCGGCCAGCCGCCGCGGATCGACCTGGTGGTCGCCGTCCACCCGCAGGCCCCCGCGCACGCCGGGTGCGAGCATCGGCTCGAGTCGGCGGCATTCGCGCCCCGCCAGCCACTCCGACTCCAGGCCGGACTGACGCTGCAGGGCGTGCAGTTCACGCAGATGCGCGCGATCGTCGGCGTCGAGCGCGACGGCGAGCGTGCCACAGGCGCGATAGCCGACGGACTGTCCGCTCGCCTCCTCCAGCTCGGCGACGAAGGAGGGATAGCGCCGTGCGGATTCCAGATTGAGGGCGAGCAGCGTCTGCTCGCCGTAGTGCAGTTCGGTGACGGCGGCGAGCATGCCCGCCGCGACCTGCGCGGCGCCGCCGCCGGGCTCCGGATCCGCGACCGTGACCCGCAGCCCGCGCTGCGCCGCACGCCAGGCCGTGACCAGGCCGATGATTCCGCCCCCGACAACGAGGACGTCTGAGGTACGCGACATGGGCGTCCAGCCCCTCCCTTCGCCGGCATGACCCGGATCAGGTTCGTACGGTCGGAGGCCGTCCAGCCTCCCTCTCAGCCCGGTGCGTCCGGACTCCCGCGAGTGCCTTACGGTGGCCACCCTAACCCCAGGCCCCAACTCGCAGTAAGGGAGCAGCCACTGTGGCAGGGTCGCTCGACAATCTCGTGCTCTCACCGGTCGCGGACCAGGCTCCGGGCCAGGTGGGGACCCGGACCCGGTTCACGTACCACGAGGAGAACGGCCGGATCTGGGCCGAGTACGAGGGCGGCGATGTGCTCCGCGGTCATCTTGTGGGCACCAGGGAGGGCGACCGGCTCGACTTCCGTTATGTGCAGCTGAAGGCGGACGGCGGAACGTCCTCGGGGCACTGCGTCTCCACCGTGGTCGAGCTCGAGGACGGGCGGCTGCGGCTCGAGGAGAGCTGGAAATGGGAGTCCCAGGAGGGCAGCGGGACGAGCGTCGTCGAACAACTGCCTTCCTGATGATCCGTCAGGTGCGTAAGGTTGTCGGGTGAGCGAGCAGCAGACAGTACAGAGGCAGCGGCGCGTGGTCGTCGTCGGCGCGGGAATGGCCGGTGTACAGACCGCGGTGGCACTGCGCGAGCAGGGTTTCACCGGTCCGGTCACCCTGATCGGTGCCGAACCTCATCAGCCGTACGACAGGCCCCCGCTCTCCAAGGCGATCCTGCTCGGCAAGGCGGAGGGCTCGGCCTTCGACATCGACTTCGAGGCGCTCGGCATCGAGCTGCGGCTGGGCTGCGAGGTGACCGGCGTACGGGCCGGGGCCCATGAGCTGGACACAGAGGCAGGTCCGGTCCCGTACGACGTCCTGGTCATCGCCAGTGGTGCGGAACCGGTCAGCCTGCCGGGCGCCGTGGGCGTTCCCGGCGTTCATCTGCTGCGCACCCTCGACGACGCCGCGCGGCTGCGCCCCGTCCTCACGGAGCAGCACGACATCGTGGTCGTCGGCGCGGGCTGGATCGGCGCGGAGTTCGCGACGGCCGCCCGCGAGGCCGGCTGCGCGGTCACCGTTGTCGAGGCCGCCGAGCGTCCGCTGGCCGGAGCCCTGCCCGCCGAGGTCGCCGGCCCGATGGCCGACTGGTACGCGGAGTACGGGGTCGAACTCCTCACCCACGCGCGCGTGGCGGACATCGAGCCCGGCTCGGTGATTCTGGCCGACGGCCGGCAGCTTCCGGCGGGCGCCGTGGTCGTGGGCATCGGCGCCCGGCCCGCCACCGCCTGGCTCGCCGGATCCGGCATCGCACTGGGCCCGGACGGCGCAATCGCCGCGGACGCGTATCTGCGCACCTCGCTGCCCGATGTGTACGCCGTCGGGGACTGCGCCTCCTTCCCGTCCGGCCGCTACGGCGGGCGGCTGCTCGTGCACCACTGGGACAACGCCCTGCAGGGGCCGCGCACGGTCGCCGCCAATGTCATCGGCGCCGCGCCGGGACAGGAGCCACCGGAGGTCTACGATCCGGTGCCGTACTTCTGGTCCGAGCAGTTCGGCCGCTTTGTGCAGTACGCGGGCCATCACGAGGCCGCCGACACGATGGTGTGGCGCGGCGATCCCGCGGGCGCGGCCTGGTCGGTGCTCTGGCTGCGGGACGGCGCTCTGGTCGCGCTGCTCGCCGTAGGCAGGGCTCGGGATCTGGCGCAAGGACGCAAGCTCATCCTGTCCGGAAACCGGCTGGATCCGGCGCGCGCAGCAGATCCCTCCGTCCCTCTGAAGGCGGCGGCGGACTAGGGTCCGGCTACCGACTGTCAGTCCGGGATGGCACGCTTGTCCTGTGACCGAGATTGACGCAAAGATCGATGCTCTCGTCCCCGCCTGGCTCCACCTTCCTGACATCGCGGAAATGCTCGATGTCGAGGTGACGCGCGTCCGGCAGCTGGTCAAGGAAGGCCAGCTGATCGCCGTACGCCGTGGTGAGAACCGGGCGCTTCAGGTGCCTGCCGCCTTTATCGACGGCGACAAGGTGGTCAAGGGTCTCGCAGGGACCCTGACGCTCCTGAGGGACGACGGCTTCACCGACGAAGAGATGCTGGAATGGCTCTTCACCTCCGACCCGAGCCTGCCCGGCACGCCGGCGCAGGCGCTCAGTGAGAATCGCGGCACGGAGGTGAAGCGCCGGGCCCAGGCGCTCGCCGTCTGACGTCCTGACGACAACAACACGCGGTGTGCGGGCCGGGGGCTGTGCCGCCCTGCCCGTACGCCGCCGACCCATCGGGGGGAACCTCCATGTCCACGGCCCGTGCGCAGCTGAACGACGCCCGGCTCTATCTGTGCACGGACGCCCGGAAGGAGCAGGGCGACCTCGCGGAGTTCCTCGACGCCGTGCTCGCCTCAGGGGTCGACATCGTGCAGCTGCGGGACAAGGGCATGGAAGCGGGTGAGGAACTGGATCACCTCCAGATCTTCGCCGACGCCTGCCGCAGGCACGGCAAGCTGCTCGCCGTGAACGACCGGGCCGATGTGGCGCACGCCATCGGATCCGACGTGCTGCATCTGGGACAGGGTGATCTGCCGGTTCCGGCCGCCCGCGCGATCGTCGGTGGTGAGGTGCTCATAGGCCGCTCGACGCACGCCGAGGCCGAGGTGGACGCGGCCGCCGCCGAGCCCGGCGTGGACTACTTCTGCACGGGCCCCTGCTGGCCCACCCCGACCAAGCCCGGCCGGTATGCCCCGGGACTGGGTCTTGTGCGGTACGCGGCCGCGCTGGAGACCGACCGGCCATGGTTCGCGATCGGCGGGATAGACGCCGGAAATCTGGACGAGGTGCTGGACGCGGGCGCGCGCAGGATCGTCGTCGTACGGGCCATCACCGAGGCCGGCGATCCGGCCGCGGCGACGGCGGCGCTGGCGAAGCGCGTGCGGGAGCGTGCGGGGGAGCGGACCGGCCAAGTGTCCGAGGGGTGGACAGTGCGTGGACAGTAGGCCGACAAAACCGGCATATTTCCGTGATCCGGTTGGGTGACCGGCGAGGCGTGGTTAACCTGCGGGTATGGCCCTCGGTACAGCTTCGACCAGGACGGATCGCGCACGAACGGTGCGCGAGCTGCTCGCGACCGGCAAAACGTCGTACTCTTTCGAGTTCTGGGCGCCCAAGACCGAGAAGGGCGAGCGGAACCTCTGGAACGCGTTGCGCAGGGTCGAAGCGGTGGCCCCCAACTTCGTCTCGGTGACCTACGGCGCCGGCGGCTCGACACGCGCCGGCACGGTCAAGGCCACCCAGCAGATCGCCGCCGACACCACGCTCACCCCGGTCGCGCACCTCACCGCGGTGAACCACTCCGTGGCCGAGCTGCGCAACATGATCGGGCAATACGCTGATGCGGGGATCCGCAACATCCTCGCCGTCCGTGGCGACCCGCCCGGCGACCCCATGGGCGAGTGGGTCAAGCACCCCGACGGCGTGCGGTACGCCGCCGAGCTCGTACAGCTGATCAAGGAGTCCGGGGACTTCTGCGTCGGCGTCGCGGCCTTCCCCGAGATGCACCCGCGCTCGGAGGACTGGGAGACCGACATCCAGCACTTCGTCGACAAGTGCCGGGCCGGCGCCGACTACGCGATCACACAGATGTTCTTCCAGCCCGAGGACTATCTGCGGTTGCGTGACCGGGTCGAGGCCGCGGGCTGCGCGACCCCGATCATCCCGGAGATCATGCCGGTCACCAGCGTCAGGCAGCTCGAACGGTTCGCGCAGCTCAGCAATGCCGCGTTCCCGCCCGAGCTCAAAGAGAGGATCCTCTCCGTCAAGGACGATCCCGCCGCTGTACGCTCCATTGGCATCGAGTTCGCGACGGAGTTCTGCGCCGGGTTGCTCTCCGAGGGCGTCCCCGGTCTGCATTTCATTACACTCAACAACTCCACGGCGACGCTCGAGATCTACGAGAATCTCGGACTGCACGAGCAGTCGTGATCGGCCGAACCCGCTCCGACCCGGAGCGGCGGCCGCAGGAGAGGGGCGGGCATGGGCTGGACGGTCCTCTATATCGCGTTCGGCGTTGTCGCGCTGTGGCTGCTCGGTGAGGTGCTGCTGCAGTACAAGGCGCGGCTGCGCTGGCGGCTGCTCGCCTTCGCCGGCTTCCTGTGCGTGGTCCTCGGCGTACTGATGCCCTCCGTCGTGGTGATCGCGCTCGGCGCGATCACCTTCGCCGTCGGCCAGACGTACGTCACGCTCTCCTTCCGCAAGGGCTTCTCCACCGGCTGGGCGCTCGGCGGCAGCCCGGGAGCGAGCCGTCGGCGCAGGTCCGGCGGCAAGCAGGACCCGGCTGCCTCGCGCGAGCCGACGCTGGAGGTCTCCGACCTCGCGTACGAGCCCGTTCCCGCGGCATCCGAGCCCGAGGCGGTCTACGAGCCGCAGCCGCTGCCGGACGACACCGGCCAGTACGGCGTGTACAGCGAGGCCGCGTATGCCGCGGAGCAGCAGGACGAGAGCCAGAACTACACCACGTACGGCACGGGTTACGACACCTACTCCGGCTACGGTCAGCAGCCGGCGGGCCAGGACATATACGCCGGGCAGTACGACTACGGGACGGGGCAGCAGGAGGAGTACGCCGCGTACTCCGACCCCTACGTCGGCGGTCAGCAGTACAACGCGTACCAGCCCTACACCAGTTACGACAGTTACGGCGGCCAGCAGCAGTACGCCGACCCGTACGCCCAGCAGCCGTACAGCGAGACGCCGCCCGGCGGGGTGTGGGTCCCGCAGCAGCGTGACGGCGAGCAGCAGGCGCCGCCGATGCCGCAGGAACAGCCTTCTCCCTACGGCTACGACCCCGGGTACAACGAGCAGCAGTACCGCTACTGAGGCACCGGCGGTGGCTCACCGAGAGCCGCGGAAGTCCTTGCCCTCCACGATCAGTCCGGCCACCAGCGCCCCCGACATTCCGGCATGCGCCAGTCCGCCGCCCGGGTGCGACCGGCCGCCCACCAGATACAGACCGGGCAGCCGGGTGCTGTTCGCGGGGTGCAGATAGCGTCCGCCGTCCCCGGCGAGCGCGGGCGCGGGCAACGCACCCGTCTCTGCGGGCGTACGGATCTCGTGCCACAACAGGCGCTCGCGTATCTCCCGCACGGCCGCGCCCGCGGCGTCGATCAGCAACCCGGCGTACCGCTCGCGCAGCTCCGCGTCCGTCCAGTCGACCTGGCCGCCGTGTGCCGCGACGGTCGCCGAGAGGGTCACCGCCTCGTGCGCGTCGTCCGGGCGGGTACGCGGATCGTCCGGTCGCAGCACGGTGACGGTGGGCCGTTCGGCCGTCCGGCCGCCGAAGACGGCCAGAGCCTCCGCGCCGGTGTCGGGTGAGTGGACCACGCTCCGGTGGACGGCGGACGCGGGCCGTGCCCCGCGCAGCGCCAGCAGCACGGTGAACCTGCCGGGCAACTGTGAACCGCCGGCGTTCCCTTGGGGCCGTACGTCTTTGTCCTGCCAGAGCTCATGTGCCACCAGACCGCCGGCCTCGACGCCTGCCACCACATGGTCGGCCCCGGCGACCGCCCCGCCGACGAGCTCGACTCCCGCCGCCCGCCCGTCCTTCTCGACGATGCGGGCCACCTCGGTCCCGAAGACGAACTCCACCTTCCGGGCCAGACACCGCTCGTACACCGCGCGGGCCAGCTCCCGCATCCCGCCCTCGACGTACCAACTGCCGAAGGTCTGTTCCATGTAGGGCAGCAGGGCGGCACCCGCCGGGGCATGCCGGGGATCCAGGCCGTACGCCAGGGCGTACCCCTCGAGGAGCGCGGCCAGCCGCGGGTCGGCCAGCTCCCAGGCGCCGACCTCGGTGACCGTGGACGCCTGCCGGGTGCGCAGCAACTTGCGCTGCCGCGGCGCCGGATAGGGATCGCGTGCGAGCACCTGCCAGTCGGTCCGCAGGGGCTCCTCGAGCAGGGGGCGCCGGGAACGGTCCCAGGCGTCCCGGGCCCGGCCCAGGAACGCGCCCCACCGTTCGCCCGCTCCCGCGCCCAGCGCGGCTTCGAGCGCGGAGACGACTCCGGCCCGCGAGACGTTCGGCAGGGACACCTCGGTGCCGTCGGCGAAGAGATGCCGGCCCGCCGGGTCCACCTGGACGAGCCCGACGCATCGCTCCAGCGGTTCCTTGCCGGTCTTGATGAACAAGTCCCGCCAGACGGCGGGCAGATGCAGCAGACCGGGTCCGGTGTCGAAGACGAAGCCCCCGCGCTCGAACCGGCCCACCGCGCCGCCGTAGGTCGCCGAGCGCTCGTACACCGTCACCCGGTGGCCTGCCACGGCCAGCCGGGCGGCAGCCGCCATGGCGCCCATCCCGGCGCCGATCACCGCAATCCGTGCCATGTCCGCGACTTTATCGGCCACCACTGACAGCTCCGTCGCGGTGGCTCTTCCGAGCGGTCCGGTCCGGTCACCAGGGCGCTCTGGACGCTTCCGCGCCCGCCGGCCGTCTCTCCTCGCGGCGCTGTGCTCTGCGCCGCAGGAAACGGCGGATCTTCGTGGCGAGGAAGGCCAGTATCACGATGCCCAGCAGGAGCAGCGTCCCGGCGACGAGCGCGGCCGCCAGCGGATGGAAGATCGCGAAGGTGATGATCCCGGCGACGCCCAGATCCTCCGCCATGCTCACCGCGACATTGCTGAACGGCTCGGGCGAGGTGTTGACCGCCATCCGGGTGCCGGCCTTGACCAGGTGGCTCATCAATGCGGTCGAGCCGCCGATGGCGCCCGCCGCGAGCTCCGGCAGCGAGCCGCTCTCCCCGGCCAGCAGCGCGGCCACGACCGCGCCCGCCACCGGCCGGATCACGGTGTGCGCGGTGTCCCATACGGAGTCGACGTACGGGATTTTGTCCGCCACCGCCTCGCAGAGGAACAGCACGCCCGCAATGATCAGGACATCGGTGCGCTGCAGTGACGCGGGCACCTCGTCGGTGAGCCCGGTCGCGCCGAAGACGCCGAACAGTAGGACCACCGCATAGGCGTTGATCCCGCTGGCCCAGCCGCTGGTGAAGACGAGAGGGAGTACGGACACGGACGCGATCGTAACCAGACCCCGGCGCGCGCGGGTGGGGATGAGCACGGATGGCTGAGTATCCGTACCTAGTGGGCGAGATGAGTACGCGCGCGGATGGGGTCCTACCTGCGTAGAAGGAAGAGTGGTGACCACGGAAGGGGCGCAGCGCCGGCACCGCCGACACGGGGCGGCGGAACGGCGCGGCTCCCCGGACGGAACGGGGGGTGCACGACGGAGAACCCAGTGACCACGGGGGAAACGGGGGTAACGGGTTCTTCGGCACGACGGGGGCCAACGGGGGGCCAACGGGGGGACACGGGGGAAACGCCGGTCGGGCGAGGCTCGGGGGGATCGAGCCTCGCCCGACCGGCACTTTTCTGTTCCTGTCCGTCTCCGTGCGGCCGCGTCCGCCCCGACTGTCTTCGTGCGACGTCTTCGTCCGGGCCGCCCTTGAGGAAGGCCTAACGGCCACTCACACGGCCGTGCAGCAACCGCGACAGCGCCGAGTGCACATCCTCGAGCGACCGTTCCGGCTGGAACGCCTGCCAGTCCAGCGCTGCCACCAGCACCATCCCGACCAACGCCGCGGCCGTCAGCGGCACATCGATCTCCTCGCTCAGCTCGCCGCTCTCGACTGCTTCCCGCAGGACCGTCTCGACCACGGCCACCGCCTCCTGCCGTACGACGAGAAGCGTCGACTGCCAGGCCCGGTTGGTGCGCCACAGCTCGGCGACGTACAGCTGGGTGAAGGCCGGATAACGGTCGATGAAGCCCAGACCGGCCTTGATCATCGCGTCCAGCGCCTCGACCTTGGTGCCGCCGCGCTCCGCCGTCTCGTCGGCGGCGGACTGCAGCGAGGCTGTCAGCAACCCGACGCCGTACCGCAGCAGCTCCTCGAAGAGCTCGGTCTTGCTCTTGAAGTTGTAGTAGACCGTGCCCTTGGCGACCCCGGCGCGTTCGGCGATCTCGTCCACCGTGGTGGCGGAGAAGCCCTGCTCGGCTATGAGCGTCACCGCGGCCTCGTAGAGCTTTGCCCGGGTCGCCCGGCGTCTGGTGCTGGTGCTGCTGTCCATGGCGTCGATTCTCACAGGTCCGCCCGCTCCTACAGACTCAGCTCGGGGTGCAGACGGTCCATGGTCCACACCTGCTTGCGCCGTGCCGACACGGCAGTCAGCGCGATCGCGCCCGCGGTGAAGGCGGCCAGTACCGCGCACGCCAGCCATACCGGGCCGAGGCCGCCGCCCGTGATGAGCGTGCGCAGCGCCCCGACGACGTAACTCATCGGGAGGAAGGGATGGATCGCATTGAAGAACGCCGGACTGGTCTGTACGGGGTAGGTGCCGCCGGCCGAGGTCAGCTGGAGCATCAGCAGCGCCAGTACGAGGATCCGGCCCGCTGCTCCGAAGCGGGCGTTCAGCCACTGGATGATCGCGGCGAAGCAGCAGGTCACCAGCGCCAGGAAGCCGATCGCGCCGGCCGCGTACGCCATCTGCAGGCCGAGGCCCCAGTGCAGTACCGACATCAGCGCACCGACCTGCACCAGGCCGATCGCGGCGACGGGCAGCCAGCCGGCCAGCGCGATCCGCCAGGCGGAGGTGCCCGTGGAGAGGGCCCGCCGGTTGAGCGGCTGGATGATCATGTACGCCACCATCGAGCCCACCCACAGGGAGAGCGGGATGAAGTACGGGGCGAAGCCGGTGCCGTAGTTGGGTGCCTTGTGCAGGGACTGTCCGGCCAGCTTCACGGGGTCGGCCATCACCTCGGTACGGCGGTCGCGGTCCTTCTTGCCGTAGTCGGGGATCTTGTCCACGCCGCTGTTCAGTCCGCCGGCCAGCTCGGTCGAACCGTCGGCGAGCTTGAAGAGCCCGCCGTCCAGTTTGCCCGCGCCCTTCTTGAGCCTGCCGACGCCGGTGTCGAGGTCACTGGAGCCCGTCTTGGCGCTGCTCAGCCCGGTGTGCAGCTTGTCCGCTCCCTGAGCGACCTTCTTCGCACCCGAGTTCAGCTCGTTGATCTGGCCGACGGCCGACTCCAGATCCTCGTCGAGACGCGGTGAGCGCTTGGCGAGGTCTGTCGCCTTCTTCTGCAGATCGGCGAGGTGGCCGTCCAGCTTCTTCAGATCGCCCTTGTTGTCCTTCACCAGCACGTTGACGTCGTCGGCGACCTTGGCGACATCGGCCGCCGTGGTCTTGGCGCGCTTCAGTGCGGGGCAGACGGTCGGGTCGGGCAGCAGCGCGTCCTCACAGTGCGTCTTGTAGATCGCGCTCAGCTCGTCCGCCGACTTGTGGGCGAGGACGGCCGATCCGGGAGCCGTCTTCACGAGGATGTCGAGGTTGTGGCGGACCGCCTGGGAGGAGTCGGCGACCAGCCGGGCCGTGTCACCGATCGTCCTGCCGTTGTCCTTGAGGTACGGACGTACGTCGGCGGCTATCCCGTTGACCTTGCCGGCGAGCATCCGGGTGCCTTCCCAGACCTGCTTGGATCCGGTCTCGAGATCGCTCGCGCCCTTGTTGAGCTTGGAGAGGCCGCCGACGAGCTTGCCGCTGCCGTCCTTGGCGTCCTTCAGCCCGTCCGCGAGGTCCTTGGAGCCCTTCTTCGCCTTGCCGACCCCGTCCTTGA
Organism: Streptomyces sp. NPDC002926; assembly: GCF_053591755.1. Lineage (NCBI taxonomy): Bacteria > Bacillati > Actinomycetota > Actinomycetes > Kitasatosporales > Streptomycetaceae > Streptomyces > Streptomyces sp. NPDC002926. The sequence continues at coordinate 72,571 of NZ_JBSFUK010000013.1, forward strand.
GCTGGTCGGCGCCCTTCGCGGCCTTCTCCGTGGCGTCATGGATGTCGGAGAAGGAGATGAAGATGCGGTCGAGGAAGGAGCGGGAGGCGTTGGTCGAGGCGGCGGTGCGGACTTCGGAGAAGACCGTCCGCGAGATCTGCCCGACGATGTAGTTGTTGGCGTCGTTCGTGCGTACCTGAAGGGCGCCGGTCTCGGGAGAGTCGCCGGAGCTGGACGCGATGCGCTTGCTGAAGTCCTTCGGCATGGTCAGCGAGAGGTAGTACGCGCCGTCCTCGACGCCCTTGCGGGCATCGGCGGCGCTGACCTCGTGCCATTCGAAGACCTTGCTCTCCAGCAGGCCTTTGGTGATCTCGTCGCCGGCCGCGACCTTCTTGCCTGCGGCGGTGGCGCCCTTGTCGTCGTTGACGAGCGCGACGGGTATCCGGTCGAGCTGACCGTAGGGATCCCAGAAGGACCACAGGTACAGGGCGCCGTACAGCAGCGGCAGCAGCAGGACTGCGACGAGCGCGGCGCGCGGCAGCTTCCCCCTGCCGAACCGCTTCAGCTCAAGCGCGGCCAGTTTCGGCGAGCGCATCGGCCGTCCCCTCCTCGGTGGTGTTCTCGATCATGGCTTCGGGCTTCGGCCGGACCGTGTCGTCGGGCTTCGGTCCGGTCGGGTCTTCGGGCGTCGGCCGGGCCGTGGCTCCCGGCGCCTGCCCGGTCGGGTCTTCGCTCCTCGGAGCGGTGTCCGCGACCGTGCGGATCGCTGTCGTGCCCTCGGGGGCCTGGCTGCAGACGGCGAGCACGGTCGTACCGCCGTCGGCGACGGAGCGCAGCAGCTTCCAGGCCTCGGCCCGGTCGTTGTCGGAAAGTTTGAGATCGGTGTCGTCGACGGCGAGCAGCCGCGGACGGCCGACCAGCGCGAGGGCGACGGACAGGCGCAGCGACTCAAGGCGCTCCAGGTCGCGTACGGCCGTGCGCTCCTCCTTGGCCAGAGTGGCCAGGTCCAGCCCCGCCGCCTCCAGTGCCTCGGTGACACGGCTCCGGGCCGCGGCGACCCGCTCGGCGCGGGGCCGCAGCAGGGTGCGCAGCGAGCCGTCGAAGCGGCGCTGCAGCAGAGCGCGTTCGCGCAGATGCTCGGCGACGGTCAGCGCCGGGTCGAGCTCGCTGACGCCCACTACCGGGCCGAGCGCGCTGATCCGGCGTACGGCGGCCATCTTCCGCGGCAGCTGCAGGCCGCCGACCTCGCCGCGGCCCTCGGTGGGACGCATCCGGCCGGTGAGCGCGAGCAGCAGACAGGTACGGCCGGAGCCGGACGGGCCTTCGATCGCGATGAGTGAGCCGGGTTCCGCCTCGATGCTCACCGAGCGGAACGCCCAGCCGCGCGGGCCCTTGAGCCCGAAGCCCTCGGCCGTGACGGCTGCCCCGTGACTGCCGTCGGGGCTGACAGGGCTGTCCATGTTCCCCCCCAAGTTTTTAAACTGACTGGTCAGTGCAAAAACTACCCCAGCCGTGTACCGAAGCAAAACCCGGCTGGTCAGACGTCGTTCGAATCCGGGCGAGGCTCGATGTCGGCCACCATCCCGGCGAGCCGTGTGCAGACCCGTGCGAGCTCCTCATGGGTCTTGTTCCGCTCGGTGATGACCGCCGCGAGCAGCAGGGCCGTCAGCGCCGTGGTGCCGTTGAAGGCCTGCAGCGTGACCATGCTGTCGAACAGGTCCTGACCGGCGAACGGGCCGGTCTCCGCGGCCGCGGCGAGGATCGCCAGCGTCGACACCCCCAGCGCGCACGGCGCGGCACCGGCCAGCTGGAAGCGGAAGGCGGCCCAGATCAGGAACGGGAAGACCACGAAGAGCAGGGACGAATTGGTGGTGTGTGTCGCCAGCATCGTCGCGAAGAGCGTGCCCAGCGCCAGCGCCACCGCCTCGATCCAGCGCACGAGCCCGACGTGGCGCGGCCACCGGGCCCTGCGGAGGGCGAGCAGGAACGGGGTGACGACAAGGACCCCCATCGCGTCGCCGGTCCACCACACCGACCACGTCGGCCAGAAGGCGCTCGCCTTCAGCGCCCCGGCCAGCACCAGCACACCGCTGCCCACGGTCGAGCTGATCAGCATCCCGGCCAGCGCGCCGAGGAAAACGAGTGCCAGTACGTCCCGCAGCCGGTCCAGTTGCTCGCGGAACTCCGCACGGCGCAGCATCAGGTACGCGCAGACAGGGGCCAGGGTGTTGCCGGCGACGATGCCCAGCACGGCGAGGGGCGAAGGACCGATGGACGCATTGGCCAGGAAGGCGCCGAGCGCGATGCCCGGCCAGATCCGCAGACCGAGGACGAGCAGACCGGCCAGGGCCACTCCCGTCGGCGGCCACAGGGGCGTGACCTGACCGCGCACCAGCTGCTGAAGAAGCCCGAGCCGGGCGGACCCGTAGTAGACGGCGGCGACAGCGAGGATCTTCAGAGCATCAGACCCGTAGCGACCGATCTCCGCATTGCGCACCACAGCAGTCTGCGCCCCTGGTGGGCCCGCGGCGACTCAGGTGGCGCCGAGCGGTCACCGGGACTCCGGCGGGCCGTCGTAGCGCACGACGAGAACGGCGGCATCGTCACGGTGGCCGGTCCGATCCGCCACCTTGACGACGGCGGAGGCCAGTACGTCGGGGTCGGCGTCGAATCCCGCGCGCACAAGCTGATGCACCTCGGCCAGACCGGCCTCCATCGGGTAGTGCGGTCCTTCCACGACCCCGTCGGTGAGCAGGACGAGGACACCTGCCTCCAGCAGTCGCCGGTGGGTCACCGGATAGCGCTCGCCCGCCACGACGCCGAGGGGCGGGCCGCCGCGGTCCAGGGCGATGCCGGAGCGGCCGCCGGCGGTGGCCCAGACCATCGGGACATGACCGGCCCGGGACACGGTGAGATCGCGGCTGAGCGGGTCGAAACGCAGGAAGCAGCAGGTCGCGAAGAGGCCGAAGCTCATCGAGATCAGCAGGTCGTTGGCGCGGCTCAGTACCTCGCTCGGATCGCTCGTCGCCTCGGCGAGGGCCCGCAGGCTGGTGCGGACCTGTCCCATGAACGCGACGGCCTCCACATCGTGGCCCTGCACATCGCCGATCGAGAGCCCGAGCGACCCGTCCATCATCAGAAAGGCGTCGTACCAGTCGCCGCCCACGTCCAGCCCGTCCCGTGAGGGCGCGTACTGGGCCGCGATATGCACACCGAGCAGCTCCGGCAATTCGGGCGGGAGCATATGGCGCTGCAGGGCCATGGCCAGCTCTACCCGGGCCTGCTGGAGCTTGATCCGCTCCAGGGCCTGGTCGACGAGTCGCCCGAGGGTGATCAGGAGTTGCGCATTGTCGGGCGGGTCGTTGCGATGTCCGCGCATTGAGCGCTCCGGTGTCCCACATCCTGCTGATTTCACTCTAGCCGTCGTCCCCCGCACGCCACCTCCAGAGGGGAAGTGGGAGGTCAGAGCGATTGTCAGTGGCGCCCCTCACGATGGACACATACGGCCACAGCGCCGTCACACGACGACAGGAGGTTCGTCATGGCCAGCTCCTACGCAGCAGCCACACACCGGCGCCGCGCCACCGGCCCTGCCCCCTCACCGACCGGACCGTCGAACGACGTGCACCCCGTCCTGCGGCGGGCCTCGGCACCGCCCGCCGCCCTCGACCTGCTCGCCCAGGCCCGTACGGGCCTCGACGAGGCCGCCACTCTCGAAACGCCGAACGAGCGTTACGCCACCGCCCATCTGGCAGCCCTGCGCACCGCCGCCGCGGTCCTCGCCGCCCGCGGCCGCCCGGAGACCAGCGAGCGCCGCAGGCAGCGGATCCGCAGCGCCTGGGAAGTCCTGCCCGAGATAGCGCCGGAACTGTCCGAGTGGAGTGTTCTGTTCGCCTCCGGCGCCCGGCGCAGGGCGCGCGCCGAGGCCGGGATCCACGGCGCGGCGAGCAACCGCGACGCCGACGACCTGTTGCGCGACGCGGCCATGTTCCTGCGCCTGGTCGAGCGGATGCTCGTGCTGCAGCCGGTGCTGCCCCAGCCCAGGACGGAGCGACCGGAGGCGGGTGACGCCGTGGGGTGATCTGGAGGGCCGGGGCGCCCGGCGGAGGCAATAGGGTGGACTGCGTCTTCAACGTGTTCACCGCTCCACCGTGTTCGTCCGTCCGCCCCCTCACGCCCCGCATGCCCGGGGCGGCACCGTCCGAGGAGTCAACTGCCGTGTCGGACCCGATGCGACCCCGCGCCTCTCTCCGTACCGCCGTGGTCTGGGAGGTCCTCAAGGAGGCCCTTGACCGCCGGGTCAAGGCGGTCGGGACGGAGGCTCTGGACGTCCTCGACACCGGCGGCGGCAGCGGCAACTTCGCCGTGCCCGCGGCCAAGCTGGGGCACCGCGTCACCGTCGTCGACCCCAGCCCCAACGCGCTCTTCGCGCTGGAGCGCCGGGCTGCCGAGGCCGACGTGGCCGACCGCGTCCGCGGCGTCCAGGGCGACATCCACGGCCTCTTCGAGGTCGTCGAGCGCGGTGGCTACGACGCGGTGCTCTGCCACGGAGTCCTGGAGTACGTGGACGACCCCGCCGAGGGCGTACGGAACGCCGTGGACGCACTCCGGCCCAACGGCGCGCTCAGCCTGCTCGCCGCCGGGCTCGGCGGGGCTGTCCTGGCCAGGGCGCTGGCCGGGCACTTCACCGAGGCCCGCAACGCGCTCACCGACCCAGCGGGCCGGTGGGGCACCGGCGACCCGGTGCCCCGGCGCTTCACCGCCCAGCAGCTCACCGAACTCGTCAGCGCGGCGGGTGCCGAAGTCGGTGCCGTGCACGGCGTTCGGGTCTTCGCCGACCTGGTCCCGGGTGTCCTGGTGGACACCGAGCCCGGCGCTCTCGACGCGCTGCTCAAACTGGAGGCGGCGGCCGCCGAGCTGCCGGCCTTCCACTCGGTCGCGACCCAGCTCCACGTACTGGGCGAGAAGCGGGGCTGATCAGCGGCGCAGCCGCACATGGAGTACGCCACAGACCCCCCGATCGTGGCCTCCGCCCCGTATGATCGGTGGACACCATCCGGCATGACGGATCGGAGGTTGGGGAATTTACGCCTCGACACCGAGCCGGCATGGCGGCCCGGACTGGCGATTTGGCGTAGAGGGCGGGTTTCACGGGGGCGATTCCCTGCCTATCCTGAAAGGGCCGCATACCGGTCGCCCCCCGCGACCGACGACTAGGAGGACTCCGTGCCGCTCTCGGAGCACGAGCAGCGAATGCTCGAGCAGATGGAGCGAGCGCTGTACGCCGAAGATCCCAAGTTCGCTACAGCGCTTGAGGGAAGCGGGCTGCGTACGTACACCCGGCGACGGGTCTACCAGGCGGTCGCAGGCTTCCTGGTGGGTATCGCGCTCCTCATGGCCGGAATGGTCGCGCAGCAGATCTGGATCAGCGTGGTGGGGTTCCTCGTCATGCTCGGCTGTGCGGTTCTCGCGGTCACCGGCTGGCGCAGAGCGCCCAAACCGGGTGAGCAACAGACCCAGGGGGACACGGCGGCAACAGCTCGCCGTCAGCCCCGCCGGCGCAGGTCGATGATGAACCGGATCGAGCAGCGGTGGCAGCGTCGCCGCGACGAACAGGGCGGCCACTGAGCACCGCGGCTTTCTCGAAGTGACGTAGCAGAGCCGCGGTCCGGGTTCGTACCCGCGCTCCTACACAAAAGCTTGCTGTACGGGTGAGGGGCGACGCTCTTGAGCGTCGCCCCTCACCCGTACTCGTATCCGCCTGGTGTCAGCCTCGCTGCCGGGACGGGCGGCGCAGAAATGCCGTCCACCGGTCCAGGCGCCAACCGGGCACGCCCCACCGATCGGTGAGCGTCGCCCAGCGGGCCGAGAAGGCCCACATCACCCGAATGGCGGAACGGGGCGCGAGCAGTGCCCGCAGCCGCGTCCCCCGGCTCGCCGCGTCGCCCAGCCCGGCCCGGATCAGCTCGGCGTCATCGGCCAGCCCCGTACCGAGCCGGGGCTCAGGGGCGTACAGCACCTGCTCCACCGCTCCGGCCACCCGGTGCACCGCGTCCGCCGCTTCGTCCTCCAGCCCTCCCAGCCGGACGATGCGCGCGGCCGCCTTTCGCTGTGTCTGTGAGTCGTCGGGCGTGATGCCGTGGTCCCAGGCCGTATCGGTGATCTCCTGCCAGGCCGCCAGCGTCCGGGCCGCGGCGTCCGCCGGCGTGCGCCCACCGGAGCCGAGCCGTCGCGCACGCACTCTCGTCCGCCAGAGCAGCGGCAGCAGCGGCAGCACCACCACCGCCAGCACGGCAAGAGCCACGCCCAGCACGGTCCCCAGCGAAGTCCCGGGGTCGGCGGGCGGCTGGATGTCCTGCGGCGCGGCCGCGCCGCACTCGCCGATCCGCTTCGCCTGCGCCGGGCAGTTGTCCTGGGCGGAGGGCGCTGCGGAGGGCGTCGGCGAGCTGCTGGTCCCGGGCTGCGCCGGGTTGGACGGCTGACCGGACGGCGACTGCGCCCGCGTGTACTCGGGCGCGGAGCCCCGGGTCGGGGTCGGCTCGAACCGCGTCCATCCCACACCCTCGAAGTACAGCTCGGGCCAGGCATGCGCCGCCTGGAGACCCACCGACATGGTGCCGTCCGACCGCGGTGCGCCCGGGGTGAAGCCCACCGCGACCCGCGCCGGTATCCCCAGCGTTCTGGCCATCGCGGCCATCGAGAAGGAGAAGTGGACGCAGAAGCCTTCCTTCTGCCTCAGGAAGCGGGTGATCGCGGTGACACCCGTACCCGACTGGACCTGGGTGTCGTAGCTGAAGCCACCGTTCACGGCGAACCAGTCCTGCAGCTTGACGGCCCGCTCGTAGTCGTTCGTGGCGCCCTTCGTCACCCTGCGCGCCGTGTTCCTGACCTCGTCGGGCAGCGCATCGGGCACCTTGGTGTACTCGCGCAGCAGCGCGGCCGGTGGCGCGGGCGCCTTGGCCAGCTGGTCCGGCGTCGGCTTCACCAGCAGGCTGGTGACCGAGTACTGCGCTCCACGGGTGTTCTGACCGCGGTCGCCGACCAGGGTCCGGCCGGTGGGCTCGTACCGCCAGCGGCCGTTGATCTGCACCTTCGTCGCCGGGTACGGGAGCGGCAGCCAGCTCTGCTTGTACGAGCCGGCCGCCGAAATGTTCGTCTTGATCTCGGTGGCGCCGACCGACGGACTCAGCCCGTCCGGCCGGGGCAGCTCGTCCGGTACGTCCTTGACCTTGCGCTCGGAGGACTTCCAGGCCGTGCCGTCGAACTGGTCCAGCGCGACGATCCGCAGATACAGGTCCTGGGTGTTCGTCGCGTTGGTGCGGTACCGGATGACCTCGCGGTCCTCGGGCTGATTGAGGCTGTCCTGCAGCGAGACCAGCGGGTTCACCGCGGAGATGGTGCCGCCGCCCGTGCCCTGTCCGTCCCCGCTGCCCGCACTGCCCAGCAGCCCGCCGTCCAGCGCCGGCAGCGCCGCCGGGACCACGAGTGCCACGCCCAGCGCGAGCGCGCCGATACGTCGGCCGGTACGGACCGGTGCCAGCGGATGACCGCCCGCCGAGTCGAATCCGACCGCGGTACGCGCCTGTGCCGACGCGGCTCCGCCGAAGACCCGGCCCCACTGGGAGAGCCGGTCCCGGCCCTCGGCCAGCAGAAGCACCAGATATCCGGAGGCCGCGAGCAGGAACCAGAGCCAGCTCACGTCGCCGCCGGAGAGCCCCGCGGCCACCGAGTAGAGCGCCAGCAGCGGCAGCCCGGCCGGGGCCGAGCTGCGGAACGTCACCGCGAGGGCATCCACCGCGAGGCCGATCACCAGCACGCCGCCGATCACCATCAGCCTGATGCCGTCGGTCGCCGGCGCCGGGATCGCGTACCGCCCGACATCCTCGGCGCCCGCGTTCAGCAATTGGCCGAACTGCTCGATCGCCTCGGGCCCCGGCAGCAGCCCAAGGATCGCCTGGCCCCGGGCGAAAACCACGGTGAGCAGCAGCAGCGTGACGAGCGCCTGCACCGCAACGGTCAGCGGCCTGGCCAGCGGAACCCGTCGGGCGAGCGCGCCCACCCCGCTCTGGATCGCCAGCAGGAGCGCCGCCTGCAGCATCCAGGAAGCCGGTTCGACCAGCGGCAGCATCGCGCCCGCCGCCATCAGCGTGGCGGCGAAGGCGCAGAGTGCCAGCCTTCCGCGACCGCTCATGACCAACCCCCAGAGAAACCGTTCGTACTGCCGCCGGGAGACTCGACGCGCTGCCGGCCGGCCTGCTGCCACAGATCGGACAGCGGTGTCCCGGGCGGCACCGCGAGCGCCGTCCAGCCCGCCTCGGACAGCTGCCTCAGCCGCTCGTCGACCGCCCCTGCGACCGCGCCGCTCGTCACCCAGGTCCCGCTGTCCAGGACGAAGGCGACAGCCGCGCCGCTGCGCTGACGCATCCTGGCCGCGACGGCAGCCTGTTCCTCGTCCAGATCGCCGAAGAAGGCGATCAGAAGTCCTTCGTTCCCGCCGCGCAGGACGTCGTACGAGGGCGAGAGCCCCCCGCCGTCGGAGTGGTCGACAACCGCGAGGGTGTCCATCATCAGCCCCGCGGAGTCCGCGGACTCCTGGGTCGATCCGGCGAAGCCGTCGCCGCCCTCACCCGGCACCGAGTTCCCCGTGTCCGTCAACAGCCGGACAGCGAAACCCCGTTCCAGCATGTGCACCAGTGCGGAGGCCGCGCCCGAGACCGCCCACTCGAAGGCGGAGTCGGGACCGGCGCCCTGGTAGGCGACCCGCCGGGTGTCGAGCAGCACCGTGCATCTGGCGCGTTGCGGCTGCTCCTCGCGGCGCACCATCAGCTCGCCGTAGCGCGCGGTGGAGCGCCAGTGCACCCGGCGAAGATCGTCGCCGTAGCGGTAGGTGCGCGGGATGATGTCGTCGTCGCCCGCCAGCGCCAGCGAGCGCTGCCGCCCGTCGCCGTACCCAGAGGCCTCGCCCGCCAGCTTCACCGGAGGCAGCGCCTCGGTGCGCGGAATGACGGTCAGGGTGTCGTACGCGCTGAAGGAGCGGGTCAGCTCGCACATCCCGAACGGGTCGCTCAGCCGCAGCTGGAGCGGCCCGAGCGGATAGCGCCCGCGCAGATCCGAGCGCACCCGGTACGACACCTCGCGCCGGCCGCCCGCCTCCACCTGGTCGAGAACGAACCTGGGCCGCGGCCCCAGCACGTACGGCACATGGTCCTGGAGCATCAGCAGGCCGGTGGGCAGCCGCGAGACATTGTCCATTCGCAGATGCACCCGCGCCTCGGACCCTGCGGGCACCCGCAGGGGCGAAAGACGCCGGCTGCCCGCGACCCGGTAGCGGGTGCGGTACAGCACGGCCACACAGACCAACGGCAGTACGCCGAGCAGCAGCCCGACCCGCAACAGATCGCCCTGCCCCAGGACATACGCGCACACCGCCGCGGCCACCCCGGCCGCGAGGAAGGAACGGCCGCGCGTGGTCAGCCCGCCCAGGGCCGCCCGCACCCCGCTGGTGTCCTTGCCTTCCGCGGCGGCGGGCGCCCCGGCCGACATCACAGCCGCCGGGCGCCGGGCTGCTGGCCGTAGAGCGGCGACTGAGCCGGCCGGCCCGGGACGTAGGCGCTCTCCGAGCCCCCGGCGGTGGGCACGGGGATGCGCTGCATGATCTCCAGCACGACCTGCTCGGCCGTACGACGGTTCAACTGCGCCTGCGCGGTGGGCAGCAGCCGGTGCGCGAGCACCTGCACCGCCAGCGACTGGACGTCGTCCGGCAGGGCGTAGTCACGGCCGCTGAGCGCGGCGGTGGCCTTTGCGGCGCGCAGCAGATGCAGCGTGGCGCGCGGCGACGCTCCGAGTCTGAGATCCGGGTGGTTACGGGTGGCCGCCACCAGCTCCACGGCGTACCGCCGCACGGAATCGGCGACATGGACCGTACGCACCGCGTCGATGAGCTTCACGATGTCGTGGGCGTGCGCCACCGGCTGCAGATCGTCCAGCGGCGAGACGCCGCCGTGCACATCGAGCATCTGCAGCTCGGCGTCCGCGCTGGGATAGCCGATCGACACCCGCGCCATGAAGCGGTCGCGCTGCGCCTCCGGCAGCGGGTACGTGCCCTCCATCTCCACCGGGTTCTGGGTGGCCACCACCATGAAGGGGCTGGGCAGTTCGTATGTGTGCCCGTCGATGGTGACCTGACGCTCCTCCATCGACTCCAGCAGCGCCGACTGGGTCTTCGGCGACGCGCGGTTGATCTCGTCGCCGATCACGATCTGGGCGAAGATCGCGCCCGGCTTGAACTCGAAGTCACGCCGCTGCTGGTCGAAGATCGACACACCGGTGATGTCCGACGGCAGCAGATCCGGTGTGAACTGGATGCGCCGCACCGAACAGTCGATGGATCTCGCCAGCGCCTTGGCCAGCATTGTCTTGCCCACGCCGGGTACATCTTCGATGAGCAGATGCCCCTCGGCGAGCAGCACGGTCAGCGAAAGCCGTACGACCTCAGGCTTGCCCTCGATCACACCCTCCACCGACCTGCGGACACGCTCCGCTGTGGTGGTCAGATCTGTGAGGCTCGCTCGATCGTCATAGGTCGTCACCCGGCCCTCCTCGGCCCGTTCTGCGGGCCGGTTGCTCTTCGGACGGCCCGGCCCACCCCAAAACACGGACACCTTCTCCGGATGGTTCCGGAAGGGTGCCACACACGCATTCTTGTTGCCGCTACCGCGTCGTGTCACTCGCCTGTGGATAAGAGGGTGGGATATGCCGAGTTTGGTGTGTTTTCTCAGGTGTCCGACCGGTCACACTGCGGGGTCGATCTCCCGCAACCGACCGTCCGTCACATCGAAGACAAAGCCGCGCACGTCGTCGGTGTGCGGAAGGAACGGGGAGGTGCGCACCCGCTGCATCGACTGCCGTACGTCCTGATCGACGTCCCGGAACGCCTCGACCGCCCAGGCCGGCCGCTGCCCGACCTCGTCCTCCAGCTCGTGCCGGAAGTCCTCGGTGAGCGACTCCAGGCCGCAGTTGGTGTGGTGGATGAGTATCACGCTGCGGGTGCCGAGCGCCCGCTGGCTGATGGTCAGCGACCGGATCACATCGTCCGTGACCACGCCGCCCGCATTGCGGATCGTGTGGCAGTCGCCCAGCTCCAGGCCGAGCGCGTCGTGCAGGTCGAGCCGGGCGTCCATGCACGCGACCACGGCCACGTGCAGCACGGGACGCGCGTCCATCCCGGGGTCCTGGAAGCCGGCGGCGTAACGCAGGTTCGCCTCGACAAGACGGTCGATGACCGTCTCGCCGGAACGTGCTGCGTCGGCGGAGTGGTGCGCGGAAGTCGACATAGGGACGACGGTAATGGTCACTGGGAGTCGAAGCCTGTTGTGAGACAGGACAAAGAACATCAATGAGGCTTGTTGTGAGCTAACCCACACGCGGGATGCGACCGCGTCCGTACGGGTGAACCGTCCGCGCCCCGGAACCCGTCCTCACCCGCTCCGCGCCACGCGCCCGCCGGTTGATTGACCGGAAAGATGTGTGGACTAAAGTGACGCGAAGTTCACGGACACATCCTGCACATCCTGCAAGTTTGACGTTTTCCCCGCGTGTGCTGCGTACGTACGACCCTTCTGAGCGGGCGGGGACCCGGCAGTACGCACGCCCGCGCAGGACCTGAGAGGGCGCATGAGCCAGACCCGACACGTCCCGGTGATGCTCCAGCGGTGCCTGGACCTGTTGGCCCCGGCGCTGGACGGGCCGGGCGCGGTCGTCGTCGACTGCACCCTCGGCCTCGGCGGACACAGCGAGGCCCTGCTCACGCAGTTCCCCGAGGTACAGCTTGTCGCGCTCGACCGCGACACGGAGGCGCTGCGGCTGTCGGCCGAGCGGCTCGCGCCGTTCGGTGACCGGGCCACCCTTGTGCACGCCGTCTACGACGAGCTGCCCGACGTCCTTGAGCGCCTGAAGATCCCGAAGGTTCAGGGCATCCTCTTCGACCTCGGCGTCTCCTCCATGCAGCTCGACGAGGCGGACCGCGGATTCGCGTACGCCCAGGACGCCCCCCTCGACATGCGCATGGACCAGACGACCGGGATGAGCGCCGCCGAGGTCCTCAACACCTACCCGCCGGGCGAGCTGGTGCGGATCCTGCGCGCGTACGGCGAGGAGAAGCAGGCCAAGCGGATCGTGTCCGCGGTCGTACGGGAACGGGAGAAGGAGCCTTTCTCCAACAGCGCCCGGCTCGTCGAGCTGATCCGCGACGCGCTGCCGCAGGCCGCCAAGCGCACGGGTGGCAACCCCGCCAAGCGCACGTTCCAGGCGCTGCGTATCGAGGTCAACGGCGAACTGGCCGTTCTGGAGCGGGCCGTCCCGGCCGCCGTGGGGGCGCTCGCGGTCGGCGGCCGGATCGCCGTGCTCTCGTACCACTCGCTCGAGGACCGGCTGGTCAAGCAGGTCTTCGCGGCCGGCGCGGCCAACACCGCGCCGCCCGGACTGCCCGTCGTACCCGAGCAGTACCAGCCGCGGCTGAAGCTGCTGACCCGCGGCGCGGAACTCCCGACGGAGGAAGAGGTAGCCGAGAACCGCCGAGCGGCACCCGCACGGTTCAGGGGAGCGCAGCGCATCCGGGAGGACGTGTGAGCGCAGCGGCCAAGCAGCTGAAGGGGCGGGCGGCGCGGCTCGCGCGGCTGATGCCGTCGGGGCCGAGCACCGCGGCCCGCACCCCCTTCGTCCTGCTGGTCGTGCTCCTCCTCAGCGGCGGGCTGATCACGCTGCTCCTGCTGAACTCCGCCCTCAACGAGGGCTCGTTCAGGCTGAGCGAGCTCAAGAAGCAGACCACCGAGCTCACCGACGAGGAACAGGCACTGCAGCGGGACGTGGACAACCGTTCCGCCCCGGACGCGCTCGAGCGCCGGGCCCGCGAGCTCGGCATGGTGCCCGGAGGCAGTCCCGCCTTCCTGGACCCGGACGGTACGGTCCGCGGAGTGCCCCGCGAGGCCACGGGGCAGCCCCGCCCGGAACCGTCTCCCATGGAGATCCAGCAACCGGTGGCGCCGACGCTCCCCGCCTCCCCGGCGCCGTCCGTCTCCGCCTCCCGCCCGGACCGGGCTCCCGCCGCGCACCCCTCCGCATCCGCCCCGCCCGCCGGGCAGGCACAGCCGTCCGCGCCCGCCGCCCGGTCGGCGCCCCCTGCCCCCGCCGCTCCGCCCGCGCCTTTGGCCCCCGCGCCCGCCCCGCCCGCCAAGCCCGCGCCCCCCGCGCCCGCCAAGCCCCCGCCCGCCCATGCGGCCAAGCCGTCGCAGGAACCCGCGAAGCCGCCCCCGACGACCCCCGGCAGGTGACGCAGTGCCCCTCAAGGAACCACCGCGCCGCCGCGTCCCCGGCCCCGCACGGCGGCCGTCCGTACGTCCCGCGGTCCGTCGGCGGCCGCGCCCGGCGGCCCGCCCGATCCGGCTCGGCAGCCCCCGCCCCCGGCTGCGGCTGGTCAGCCTCGGCCTGACGCTCGTCATGCTGGCCTTCGTCGTCCGGCTGCTCCAGGTACAGGCCGTCGACGCCGGCGCGTACGCCGCCAAGGCGGAGAAGAATCGCTACCTCAGCCACAAGCTGACCGCGGAGCGCGGCGAGATCACCGACCGGGCCGGAATCGCCCTGGCCACCAGCGTCGACGCGTACGACATCACCGCCGACCCGAAGCTGTTCACGCCGGAGGAGAGCAAGGCTCCCAACGCTCCGGAACAGGCGGCCGCGCTGCTCGCCCCGATCCTCGGCAAGGACGTCGACGAGCTGGCGAAGAAGCTCAGGACGCCCAAATCCCGGTACACCGTGCTGGCCCGCCGCCAGACCCCTCAGGTCTGGAACCAGATCAAGGACCTCAAGGGCGTCTTCGCCGAGAAGGCCAGGGCCGACGAGGCCAAGGGAGGCCCCGGCGCCAATGTACTGAGCGGCGTCTTCCAGGAGCCGAGCAGCAAGCGCGTCTACCCGAACGGCGATCTCGCCGCCGGGATACTGGGCTATGTCACCGGTGACGGCAAGGGAGGCGGCGGCGTCGAGTCGATGCTCGACAAGGTCCTCGCCGGCCAGGACGGTCAGATCACCTACGCCCAGTCCGGCGGCCGGCGGGTCCCCACCGCGGGCTCCCGCGAGGTCCCCGCGGTCCCCGGCTCCGACATCGAGCTGACCATCGACCGCGACATCCAGTGGGCCGCCCAGCAGGCCATCGCCGACCAGGTGAAGAAGTCCAAGGCCGACCGCGGCTACGTGATAGTGCAGAACACCCAGACCGGCGAGGTCCTCGCCATGGCCAACGCGCCGGGCTTCGACCCCAATGATCTCTCCCAGGCCAACTCGGCGGCCATGGGCAACGCCGCGCTCCAGGACGCGTACGAACCCGGCTCCACCGCCAAGGTGATGTCGATGGCCGCCGTCCTCGAGGAGAAGGCCGCCACACCCGGAACCCATGTCGTCGTGCCCAACCGGCTGCACCGCGGCGACCGGCTCTTCAAGGACGACATCGACCACCCCACCTGGTACCTCACGCTCAACGGCGTGCTCGCCAAGTCCAGCAACATCGGCACGATCCTCGCGACCGGCCAGCTCGGCAGGACTCAGGCGGCGGCGAATCGGGTGCTGTACTCCTACCTGCGGAAATTCGGTCTGGGCAGCCCGAGCGGGATCGGCTACCCGGGCGAGACGCCCGGCATCCTCGCCAAGCCACAGAAGTGGTCCACCTCGCAGCAGTACACGATCCCCTTCGGCCAGGGCCTCTCGCTCAACGCCATGCAGGCGGCCTCCGTCTACTCGACGATCGCCAACGGCGGCGTACGCATCGCGCCCACCCTGATCCGCGGCACCAAGGGGCCCGACGGGCGCTTCACCCCGGCCCCCGCCCCCAAGAAGACCCGCGTGGTCAGCGAGCCGACCGCCAGGACGCTGGCCACCATGCTGGAGTCGGTCGTCGGCGACGAGGAGGGCACCGGCGCCAAGGGCCGTATCCCCGGCTACCGCGTCGCAGGCAAGACCGGAACCGCCAACCGTGTCGACCCGGAACTGGGCCGCTACAAGGGCTACACCGCCTCCTTCGCCGGCTTCGCGCCCGCCGACAAACCGCGGATCACCGTCTACTGCGCCATCCAGAACCCCACCAAGGGCAGCTACTTCGGCGGCCAGATCTGCGGGCCGATCTACCGGAAGGTCATGGAATTCGCCCTCAAGACCCTCCAGGTCGCACCGACCGGCAGCGATCCCGCCCGGCTGCCCGTCACCTTCGAACCCGGCGAGTGACCGGAGGAACCACCAGTGACAACCTTCGAACCCGGCGAGTGACCCGGAGGAACCACCAGTGACAAGCATCACCTCCGATTCCGGGAACCTGCCGGAGAACCGCGCCGCCGCAGCCCCCTCACTTCGCCCCGGGCCGGGTGCGCCCGGTACGCTCACCGCCGTGTCACACGCTGATCAGTACCGAACCACCGAGCCGGACGCCCCCGCGAAACACCCGGGAGCGCCCCGACCGGACCGGCCCCGCCCGACACCCCTGGGGGAGCTGGCCGCCCGGCTGGGTGTGCAGAGCCCCGGCACCGGTGGGGTCACCGGCATCACCCACGACTCCCGGGCGGTACGCCCCGGTGACGTGTACGCCGCCCTGCCCGGCGCCCGCCTTCACGGGGCCGACTTCGTGGCGCAGGCCGCGGACCTCGGAGCGGCCGCGATCCTCACCGACCCGACCGGCGCCGAACGCGCCGCCGGGACCGGTCTGCCGGTCCTGGTCACCGAGAACCCGCGAGGCCGCATGGGCGAGCTCGCCGCCGAGATCTACGGACATCCCGGCGAGGACCTGCTCCAGATCGGCATCACCGGCACCTCCGGCAAGACCACCACGGCGTACCTCGTCGAGGGCGGACTCAAGGCGGCGGGCCGCTCGACCGGTCTGATCGGCACGGTCGAGATGCGGATCGGCGAGGAGCGCATCAAGTCCGAGCGCACCACCCCCGAAGCCACCGACCTCCAGGCCCTGTTCGCCGTCATGCGCGAGCGCGGCGTCGATTCGGTCGCCATGGAGGTCTCCAGCCACGCCCTCGTGCTCGGCCGGGTCGACGGCTGCGTCTTCGACGTCGCCGTCTTCAACAACCTCAGCCCCGAGCACATGGAATTCCACTCCGACATGGAGGACTACTTCCAGGCGAAGGCGCAGCTCTTCACGCCGAAGCGGAGCAGGCTCGCAGTCGTCAACTTCGATGACGAGTACGGTCGCAGGCTGCTCAAGGAGGCGTCCGTCCCGGTCACCACCTTCTCCGCCGAGGGCCACCCGGACGCCGACTGGCGGGCCGAGAACGTCGAAATCAGCGCAGTCGGCTCGATCTTCACCGCGGTCGGCCCCCAGGGTGAGCGCGTACGCGCCGAGGCCCCGCTGCCCGGACCGTTCAACGTTGCCAACACCCTTGCGGCGATCGTCACCCTCGCCGTGGCCGGCCTCGATCCGCAGACCGCCGCCGACGGCATTGCCGCCGTCCCCGGCGTGCCGGGCCGCCTCGAGCGCGTCGACGTGGGCCAGCCGTATCTCGCCGTCGTCGACTACGCCCACAAGACGGACGCCGTCGAATCGGTCCTGCGGTCCCTGCGCAAGGTCACCGAGGGCAAGGTGCACATCGTGCTCGGCTGCGGCGGCGACCGCGACCAGACCAAGCGCGGCCCGATGGGCGCCGCCGCCGCACGACTCGCCGACACCGCCGTACTGACCTCCGACAACCCCCGGTCCGAGGATCCGCTCTCGATCCTCGCCGCCATGCTCGCGGGCGCCGCCGAGGTGCCGATCCACGAGCGTGGCGACGTCCTGGTCGAGGCCGACCGGGCCGCGGCCATCGCCGCGGCCGTGGCCCGCGCGCAGCCCGGTGACACCGTGCTGATCGCCGGCAAGGGCCATGAGCAGGGCCAGGACATCGCCGGAGTGGTCCGCCCCTTCGACGACCGCCAGGTACTTCGCGCAGCTATCCAGAACAGTCAGGGGTGACCAGGTGATCGCCCTCTCTCTCGCCGAGATCGCCGAAATCGTCGGCGGGCAGTCGCACGACATACCGGATCCGGCCACACGGATCAGCGGTCCCGTCGTGATCGACTCCCGCGCGGTCCAGCCAGGCGCTCTCTTCGCCGCCTTCGCCGGCGAGCACGTCGACGGCCACGACTACGCCCGGAGCGCCGTGGCGGCGGGTGCGGTGGCCGTGCTGGCCACCCGCCCCGTCGGGGTACCCGCGATCGTCGTGCCGGACGTCACCGCCGCGCTCGGCGCCCTCGCGCGCACCGTCGTCGAACGCCTCGGCACCACCACGGTCGCGCTCACCGGCTCGGCCGGCAAGACCAGCACCAAGGACCTGATCGCCCAACTCCTCGAGCGCAAAGGCCCCACCGTCTACCCGGCAGGCAATCTGAACAACGAGATCGGCCTGCCGCTGACCGCGCTGCGAGCCGGCGAGGACACCGAGCACCTCGTCCTCGAAATGGGCGCCCGCTACATCGGCGACATCCGCTACCTCACCAGTCTGGTTCCGCCGAAGGTCGGTCTCGTACTGAACGTCGGCACCGCCCACATCGGCGAGTTCGGCGGCCGCGAGCAGATCGCCGAGGCCAAGGGGGAGATCATCGAATGCCTTCCCCCGGCGGCAGCGGGCGGCATCGCCGTACTCAACGCCGACGACCGTCTCGTACGCGCCATGGCCTCCCGTACCAAGGCCCGTGTGGTCCTGTTCGGAGAGGCCGAGGACGCCGACGTACGTGCCGAGAATGTCCGGCTCACAGACAACGGACAGCCCGCTTTCAGGCTCCACACACCCTCCGGGTGCAGCGACGTGACCATGCGGCTGTACGGTGAGCACCACGTGTCGAACGCGCTCGCCGCGGCCGCCGTCGCCCATGAGCTGGGCATGTCCGTCGATGAGATCGCCCGCGCGCTCTCCGAGGCGGGCACCCTCTCCCGCTGGCGGATGGAGGTCACCGAGCGTCCGGACGGCGTGACGATCGTCAACGACGCCTACAACGCGAACCCCGAGTCCATGAGAGCGGCGCTGCGTGCGCTCGCGGCCATGGGCGAGGGGCGGCGGACCTGGGCGGTGCTCGGCCACATGGCCGAGCTCGGCGACGAAGCGCTCGCCGAGCACGACGCTGTCGGACGGCTGGTCGTCCGGCTCAACGTCAGCAAGCTCGTCGCAGTCGGGGGCAGGGAAGCGTCCTGGCTGCAACTGGGCGCATATAACGAGGGTTCGTGGGGTGAGGAGTCGGTGCACGTGTCCGACGCGCAGGCGGCGGTCGACCTGTTGCGCAGTGAACTGCGTCCGGGAGACGTCGTGCTGGTGAAGGCTTCCAGGTCGGTCGGGCTCGAGCGGGTGGCCCAGGCACTGCTCGAGAACACCACCGAGGGTGAGGTCACCGGCCGATGAGGCAGATCCTCTTCGCGGGGGCCATCGGGCTCTTCCTGACCCTGGTCGGTACTCCGCTGCTGATCAAACTCCTGGCCCGCAAGGGATACGGGCAGTTCATCCGGGACGACGGCCCGCGCAGCCACGGCAGCAAGAAGGGCACGCCCACCATGGGCGGTATCTCCTTCATCATGGCCACGCTCATCGCGTACGCACTCGCCAAGGTGATCACCGGCGAGGACCCGACGTTCTCGGGTGTGCTGGTGCTCTTCCTGATGGCGGGCATGGGCCTGGTCGGCTTCCTGGACGACTACATCAAGATCGTCAAGCAGCGCTCGCTCGGTCTGCGGGCAAAGGCGAAGATGGCCGGACAGCTGATCGTCGGCATCGCCTTCGCCGTGCTGTCACTGCAGTTCGCCGACAGCCGCCACCAGACCCCCGCATCCACCAAGCTGTCGTTCATCACGGACTTCGGCTGGTCGATCGGCCCGGTGATCTTCGTTGTCTGGGCGCTGTTCATGATTCTCGCGATGTCCAACGGCGTGAACCTGACGGACGGTCTGGACGGCCTGGCCACCGGCGCGTCGGTGATGGTCTTCGGCGCGTACACCTTCATCGGGCTCTGGCAGTTCCAGGAGTCCTGCGCCAACGCCGTGACCCTGACCAACCCCAACGCCTGCTTCGAAGTACGCGATCCACTCGATCTCGCGGTCGTCGCCTCCGCCCTGATGGGCTCCTGCTTCGGCTTCCTGTGGTGGAACACCTCGCCCGCCAAGATCTTCATGGGCGACACAGGATCGCTCGCACTCGGCGGAGCGCTGGCGGGTCTGGCGATCTGCTCCCGTACGGAGCTTCTGCTGGCCCTCCTCGGCGGACTGTTCGTCCTGATCACCATGTCCGTGGTCATCCAGGTCGGCTCCTTCAAGATGACCGGCAAGCGCGTCTTCCGGATGGCGCCGCTCCAACACCACTTCGAACTCAAGGGGTGGTCCGAGGTCCTTGTCGTGGTCCGCTTCTGGATCATCCAGGGCATGTGCGTCATTGTGGGTCTGGGGCTCTTCTACGCGGGCTGGGCGGCCGACAAGTGAGCACGCAGGACTGGCAGGGCAAGCGGGTGACGGTCGCGGGACTCGGCGTCTCCGGGATCCCGGCCGCCCGGGTGCTGCACGGCCTCGGCGCCCTCGTCACGGTCGTCAACGACGGCGACGACGAGCGCTCACGTACGCAGGCCGCCGAGCTGGAGGCCGAGGGAATCACCGTGCGCCTCGGCGACGGCGCGACGCTGCCCGCAGGCACCGAGCTCATCGTCACCGCGCCCGGCTGGAAGCCGGACAAGCCGCTCTTCCTGGCCGCCGCCGAGGCGGGCGTCGACATCTGGGGCGACGTCGAACTGGCCTGGCGGCTGCGCGGGCCGGGGGCGGCGCCGTGGCTCGCGGTCACCGGCACCAACGGCAAGACCACGACGGTACGGATGCTCGCCTCGATCCTCGAGGCCGCGGGCCTGCGCACGGCGGCCGTCGGCAACATCGGCGTCTCGCTGCTGGACGCGGTCCTCGGCGACGAGACGTACGACGTACTCGCCGTCGAACTCTCCAGCTACCAGCTGCACTGGGCGCCTTCGCTGCGCGCCCACTCCGCCGCCGTGCTCAACCTGGCGCCCGACCACCTCGACTGGCACGGCTCCATGGAGGCCTACGCCGCCGACAAGGGCCGTATCTACGCAGGCAACACGGTCGCCTGCGTCTACAACGCCGCCGACAGGGCGACCGAGGACCTGGTGCGCGAGGCGGACGTGGAGGAGGGCTGCCGGGCCGTCGGATTCACCCTCGGTACGCCGGGGCCCTCCCAACTCGGGGTCGTCGAGGGCCTCTTGGTCGACCGCGCCTTCGTCGACAACCGGCAGAAGCAGGCCCAGGAGCTCGCCGAGGTGGCGGACGTCAATCCGCCGGCCCCGCACAACGTCGCCAACGCCCTCGCGGCTGCCGCGCTGGCCCGCGCCTTCGGCGTCGCGCCCGCCGCCGTACGCGACGGACTGCGCAACTTCCGCCCCGACCCCCACCGCATCGAGCATGTCGTGGACGTCGCCGGCGTCGCGTACATCGACGACTCCAAGGCCACCAACACGCATGCCGCCGAGGCGTCGCTGGCCGCCTACGACCCGATCGTGTGGATCGCGGGCGGTCTGGCCAAGGGCGCGAGCTTCGACGAACTCGTCGAGAAGTCGGCAAAGCGACTGCGCGCCGTCGTACTGATCGGCGCGGACCGCGCCCTGATCCGTGAAGCCCTCGCGCGACACGCCCCCGAGGTCCCGGTCGTCGACCTCGACCGGACAGACACTGGGGCGATGCTGGCGGCGGTCCAGGAAGCAGCACGACTCGCCCGGCCGGGAGACACCGTTCTGCTGGCCCCGGCCTGCGCCTCGATGGACATGTTCACCAACTACAACAAGCGAGGCGAGGCGTTCGCGGACGCGGTCCGCGCACTCGCCGCCGAGCGCGCCTGAGCCCGACCCCCGCGCCGTGCTGTGCACCCGGGGCCGCCCCGGGACCGCGGCAGCCGCGCCAGGCACGACTGGAGGGGACAGCGATCATGCCGGCCGATGACACCGCCCCCGCCGCGCGGAGCGCGGCCCGTCCGAAGCGGCGCCCGGCTGAGACTCAGCCCCGCCGACGCCCGCGGCGCAGGGTCTGGGGCGGAGCCCCGGCCGGGCGCGGGCCCGTCCTCGCCGGATCCCGGCTCCCGGACGCCGTGCGCGCGCTGCGCCGGGGTGTCGAGGCGCTCGGGCGTGCCGTTCTGCCCGCGACCGTCCCCGCTCTCGCCGGCCCGGCGCCGGCCCACACCGGGCTCGCGCTGCGGATCAGGGCCGGGGGAGCCGTACGCCGCCCGCCCGCCGGTCGTGGCGGAAGCCGCGGGCCAAGCGATCCGCGCCCCCCACGGCGGCTGTACGAGCAGGCGCGACGGGCCTGGGACCGGCCGCTGACCGCGTACTACCTGATCCTCGGCAGCAGCCTCCTGATCACCGTGCTCGGCCTGGTGATGGTCTACTCCGCCTCGATGATCAAGGCGCTCGAGCTCTCGCTCCCGGCCTCGTACTTCTTCCGCAAGCAGTTCATCGCCGCCGTACTCGGCACCTGTCTGCTGCTGGCCGCCTCACGGATGCCGGGCAAGCTCCACCGGGCCCTGTCCTACCCGCTCCTGATGGGCACCGTCTTCCTGATGGTGCTCGTCCAGATTCCCGGGATAGGGCATGCGGTCAACGGCAACCAGAACTGGATCTATTTGGGCGGCCCGTTCCAGCTCCAGCCCAGTGAGTTCGGCAAGCTGGCGCTGATCCTGTGGGGCGCCGATCTGCTCGCCCGCAAGCAGGACAAGCGGCTGCTGACCCAGTGGAAGCACATGCTGGTGCCGCTCGTCCCGGTCGCCTTCCTGCTGCTCGGCCTGATCATGCTCGGCGGCGACATGGGTACGGCGATCATCCTCACCGCGATCCTCTTCGGCCTGCTGTGGCTGGCCGGAGCGCCGACCCGGCTCTTCGCGGGTGTACTCGCGGTCGCCGGCTTTGTCGGCATCGTGCTCATCAAGACCAACGAGAACCGCATGTCACGGCTCTCCTGCATCGGCGCCATCGACCTCGGCCCCCAAGGCGAGTGCTGGCAGGCCGTGCACGGCATCTATGCTCTAGCCTCCGGCGGATGGTTCGGTTCCGGCCTCGGTGCAAGTGTGGAAAAATGGGGTCAACTCCCGGAACCGCACACCGATTTCATCTTCGCCATCGCCGGTGAGGAACTGGGCCTGGCGGGGACGCTGTCGGTGCTCGCCCTCTTCGCGGCTCTAGGCTATGCGGGTATCCGCGTGGCCGGACGCACGGAGGACCCCTTCGTGAGGTACGCGGCGGGAGGTGTGACCACCTGGATCACGGCCCAGGCCGTGGTCAATATCGGTGCGGTGCTCGGTCTGCTGCCGATCGCCGGTGTCCCGCTCCCGCTGTTCTCCTACGGAGGATCGGCCCTGCTGCCGACCATGTTCGCGGTAGGGCTGCTGATCGCTTTCGCGCGGGAGGATCCCGCCGCGAAGGCGGCCCTGGCCATGCGGCGGCCCGGGGTGAGATGGAAGACGATGAGACGGCGCGTCAAGAAGCGTCCGTCCGGAGAGCGGTGAATTTCGGTGCATGTCGTACTCGCCGGTGGGGGGACCGCCGGCCACATCGAGCCCGCGCTCGCCCTCGCGGACGCCCTGCGCAGGCAGGACCCGACCGTGGGAATCACGGCCCTGGGCACGGAGAAGGGGCTCGAGACCAGGCTCGTACCCGAGCGGGGTTACGAGCTGGCGCTCATCCCCGCCGTTCCGCTGCCTCGTAAGCCCACCCCTGAGCTGATCACCGTCCCCGGACGGCTCCGCGGCACCATCAAGGCCGCCGAGCAGATCCTGGAGCGTACGAAGGCGGACTGCGTCGTCGGCTTCGGCGGCTATGTCGCGCTGCCCGGCTATCTGGCCGCCAAGCGGCTCGGTGTGCCGATCGTGGTGCACGAGGCCAACGCCCGGCCCGGCCTGGCCAACAAGATCGGTTCGCGGTACGCGGCCGGGGTCGCCGTCGCCACCCCGGACAGCAAGCTGCGCAACTCCCGCTACATCGGCATCCCGTTGCGCCACACCATCGCCACTCTGGACCGGGCCCGGGTGCGTCCCGAGGCGCGTGCCGCCTTCGGTCTCGACCCCAACCTTCCGACGCTGCTGGTCTCCGGCGGCTCGCAGGGCGCCCGCCGCCTCAACGAGGTGATCCAGCAGATCGCTCCGGTGCTCCAGCGCTCCGGAATCCAGATCCTGCACGCGGTCGGCCCGAAGAACGAACTGCCGCGTGTGGACAACATGCCCGGTATGCCGCCCTACATCCCGGTACCGTACGTGGACCGGATGGATCTCGCGTACGCCGCGGCCGACATGATGCTCTGCCGCGCGGGCGCGATGACCGTCGCCGAACTCTCCGCCGTCGGGCTGCCCGCCGCGTACGTACCGCTGCCGATCGGCAACGGCGAACAGCGGCTCAACGCCCAGCCGGTCGTGAAGGCCGGCGGCGGACTGCTGGTCGACGACGCCGAACTGAGCCCCGAGTGGGTCCAGGGCAACGTCCTTCCGGTGCTCGCCGATCCGCACCGGCTGTACGAGATGTCCCGTGCCGCCGCCGAGTTCGGCCGCAGGGATGCCGACGACCTGCTCGTCGGCATGGTGTACGAGGCGATCGCTGCACGCCGCAAGGCGTGAGAAGGGCAGGGGAGCGTGGCCGGACCGACCACCGCCGAACGCGGGGCAGGCAAGTCCCCCGGTGGGTACGCGGGGTCGGCCCGCCCGCCCGGCCAGGGCTCCGATGCCCGTCGGCCGCGCCTCCCCGGCCGCCGTTTCCTGCTGATCGCCGCTGCCTTGGTGCTGGCCGTCGCGGCCGGAATCTGGGTGCTCTACGGCTCCGACTGGCTGCGCGTGGAACGCGTGAAGACCACCGGAACCGAGGTTCTGACGCCGGCCGAGGTGATGGCCGCGGCGGCGGTTCCGGTCGGGGCGCCACTGATTTCCGTCGATACGGACGCCATTGAGGCCCGGCTGCGGCATAAGCTGCCCCGTATCGACTCGGTGGATGTCGTCCGGTCATGGCCCGACGGGATCGGTCTGAAAGTGACCGAGCGAAAGCCAATCCTGCTTATCGAAAAGGGCGCAAAGTTCATCGAAGTGGACGCGAAGAGCGTTCGGTTCGCCACGGTGGACAAGGCTCCCAAGGCTGTTCCGCGACTGGAATTGACCGCGGAACAGTCCCCAAGTCTGCGGCGTTTCGGCGCGGACCGGCTCCTTGAGGAGGCGGTACGGGTCAGGGGTGAACTCCCCGGCGAAGTCGCGGCGGACACCAGAGTTGTGACAGTGCGCTCATACGACTACATCTCCCTGGAGTTGAGCCGGGACCGTACGGTGGTCTGGGGCAGCGCCGAGGAGGGCGAGGCGAAGGCGCGCGCACTCACCGCACTGATGAAAGCCGCGCCGAAGGCCGGGTACTTCGATGTGAGTGCTCCCACCGCCCCTGCGGCGGCAGGGAGTTGACGCACATTTGCGCTGGCCAGCACCCTGGTTGGTCAGCGCTATGGGTGATCACATAGGGTGAAAAGAAAAACGGGAGGTTCGGCGTGTTCGTTGAACGTGCGCCGCTTGTCGACTTAGTGTCCTGTTCGGAGAGTCCAAGAAGCAGACACACTGGTAACCCTAAACTTCAGCGTTAGGGTTTGGGTCGGCGTTCGGACCGTCCCATCGGCATCCGTCGTCGCGACGCGGCAACCGCGAAGCGACGACACGTAACTCGAGGCGAGAGGCCTTCGACGTGGCAGCACCGCAGAACTACCTCGCAGTCATCAAGGTCATCGGTGTCGGCGGCGGTGGTGTCAATGCCATCAACCGAATGATCGAGGTCGGTCTCAAGGGCGTCGAGTTCATCGCCATCAACACCGATGCGCAAGCACTGTTGATGAGCGACGCCGACGTCAAGCTCGACGTCGGCCGTGAACTCACCCGAGGCCTCGGCGCCGGAGCGAATCCGGCAGTCGGTCGTAAGGCGGCAGAGGATCACCGCGAGGAGATCGAGGAGGTCCTCAAGGGGGCCGACATGGTCTTCGTCACCGCCGGCGAAGGCGGCGGCACCGGCACGGGTGGCGCACCCGTCGTCGCCAATATCGCGCGCACGCTCGGCGCCCTGACGATCGGTGTGGTCACCCGGCCGTTCACCTTCGAGGGCCGCCGTCGCGCCAACCAGGCGGAGGACGGTATCGCTGAACTCCGCGAGGAGGTCGACACCCTCATCGTCATCCCCAATGACCGGCTGCTGTCCATTTCGGACCGCCAGGTCAGCGTGCTTGACGCGTTCAAGTCCGCGGACCAGGTGCTGCTCTCCGGTGTCCAGGGGATCACCGACCTCATCACCACGCCGGGCCTGATCAACCTCGACTTCGCCGACGTCAAGTCCGTGATGTCCGAGGCCGGATCCGCGCTCATGGGCATCGGCTCGGCCCGCGGCGACGACCGCGCGGTGGCCGCGGCCGAGATGGCGATCTCCTCGCCGCTGCTCGAGGCGTCCATCGACGGCGCCCGGGGTGTGCTGCTCTCCATCTCCGGTGGCTCGGACCTCGGGCTCTTCGAGATCAACGAGGCCGCCCAGCTGGTGAGCGAGGCCGCCCACCCGGAGGCCAACATCATCTTCGGCGCGGTCATCGACGACGCTCTCGGCGACGAGGTGCGGGTCACGGTCATCGCGGCCGGCTTCGACGGCGGACAGCCGCCGACCCGCCGGGACACCGTTCTCGGCGCCGGCGCGAGCAAGCGCGAGGAGCCGGCGGCCTCGTCCCGTGGCACGGAGACCTCGCGGGCGGGCGGCGGACTCGGCACCGTACCCGCGCGTGAGGAGTCCCTGGCCCCGGCCGAGCCCGCGCCCGTGGCGAACGACCTGAACTCCGGGTCCGCGCAGGTTCCGCCGGCCCGTCCGTACCAGGACAGCCAGGCCGAAGAGCTGGACGTTCCGGACTTCTTGAAGTGACAGTGCGGCACGACGCGATACACGCGAGCGGCGCGCACTTCGCCTTCACCGACAGGTGGGGCGGGGTGAGCGCCGTTCCGTACGAGGAGCTCAACCTCGGTGGCGCGGTCGGCGACGATCCCGCGGCCGTACTGACCAACCGGAAGATCGCGGCGAAGACGCTGGATCTCGACCCGGACCGGGTCGTCTGGATGAACCAGGTCCACGGCAGGGACGTCGCCGAGGTGGACGGGCCCTGGGCCGCCGGGCCGACTCCGCCGGTGGACGCTCTCGTCACCGCGCGGCGCGGGCTGGCCCTCGCCGTACTGACCGCGGACTGCACCCCCGTACTGCTGGCCGACCCGGTCGCGGGTGTCGTGGCCGCCGCGCACGCGGGCCGCCCCGGGATGGTCGCGGGCGTCGTGCCCGCCGCCGTGGAGGCGATGAAGGCGCTGGGCGCGGAGCCGGCCCGCATCATCGCCCGTACCGGACCCGCTGTCTGCGGACGCTGCTACGAAGTTCCCGGGCAGATGCGGGCCGAGGTGGCCGCGGTCGAACCGGCCGCCTGGTCCGAGACCAGCTGGGGCACCCCGGCCGTCGACGTCACCGCCGGAGTCCATGCCCAGCTCGAAGCGCTCGGCGTGCGGGACCGGCAGGCCTCGCCGGTCTGCACAATGGAATCGGGCGACCACTACTCGTACCGTCGCGATAGCACCACAGGACGGCTCGCCGGATACGTCTGGCTGGACGGACAGGAATGACGGACAGGAATGACGGACGGCAATGACGGACCGTAAGACCGAACTCGCCAGGAGTCTGGCAATGGTGGAGGAACGTATCGCCTCCGCCTGCGCGGCCGCCGGCCGCAAGCGGGAGGAGGTGACCCTCATCGTGGTCACCAAGACCTACCCGGCGAGCGATGTGCGGCTCCTCCATGAACTCGGCGTGCGCCATGTCGCCGAGAACCGTGACCAGGACGCGGCCCCCAAGGCCGAGGCCTGCTCGGATCTGGATCTCATCTGGCACTTTGTCGGACAGTTGCAGACAAATAAGGTTCGCTCTGTGGCGGGTTATGCCGATGTGGTGCAGTCCGTCGACCGTCTCAAGCTCGTCACGTCGCTCTCCGCTGCCGCGGTACGAGCGGAGCGTGAGATCGGCTGTCTGATCCAGGTCGCGCTCGACGCCGAATCGGGCGAGCGCGGGGAGCGGGGCGGCGTCGGGCCCGACGGCATCGAGGAGTTGGCCGCCGCGGTGGCGAAGTCACCGGGGCTGCGGCTCGACGGACTGATGACCGTCGCGCCGCTCACCGGGCCGTACGCGGGGCGGCAACAGGCGGCGTTCGAGCGGCTGATGGAATTCTCATCCAGCCTGCGCGCAGGGCATCCGGCTGCGAACATGGTGTCAGCAGGGATGAGTGCGGACCTCGAGGAAGCCGTGGCGGCCGGAGCGACACATGTGCGCGTCGGCACTGCGGTACTCGGAGTCCGACCCCGGCTCGGGTAGCGTCGCTAAGCAAGTCGGACCACAGCAGAAAATATGGTCATTCCCGTCACACAGCGGGCGGACCGAGTGGATCGCGGGCGCTTGGTGACGACGCCGATCCACCACAGAGCGGAGGACTCAGAGAATGGCCGGCGCGATGCGCAAGATGGCGGTCTACCTCGGCCTCGTGGAGGACGATGGCTACGACGGCCGGGGTTTCGATCCCGATGACGATTTCGAACCCGAGCCGGAGCCCGAGCGGGACCACCGGCGGCACCAGCCCCCGCACCAGGTGGAGCGGGAGGAACCGGTGCGGATGGTGCAGCCGCCCGCGCAGCGCGAGCCGGTTCCGCTTCCCGCTGAAAGCGGACGTCCGGCACGAATTGCCCCCGTGGCATCCATCACACCTGAACGTCCGAGCCTGGAGAAGAACTCGCCGGTGATCATGCCCAAAGTTGTGTCCGAGCGGGAGCCTTACCGCATCACCACGCTGCACCCTCGGACCTACAACGAAGCCCGTACCATCGGGGAACACTTCCGCGAGGGCACCCCGGTGATCATGAACCTCACGGAGATGGACGACACGGATGCGAAGCGACTTGTCGACTTTGCCGCGGGACTCGTCTTCGGCCTCCATGGCAGCATTGAGCGGGTGACGCAGAAGGTGTTCCTGTTGTCGCCTGCTAACGTCGATGTCACGGCGGAGGACAAGGCCCGCATCGCAGAGGGCGGGTTCTTCAACCAGAGCTGAGAGACACGACACCGGAACGACCCGGCCGCAAGGCCGGACTGGAGAGCCAGGGGAGAGGGAAGCGCGGGATGGGCGTCGCACTACAGGTTGTCTACATCGCGCTGATGTGCTTCCTCATCGTGCTCATTTTTCGGCTGGTCATGGACTACGTCTTCCAGTTCGCCCGCTCATGGCAACCCGGCAAGGCGATGGTGGTCGTTCTTGAGGCCACCTACACTGTCACCGATCCACCGCTCAAGCTTTTGCGGCGGTTCATTCCGCCGCTGCGTCTCGGGGGCGTGGCACTCGACCTGTCCTTCTTCGTTCTGATGATCATCGTCTACATCCTGATCTCCATCGTGAACAACTTTGCGAGCCGGATGTGAGCGATACGGTCTTGCCGACTGCCGACGACTACGTAGAGGTGAAGTAGAGATGCCGCTGACTCCCGAGGACGTGCGGAACAAGCAGTTCACGACCGTCCGCCTTCGAGAAGGCTATGACGAGGACGAGGTTGATGCCTTCCTCGACGAGGTCGAGTCCGAGCTGACCCGCCTGCTCCGCGAGAACGAGGATCTGCGCGCCAAGCTGGCCGCGGCGACCCGTGCGGCGGCGCAGAACCAGCAGCAGCAGGGCATGCGCAAGCCGCCGGAGCCGCAGGACGGCCGCGGACCGGGTGCGCCGGTACCCGCCGCCATATCCGGACCGCCGGTCCAGCAGCAGCCCCCGCAGATGGGTCCCCCCCAGCTGCCCGGTGGTGCTCCGCAGCTGCCCGCCGGTCCCAGCCACGGTGGCCCGCAGGGGCCCGGCGGCCCGATGGGTCCCGGCCCGATGCAGGGCGGCATGGGTGGCCCGATGGGCGGCCCCATGGGTGGCCACGGCCCGCAGATGCCGCAGCAGGGCCCCGGCGGCGACAGTGCCGCACGTGTGCTCTCGCTGGCGCAGCAGACCGCCGACCAGGCGATCGCGGAGGCCCGTTCCGAGGCCAACAAGATCGTCGGCGAGGCGCGCAGCCGTGCCGAGGGTCTGGAGCGCGACGCCCGTGCCAAGGCCGATGCGCTGGAGCGGGACGCTCAGGAGAAGCACCGCGTCGCGATGGGCTCGCTGGAGTCCGCGCGTGCCACGCTGGAGCGCAAGGTCGAGGACCTGCGGGGCTTCGAGCGTGAGTACCGGACGCGGCTGAAGTCCTACCTGGAGAGCCAGCTGCGTCAGCTGGAGACCCAGGCGGACGACTCGCTGGCTCCGCCGCGGACCCCCGCGACCGCGTCGCTGCCGCCGTCCCCGTCGATGGCTCCGGCCGGTGCGGGTGCGATGGGTCACACCATGGGCGGCAACCCGTCGATGGGCCAGTCCATGGGACAGCAGATGGGCGGCAACCAGTCCATGGGCGGTGGCCCGTCCTACGGTGGCCAGCAGCAGATGTCGCCGGCGATGACCCAGCCGATGGCACCGGTGCGGCCGCAGGCGCCGCAGCCGATGCAGCAGGCTCCGTCGCCGATGCGCGGCTTCCTGATCGACGAGGACGACAACTGACGGCGTATCGCGCGTATCGCGCGTAGCCGTCGGCAGGCTGAAGGGCCGGGCCCGGGACTGATGTCCCGGGCCCGGCCCCTTTTGGAAACACCCCCCCCCCCCCCCCGCCCGGGGCTTAACTGCGCCCCCCCCCGGGGGGCCCCGGGCCCCCCCCCCCGCCCGAGGGCGCAGAGGGTGCCGAG
>NZ_JBSFUK010000013.1:102418-143775 GCF_053591755.1 Streptomyces sp. NPDC002926
TCCCGCTCTAGCGCGCCTATCGCGGCCCCCCGCCCGCCGGGAGCCGGCCCGGCCCCGGCACGCAGGCCCCGGCCCCGGCCCTTTTGCGTACGACGCCCGCACCCGCCCGTCCGGTGGCTCGGCCCCCGGGTCCCGGCGGCTCGATCGTCGCCGTGACTGGCTTTCGGGGCTCGGCTCCCGGATCCCGGCGGCTCGATGGCCGGCGGGGCTGGTGCTGGGGCTCCGCCCCCCGGACTCGTGCCTCGATCGTCGCCGGGGCTGGTGTAGGGGCTCCGCCCCCGGGCCCCCGCCCCCGGGCCCCCGCCTCAGTCGCCGGCGGGGGCTTGAGTCTGCCGGTTCGGCGGACAGGTGAGCCCGTCCGGCGACTGAGGACAACGCCCGAAGGGCCTGCGGCGTCCGGGGCTTGCCCCCGGTTCGGGAAGGGGCGGGGTGGGGGCAAGCCCGCCGCAGGCGGCCGGAGTCAGGCCTTGCGGAGGCGGAACGTCAGGGACAGGCCCTCGTCCGTGAACGGGGCCCCGTAGGTGTCGTCCGCCGGGTTCGTGGTGAACGTCGTCGCCAGCACCTCGTCCGCGATCAAGCCGGCATGCTCTGTCAGGGCCCGGGTGGTGGACGGGTCCGTTGCGGACCAGCTCACCGAGATACGGTCCGCGACGTCCAGGCCGCTGTTCTTGCGGGCCTCCTGGATCAGCCGGATCGCGTCACGGGCCAGGCCCGCGAGACGCAGCTCCGGAGTGATCTCCAGGTCCAGCGCGACCGTCGCGCCCGAGTCCGAGGCCACCGACCAGCCCTCGCGCGGGGTCTCCGTGATGATGACCTCCTCCGGGGAGAGGGACACCGTACGGCCGTCGGCCTCGACCGACGCCGTGCCCTCGCGCAGGGCCAGCGACAGCGCCGCGGCGTCCGCCTCGGCGACCGCCTTCGCCACCGCCTGGACGCCCTTGCCGAACCGCTTGCCCAGCGCACGGAAGTTCGCCTTGGCCGTCGTGTCGACCAGGGAGCCGCCGACCTCGGAGAGGGAGGCCAGGGACGAGACGTTCAGCTCTTCCGTGATCTGGGCGTGCAGCTCGGGCGAGAGGGACTCGAAGCCCGCCGCCGCCACCAGCGCGCGGGAGAGCGGCTGGCGGGTCTTCACACCCGACTCCGCACGCGTCGCTCGGCCCAGTTCCACCAGGCGGCGGACCAGCGACATCCGGGAGGACAGGGTCGGGTCGATGGCGCCGAGGTCGGCCTCGGGCCAGGTCGAGAGGTGGACCGACTCAGGGGCGTCCGGCGTGACCGGGACGATCAGGTCCTGCCAGACCCGTTCCGTGATGAAAGGGGTGAGCGGGGCCATGAGGCGGGTCACCGTCTCGACCACGTCGTGCAGGGTGCGCAGCGCCGCCTTGTCGCCCTGCCAGAAGCGGCGGCGAGACCGGCGTACGTACCAGTTGGACAGATCGTCGACGAATGCCGACAGCAGCTTGCCGGCGCGCTGGGTGTCGTAGGACTCCAGGGAGGAAGTGACCTGATCCACCAGCGCGTTGAGCTCGCTCAGCAGCCAGCGGTCCAGGACCGTGCGCTCCGCCGGTGCCGGATCCGCCGCGGACGGCGCCCAGTTGGACGTACGGGCGTACAGCGCCTGGAAGGCCACCGTGTTCCAGTACGTCAGAAGGGTCTTGCGGACCACTTCCTGGATCGTGCCGTGGCCGACCCGGCGGGCGGCCCACGGGGAGCCGCCGGCCGCCATGAACCAGCGGACAGCGTCCGCGCCGTGCTGGTCCATCAGCGGGATCGGCTGAAGGATGTTCCCCAGGTGCTTGGACATCTTGCGGCCGTCCTCGGCGAGGATGTGGCCCAGGCACACCACGTTCTCGTACGAGGACTTGTCGAAGACCAGCGTGCCCACGGCCATCAGCGTGTAGAACCAGCCACGCGTCTGGTCGATGGCCTCCGAGATGAACTGCGCCGGGTAGCGCTTCTCGAAGAGCTCCTTGTTCTTGTACGGATAGCCCCACTGCGCGAACGGCATGGAGCCCGAGTCGTACCAGGCGTCGATGACCTCGGGGACGCGCGTCGCGGTCTGCCGGCAGGTCGGGCACGGGAACGTGACATCGTCGATGAACGGACGGTGCGGGTCCAGCGCCGACTGGTCCGTGCCGGTCAGCTCGGTCAGCTCGGCGCGCGAGCCGACGCAGGTGAGGTGGTTCTCCTCGCAGCGCCAGATCGGCAGCGGCGTACCCCAGTAGCGGTTCCGCGACAGCGCCCAGTCGATGTTGTTGTTCAGCCAGTCGCCGTACCGGCCCTGCTTGACCGAGTCCGGGATCCAGTTGGTGTTCTCGTTCTCCTCGAGCAGCCGGACCTTGATGGCCGTGGTGCGGATGTACCAGGACGGCTGCGCGTAGTAGAGCAGCGCGGTGTGGCAGCGCCAGCAGTGCGGGTAGCTGTGCTCGTACGGGACGTGCCTGAAGAGCAGCCCGCGGGTCTGCAGGTCGTCCACGAGGGTCTCGTCGGCCTTCTTGAAGAAGACGCCGCCGACCAGCGGGACGTCCTCCTCGAAGGTGCCGTCGGGGCGGACCGGGTTGACCACCGGCAGGCCGTACGCGCGGCAGACCTTGAGGTCGTCCTCACCGAAGGCGGGGGACTGGTGAACCAGACCCGTACCGTCCTCGGTCGTCACATACTCGGCGTTGACGACGTAATGCGCCGGTGAAGGGAACTCGACGAGGCCGAAGGGACGGTCGTACGTCCAGCGCTCCATCTCGGCGCCCGTGAAGGACTGCCCGGTGGTCACCCATTCCTCGCCCAGCGCCTTCTCGAGCAGCGGCTGCGCGACGACGAGCTTCTCCTCGCCGTCCGTCGCGACGACGTACGTGACCTCGGGGTGCGCGGCGACGGCGGTGTTGGAGACCAGGGTCCAGGGAGTCGTCGTCCACACGAGGAGGGCCGCTTCGCCGGCCAGCGGGCCGGAAGTCAGCGGGAAGCGCACGAAGACGGACGGGTCGACGACCGTCTCGTACCCCTGCGCCAGCTCATGGTCCGAGAGGCCGGTGCCGCAGCGCGGGCACCAGGGGGCGACGCGGTGGTCCTGGACCAGCAGGCCCTTGTTGAAGATCTCCTTCAGCGACCACCAGACCGACTCGATGTACGACGGGTCCATGGTGCGGTACGCGTCGTCGAGATCGGTCCAGTAACCCATGCGGGTCGTCAGCTCGGCGAACGCGTCCGTATGCCGGGTCACCGACTCACGGCACCTGGCGTTGAACTCCGCGATGCCGTACGCCTCGATGTCCTTCTTGCCGGAGAAGCCGAGCTCCTTCTCGACGGCGAGCTCGACCGGCAGACCATGGCAGTCCCAGCCGGCCTTGCGGGCGACGTGATAGCCGCGCATGGTGCGGAAGCGAGGGAAGACGTCCTTGAAGACCCGGGCCTCGATGTGGTGCGCACCGGGCATGCCGTTGGCGGTCGGCGGGCCCTCGTAGAACACCCACTCGGGACGGCCCTCGGACTGCTCGAGGCTCTTGGCGAAGATCTTGCTCTCGCGCCAGAAGTCGAGCACGGCGTGCTCGAGCGCGGGCAGGTCGACCTGGGCGGGCACCTGGTTGTACTGGGGTGGCGTCATCGGCGAGCTCCTCCAACGGACAATGTCTGTTCCGTCGGAGGGACGAGAGCGCGTGCTCCCGCGGTACCACCCTCCTTGGCCCGCCGACCGTGCCGGTGAGCCCCCTCATTGGGGTCGCGATGCCGGGTCTAGTCGCCCACGGTCGTGCTGCGGGCTTTCTTCCGACGGCTCAGGGGTGATGCTTCACCTCGTGCTCGCCCCCGGGCTCTCACCGTCCCCGGGTCGCTCATGGCTGCGTACGAAGCTACTCGTCCCCATCCACGCCTTTCGCTGCGCCCAGTGTACGGGCCCGTACGGCGGGGGGCCGACCGCATTTCACCGGGCCGTCCCCGGCTCGCCCGCGGGCCGGGCGGTTGACCCGAATGGCCACACCTCCTCCGGCGAGCTCCGGCTCCGCCCGGCCGGCGGATTACCGGGCGGGGAGCTGGGCACAACGGATGCAGGTTCGTCTTGCCCCGGCCGAGGCGGGGCGGACCGGCGGCGTGCCCCGTTTGCCGCGGGGCTGGGGCCGATTTATCGTCCCAGCACGATTCGCGAGCGATATCACAGTATGTGAAGGGGCCGCGGCCATGGTGGCGAAGAAGACTGCCGAGAACTCGGCGTCCGCAAGATCCACCGCCGCTGAGGCGGCGGCCAAGGACACGAACGGGAAGAAGAACGCCGTCGCGAAGAAGGCCGTTGCAGGTACCGGCAAGGCGGCTGTGAAGAAGACCGTGGCCGCGAAGAAGACTGTGGCCGCGAAGAAGACCGTGGCGGCGGAGAGAGCGGTGACGAAGAAGGCGTCGGCGGGTAAGGCACCCGCGAAGGAGGCGCCTGCTCAGAAGACGAGGCCGGCGAAGACGACGACCGAGAAGAAAGCCGCGGCCCGGAAAGCATCCGCCAAGAAGACCACCTCGAAGAAGACGAACTCCAAGAAGTCCACCTCCAAGAAGACGACCGGGAAGAAGGCGACGGCCGTGCAGGAGACGGCCGCATCGGTGCCTCAGGTGGCACCGTTGAAGAAGGCACCTGCGAAGAAAGCCGCGGCCGGCAAGGCGGCGCCCGCTGGGGCGACAGCCAAGAAGGCCGCCAAGAAGGCCGCACCTGCGGCCAAGGGGGCGGCGAAGGCCGCCAAGCAGACAGGAGCCAGAACGGTGGGAGCGAAGAAGACCGCGGGTACGGCAGCAGCTGCCGGCAAGAGCACGACAGCGTTGTCCATGGCCCCTACAGCGGCCGCGACACCGCCGGAGGAGCTCGCCGTACGGCCCGGTGAGGACCCGTGGACCCCGGAAGAGGTCGCCGGGGCGCGCGCCGAGCTGGAGGGCGAGGTCATCCGGCTGAACAGTGAGCTCACCTCCTCCGAGGCGGCGCTGGCCGGGCTGATGCGGGACTCCGGGGACGGTGCCGGCGACGACGACGCGGACACCGGGACCAAGAACATCACGCGCGAGCACGAGATGTCGCTCGCCGCCAACGCCCGGGAGATGCTGGAGCAGACCGAGCGGGCGTTGCTACGGCTCGACGCGGGGACGTACGGGCTCTGCGAGATCTGTGGCAAACCGATCGGAAAGGCCCGTATGCAGGCGTTCCCACGCGCCACACTCTGCGTGGAGGACAAGCAGAAGCAGGAACGCCGGGGCTGACCGCGGGGCTGAGACTCCGTACGTGTGTGCCGTACCCTCGTGCTCAGTCAGGGCACCTAGGTTGAGGGACTCACGTGGCAGAGGCGGAGCGCACCATCGGTACGTCGAATCCAGCGGGAGCCGACGAGGCTGCGGCGCTCGCCGAGCAGCCCAGGGGCAGCCGCAAGATCGCTGTGCTGTTCGGCGTGGCGGTCGTGGCCTACCTGATCGACCTCGTCAGCAAGATGCTCGTGGTGGCCAAGCTGGAGCACCACGAGCCGATCGAGATCATCGGCGATCTGCTGAAGTTCGAGGCGGTCCGGAACCCCGGCGCGGCCTTCGGCATGGGCGAGGCCTTCACCGTGATCTTCACCTGTATCGCGGCGACGGTGATCATCGTGATCGCCAGGCTGGCGCGCAAGCTCTACAGCCTGCCCTGGGCGATCGCCCTCGGGTTGCTGCTCGGCGGTGCGCTCGGCAATCTCACTGACCGCATTTTCCGTGCGCCGGGCGTCTTCGAGGGGGCGGTCGTCGACTTCATCGCGCCCGCGCACTTCGCGGTATTCAACCTCGCCGACTCCGCGATCGTCTGCGGCGGCTTCCTGATTGTGATCCTGTCCTTCAAGGGGCTGGACCCCGACGGGACAGTCCACAAGGACTGACAAGGCATACTCGTCGGGTGAGTACAGTTCCCGAGATCCGCACCCTGCCCGTACCCGACGGCCTCGAGGGCGAGCGCGTCGACGCCGCCATCTCCCGGATGTTCGGGTTCTCCCGCACGAAGGCGGCCGAACTGGCAGCTGCCGGGAAGGTGCAGGTCGACGGTTCGGCCGTCGGAAAGTCCGAGCGTGTGCACGGCGGCGCGTGGCTCGAGGTGGAGATGCCTCAGGCGCCGGCCCCGGTACAGATCGTGGCCGAGCCGGTCGAGGGCATGGAGATCGTGCACGACGACGACGACATCGTCGTGATCATGAAGCCGGTGGGCGTGGCCGCGCATCCGAGTCCGGGCTGGACCGGGACGACGGTGATCGGTGGTCTCGCGGCGGCCGGGTACCGGATCTCGACGTCGGGCGCGGCTGAGCGGCAGGGGATCGTGCACCGGCTGGACGTCGGCACGTCCGGCCTGATGGTCGTCGCCAAGTCGGAGCGGGCGTACACCCTGTTGAAGGCGCAGTTCCGGGACCGGGTCGTGGACAAGCGGTACCACGCGCTGGTGCAGGGGCACCCGGACCCGATGAGCGGGACGATCGACGCGCCGATCGGCCGGCACCCGACCCACGACTACAAGTGGGCGGTCACGGCGGAGGGCAAGCCTTCGGTGACGCACTACGACCTGATCGAGGCGTACCGGGCGGCGTCGCTGCTGGACATCAAGCTGGAGACGGGGCGTACGCACCAGATCCGAGTGCACATGGCGGCGCACAAGCACCCGTGTGTGGGCGATCTGACCTACGGCGCCGACCCGACGCTGGCGAAGCGGCTGGGGCTGAGCAGGCAGTGGCTGCACGCGGTGCGGCTCGGCTTCGAGCACCCGTCGGACGGGCAGTGGGTCGAGTTCGGGAGCACGTACCCCGACGATCTGCAGGAGGCTCTGGACAAGATCACTGCGGAGAGCGAGTGAGCGTTTTCGCGGTGCGTGAGGCGGTCGGCCCGGCCGACCGTGAGGCGTGTTTCGCGGTCCGGAAGGAGGTCTTCGTCGTCGAGCAGGGGGTGCCGGCGGAGATCGAGTACGACGCGTTCGACGCGGAGGACGCGGCCACGGTGCATGTCCTCGCGGTCGGCGCGGACGGGGTCCCGCTGGGTACCGGTCGCCTGCTCCACGGCCCGGAGGCGGCGGGAAAGACCGGCGGTGACGATGCGGTGGGCTCGCTGGGCCGGCTCGCGGTGAACAAGGCGGCGCGGGGACTCGGCGTGGGCGTGGCGCTGGTGCGGGGCATCGAGAAGGCGGCGCGGGAGCGCGGGCTGGCGGCGGTGGATCTCCATGCGCAGACGCAGGCGGTGGGGTTCTACGAGCGGCTCGGTTACGTGGCGTACGGGGCGGAGTTCCTGGACGCGGGGATCGGGCATCGGGCAATGCGCCGGGCGTTGTAGCCGAGGCCGGGGGTCGTACCCCCGACCCGGAGCGCGGCGGCCTCGCGCCATGAGGGGAAGCTCCCACAGCGCGCCGCCCAGCGCGCCCGGCCCCATCAGGCCGACAGGACCCGCCTCGTCCAGTCTCCCGTCGCGGAGACATCCCCGGCCCTCCGCATGCGCGCCTGGTGCGGTGATCACGGCCGTTGAGGTGGTTGGGGCCATGTGCGTGGCAGGCTTGAAGTCTTGATCGTTGAGGTTTCGAACCGCCGGAGGGCGCACCATGGATCAATTGGCGCTGCTGTTCCTGCTGTTGCTCGGGGCCGTGGTGACAGTGCCGCTGGGGGAGCGGCTCCGGCTGCCCGCGCCGGTGCTGATGACGGTCGGCGGGATCGTCCTGGCGTTCCTGCCCTTCGTGCCGAATGTCGAACTGCCGCCGGAGTTCATCCTGCCGCTGTTGCTGCCTCCTCTGCTGTACGCGGCCGTACAGCGCACCTCCTGGCGGCAGTTCACGGCCAACATCCGGCCGATCCTGCTGCTCGCGGTCGCGCTGGTGTTCGTCACGATGGCGGCGGTGGCGGCCGTCGCCCACGCGATCGTGCCCGGGTTGCCGATCGCCGCGGCGTTCGCGCTCGGCGCGCTGGTGGCGCCGCCCGACCCGGTCGCGGCGACCGCGGTCGCGGGGTCGCTCGGGCTGCCGCGGCGGCTGATCTCCATCCTGGAGGGGGAGGGGCTGTTCAATGACGTCACGGCGATCGTGCTCTACCACGTGGCGATCGCGGCGGCGGTGAGCGGAACGTTCTCCTGGCCGGACGCGGCGGGGGACTTGGTGCTGTCGGCCGTGGTGGCCGTCGCGGTCGGGCTCGGGCTCGGCTGGCTCTCCAACAAGCTGATGGGCATGCTCGGTGACGCGACACTGCAGATCGGCCTGTCGCTGATGGTGCCGTTCGTCAGCTATGTGCTGGCGGAGGAGCTGAAGGGGTCCGGCGTGCTCGCCGTCCTGACCACCGCGCTCTTCCTCGCCGAGCACACCGCCGACGCGGACGATGTGATGGGGCGGCTGGCCGGTACCACGTTCTGGCAGATCGTCGACATGCTGGTCACCGGGGTCGCGTTCGGTCTCATCGGCCTCGAACTGCACAACGTCTTCGGCACGGCGGACGGGCGCGAGGTGCAGATTCTGGGCTGGAGCGCCGCGATCATCGGGGTTGTCGTGGTCGTACGGCTGCTGTGGCTGATGCCCGCGACGTGGCTCGCCAAGCGCCTGCACAAGCTGCGGGACTACGACGAGGAGATCCCCGTGAGCTGGCGGGAGACCGTCATCATGTGGTGGTCGGGGATGCGGGGCGTGGCGTCGGTCGCGCTGGCGCTCGCCATCCCGCTGAAGACGGAGAGCGGCGCGCCTTTTCCGGCCCGGGACGAGATCATCTTCATCGCGTTCGCAGTCATCCTGGCGACGCTTGTGCTCCAGGGCCTCACCCTGCCGTGGCTGGTCCGGCGACTCGGTGTGCGGGCGGACGCGGACGCGGAGGGCGAGCTGGAACGGAACCTCGCGATTCGCGCGGCGAAGGCGGCGAAACACCGGCTCAGGGAGATCGAGGCGGTGGAGGACCTGCCCGAGGACATCAGCGAACGTTTGCTGCGCACGGCGTACGACATGGGGGCGAGGATCAGCCCGGACATCGTCGACGACGAGCGGCGCGAGTGGTTCGCGAAACGGGTGGAGCGCCTCAGGACGGTGCAGCGGATCCAGCGGGAGATGCTGTCGGCGGCGCGCCACGAGGTGCTCTCGGCGCGCAACGAACCGGGCGCGGACCCGGAGGTGGTGGACCGGGTCCTGCGGCACCTCGACGTACGCAGCTTGCGATGACCGTGGGTGCGGCGGACGCACTGCGGCACCTCGACGTACGCGGCCTGCGGTGACGGGTGGGTGCGGCGGGACGCAATGCGGCGACCGGGCGTCAGCCCCGGCCCGTCCGCGGCTGCGTTTCTCCGCCGTGGTCTCCGTCGCTCCCCTCGGGGCCCAGCTCCACGACCGGTGCGGGCTCCGGGCGGGCCAACCACGATCCGTTCGGCGGCAGCACACCCGGCGGCAGCACACCCGGCGATGTCGCTATCCGCGGCAGCGCGTACGGATGCTTCTCGCTGAGCCACGCGATGATCTGCTCCCGTACGGCACACCGGGCCGTCCAGATGTCGTCGGCGTCCTTGGCCGTGACCACCGCCCGTACCTGCATCGTGCTCGGCGTGGTGTCCGTGACCGCCAGGCTCCAGTCCCGGCCGTCCCACGCCGCGCACTCCCGCAGGATGTCCCGCAGCTTCTCGCGCATCAGGGCCACCGGCGCCGAGTGGTCCAGATGGAAGAAGACCGTTCCGGTCATCTGCGCCCCGCCGCGTGACCAGTTCTCGAAGGGCTTGCTGGTGAAGTACGACACCGGCATGGTGATACGCCGCTCGTCCCAGGTCCGTACCGCCAGGAACGTCAGCGTGACCTCCTCGATGACACCCCACTCGCCGTCCACCACCACCGTGTCCCCGATCCGCACCATGTCGCCGAAGGCGATCTGGAAGCCGGCGAAGAGATTGCCGAGCGTGGACTGCGCGGCGACACCGGCGACGATGCCGATGATGCCCGCGGAGGCCAGCATCGAGGCGCCGACCTTCTCCATGCCGGGGAAGGTCAGCAGCATCGCGGCGACCGCCACGACCACGACGACCGCGATGACGATCCGCATGATCAGCGTGACCTGCGTACGTACCCGGCGTACCCGGGCCGGATCGCGGGTCGAGGACGCGTAACGGGCGTAGGTGGACTCCACGGCGGCGGAGACGATGCGTACCACCAGCCAGGCTCCGGCGCTGATCAGCACCAGCGACAGGATGTGCCCGATGCCGGCCTCCTGCTTCTCGATGAGCCGCCACTTCGTCTCGCGGTAGGACCCTCTCAGCAGGGCGGTGAGCAGGACGACCTGGAGGGGCAGCCGGCAGCGGCGCAGGAGCCCCCACAAGGGGGTCTCGGGGTGGCGGTCGTCCGCCCGGCGCAGCAGCAGGTCGACGACCCAGCCGAGCAGCAGGGTGAGCACGACCGAACCACCGATCACGGTCAGCGGGCGCAGTGCGTTCTCCATGACTCCCTTTGACTTCCTTTGACTCCGTTTGACTCGGACACCAACTGGCACGATGGCCGAATGAACATCATGCTTTTTCATTCGGTCTACGGTGTGCGTCCGGCGGTGCACGCGGCAGCCGAGCGGCTGCGCGCAGCCGGGCACCAGGTTCGCGTGCCCGACCTCTTCGAAGGGCAAACCGCCGAGACCGTCGAAGCGGGCAGGGAGCTCAAGGAGAAGATCGGCCAGGAGGAGCTGCTGCGCCGCGCGATCCTGGCGGCCGCGCCCTACTCGGACGAGGGACTGGTGTACGCGGGGTTCTCCCTCGGTGGCTCGATCGCGCAGAACCTCGCGCTGGGCGACGACAAGGCCCGCGGGCTGCTGCTCATGCACGGCACGTCCGACATCGCGGAGGGTGCGAGCGTGGACGAGCTGCCCGTACAGCTGCATGTCGCCGACCCCGACCCGTTCGAGCCGCACGACTGGCTGAGTGCCTGGTATCTGCAGATGCAGCGGGCGGGCGCGGATGTGGAGATCTACCGCTACCCGGGTGCCGGGCATCTGTTCACCGACCCCGGTCTGCCGGACTACGACGAGGAGTCGGCCGAGCTGACCTGGCGGATCGCGCTCGGCTTCCTGGAGACGCTCCAGGAGGATTAGGTGTACTGCCCGGTGAGGTGGGGAACGGCTGCCCGCCGCGGGTGCGGCGGGCAGCCTTCGGTCAGCCCGCCCGGTAGGCGGTCCAGCTGTCCTTCATCCGCTGCACCTGGCCCGCGGTGAACTGGTACATGCACGGGTCGTAGGTGTAGTCCATGAAGTTGTGGATCGGGTCCACACCGGTCTTGTTGGCGCAGCTGTCACGGCCGGTCGGGCATGCCGTCGCGGCGGTCTTCTCGGCCGGGGTGTCCGAGACGTAGTCGCCGCTGCCGGAGCAGCCGCCCTGGAAGGTGTGGTAGAGCCCCATCCAGTGGCCGACCTCGTGGGTGGCGGTGTCGCCCTCGTTGTAGTTGGTCGCGGAGCCGCCCGGCAGCGAGGTGTCGAGGACCACCACACCGTCGTCGGACGGGTCGGAGGAATACGAGGAAGGGAAGGTGGCCCAGCCGAGCAGGCCGCCGCCGAGGCTGGCGGTGTAGAAGTTGAGGGCGCCGACGCCTCCCTTGCGCAGCTGCGACTTCATCGCCGTCTCGGCGGAGGAGCCTGGCTGGATGCCGTTGTACCAGGTGGCGTTGTCCGTGTAGTCCGTGCCGGCCAGCGAGAACTGGAAGCTCGAGTTGGCGTTGCCGGTGCCCTGGCCGGCGTACGCCGCGTTGAGGACCGAGATCTGCCGGGAGATGTCGGTGGCGGTGAGCTTGCCGGTCGAACCGCTGTGGATGACGTGGAAGTAGACGGGGATGGTGGTCGCGGCGGCGACCGAGAGTCTGCGGCCGTCGGCCCGGGCCGCCTCGACTCTCTTCTTCAGATCCGCGTCCATGGCCTTGGCCTTGGCGGCGGTGACCTCGTTGGGCTCGTGGGCCTGGGCGTTGCCGACGGGGCGGGCCTTGCGGGCGGCGGCGCTCGTGCCGGTGTCCTCGGCGCACTCGTCGGAGACCTTGGACACCTTGGCGGCGGGTGCCTTGGCCGCGGCGACGCCCGTGGGGGCGGAGAGCGGTGAGAGGGCCAGGGTTCCGGCCATGATTGCCGTACCGAGTGCGCGGTTGCGCAAACGTGGCGATATTCGGGCAAGAGTAAGCACAGTGTCTCCTCGCGTGGGGGGTTGGGGAAGTGGCCTTTTTCTGGCCACCGCGGGGAGATTACGGGTGCATGACATGGCCTGATGAGAGGCGATCAGGCCCAATCAACTCGCGTAGAACTGAGGACAACAGGGATAAACGCCTGTGCGCCCTCCGGAGGTTGAGATCCCCACGTAACACATGGGGACACAGTGACGGGTGGTGTGTCCGCATTCAGGCCACGGAACACACCACCCGTCGTGGCGATGTGATCACTGGTTAACACATCGCGGAGTGGCTGGAATTCGCCGTCAGCGCACCGGCTGATTCACCCGCTCGACCTTCTGCGTTCCACTGAGCGTCCGGTAGGAGCGAGCCCACTTCGAGGTCGCGTCCTGCTTCGTCTTGTCGGACAGGACGTAGTAGTCCATCTGCGAGCGCTCGGCGGTGACGTCGAGTACGCCGTAGCCGTGCGAGTCCATGTCCAGCCACTTCACATGGCGGTTGGCCGCCTTGACGGCCGCGGAGGCCACCAACGAGACCGTGCCCGGCGCGACATGGAGGATGTCGTCCAGGTTGTCGGAGGTCACCGACGTCACCACGAACTCGGTCGCGGCGGACTGCGAGAGGGGATACGTCGCGGCCTTGACCGGGACGTCGTTCGCCCAGGCCATGTGGATGTCGCCGGTGAGGAAAACGGTGTTCTCGATGCCGCGCTGCGTCAGATGCGAGAGCAGCTCCTTGCGGTCGTCCGTGTAGCCGTCCCACTGGTCGACATTGATCGCGAGGCCTTCCTTGGGCAGGCCGAGCAACTC
Source organism: Streptomyces sp. NPDC002926 (assembly GCF_053591755.1). Classification (NCBI taxonomy): domain Bacteria; kingdom Bacillati; phylum Actinomycetota; class Actinomycetes; order Kitasatosporales; family Streptomycetaceae; genus Streptomyces; species Streptomyces sp. NPDC002926. The sequence goes on from NZ_JBSFUK010000013.1 coordinate 115,319, forward strand.
GGCTATCGGGCCCAGCAGATGGGCCGGTACGGAGCCGAAGGCGACGGGCGAGATCATCACCGAGGTGCCGACCAGCTTCCACGCCGCGTCGGATCCGGCCAGACCGGACTTCAGCCAGTCCAGCTGGGCGCGGCCGGTGATCGAACGCTCCGGGTCGTCCACGCTGCCGTTGCCGATCGTCGTCTGCTGCGAGCGGAAGGACCGCAGGTCGAGCAGATGCAGATCGGCGAGCTTGCCGAAGCGCAGCCGACGGTAGACGGTGCCCTCGGTGGAGGCGCGTACGGGCATCCACTCGAAGTAGGCCTGGCGGGCTGCGGCGGCGCGGGCCGCCCAGTCGCCCTCGGTGCCCGGGGTGTGGTTCTCCGCGCCGCCCGACCAGGCGTCGTTCGCGAACTCGTGGTCGTCCCAGATCGCGATCACGGGATGCGCGGCGTGCAGTGCCTGCAGGTCGGTGTCCGTCTTGTATGTGGCGTGGCGGGTGCGGTAGTCGGCGAGCGTGATGATCTCGTTCTTCGGCGAGTGCTGCCGTACGACGTACTTCGGCTCCGGGTAGCCGCCGGTGGCGTACTCGTAGATGTAGTCACCGAGATGGAGGATCGCGTCGAGGTCGGCACGGGCAGCCAGATGCCGGTACGCGGAGAAGTAACCGGACTCCCAGTTGGCGCAGGAGACCACACCGAAACGGACACCGGGTGTCGCGGCGTCGGTGGCCGGGGCGGTGCGGGTACGGCCGACGGGGGAGAGGGCGGTACCCGAGGCGAAGCGGAAGTAATACGCGGTCGCCTGGCGCAGACCCCTTACGTCCACCTTGACGGTGTGGTCGGAGGCCGCCTTCGACGTGGTGGTGCCGCGGGCGACGACGCGGGTGAAACCCTTGTCCTCTGCGACCTCCCAACCCACAGCGGTGTCCGGGCCCTTGCCCGAGCCGGGCACGGCTTCGGGGGTGGGCGTGATGCGTGTCCACAGCAGCACGCCGTCGGGCAGCGGATCGCCGGAGGCTATGCCGTGCAGGAAGGCCGGGGCCTCGTCGGTGGAGGCGGCGTTGGCGGAGGAGGCGGCCGCGAGGGCGGGAGCGGCGATGACAGCGGTGGCGGCGGCGGCCTTGACGACCGTGCGGCGGCTGGGAGTTGAGGAAAATCGACTGGTCACGGCCGATCAGACTACTGATCGGTAGGACGAATGGGTGAGCGAACGGGGAAAGTTCGCCGGGCGATGGCGAACGGTCTACCGCGGCGTTGCCCAGGGGTCGGGTGGAGGCGTGGCGGTAACCGGGCGGAACAGGGTGAAGGGGGTGAACAGGCTGAACAGGGTGAACGAGGTGTCCCCCGCAGCGCCCCTCCCTGAAGCGGGGGCGATTCGCAGCCCCCTGGGGGAGGTTGGGCGTGGGGACGACGCCCCCACGCCCAACCGCGCGGTCAGGCCTTCAGGGCCTTGGACATCGCCGCGTTGAACTGTTCGACCGTCATGGGCGGGTTCTTGCTGCCCTCCGCCGTGACCGGCTTGCCGTCCATCTTCAGCGTCGGCGTGCCCGTGACCCCGCTCTTGTTGAACGCGTCCGTCATCTTCATCGCCCACGCGTCGAAGGTCCCGTCCTCCACGTTCTTCTTGAACTCGCTGTTGCCCTTCAGCGCAGGCACGGTGTCCGCGATCTCGAGCAGGTACGAGTCCTTGGAGAACTTGTCGTCCGTCTCCTTCGGGTGGAACTTCGCCGAGTACAGGGCGGTCTTGTACTCGGCGAACGCCTCCGGGCTCACATTCAGCGCCGCGCCCAGCGCGCTCAGGGCGTTCTTCGAGCCCTGGCCGTTGATGGACTTCGCGCCGTCGATGAACGTGGCACCGATGTACTTGATCTTGTACTTGCCGGCGTCGACATCCTTCTTCACCGTCGCGCCCACCGACTGTTCGAAGCTCGCGCAGACCGGGCAGCGCGAGTCCTCGTACAGCTCCAGGGTCTTCTTCGCGGTCGGCTTGCCGATGACGACGGTCGTCCCGTTCTCACCCGTGGTGTTCTTCGGCGCGGTGACGTTCTTCTCGGCCTTCGCCGACTCCCAGTGGGTCGGCTTGTTGGCCTGCATGATCGCGTAACCGGCGCCACCCGCGATCGCGAGGACCAGGACCGTCGAGCCGATGACGATCAGCTGCCGGCGGGTCCTGTCCTTCTTCGCCTGGCGCTCACGCTCCTGGCGCAGCCGCTCGCGGGCCGCCGCCTTGTTGGCCTGGCTGTTGCGTGCACTCATGCTCATTCACTCCGTGTGATGTCGTATCAGCAGATACGGAAAAGGGGGACTGCGGGCTCAGCCGAGAACTGCGGCCGAGCGGGGTGGTCCCCGCCGTCCGACGGAGTGCACCAGCAGACGGGTGCCGGAGGTACGGGGCCGGCGGGGCGCGGGGCGCGCTCCGCGGCGTGCGGAACGGTGTGCCGCGCCCACCGCGACGACCGCGAGCCGCAGCGGCCGGAACGCGAACGCGCCGACCGCCCGCGCCAGTCCGGCCAGCGCCGACTCCCCGCGCCGCAGCCAGGCGGCGGCGAGCAGCCCGACCGACACATGTGCGGCGAGCAGCAGCCAGGGCAGCGCCGGGTCCGTGGAGTGCAGCAGCGCGGCCGCGCCCCGCTCGGGTACGCCCACCCCTGGCAGTGCCGTGCCGACGCTGCCGCCGCACAGCACGTCGAAGCCGACCGCGCGCAGCGAACCGGCGACCGGTCCGCCGCCTGGGCCGTAACAGACGTCCTGGCCGGTGGTGAAGACGGTGTCGGCGGCCAGCTCCAGTGGTACGAGCAGGCCCGCGATCCGCCAGAAGCCACGCTCCCGGCCGCACAGCGAGTAGGCGACGGCGAAGACCCCGGCCGCGAGTCCGGCGACGGTCGTCAGCTGCAGCGGGACCCGCGACAGCAACACATGGGAAGCGGCGGACAGCGTCACGACCAGTGCCGTGAAGATCGCTGCCCGCAGCCCCCTGAGCCGCGTCTCGCCCATGTCCATCACCGGGGAGTGTCCCATGCGTCCGTGTAAACGCCCCCTAAGGACCCGGCCCGCGCCCCGCCTGGACGGGGCAGGGACCGGGCCCGAACCCCGTCGGGATCCGGCCGGTCCTAGAGACCCGGAATCCTTCCGTTACGGAAGAGGTCCACGAAGATCTGGTGGTCCGCCCGCGCCCGCGCGCCGTAACCGTGCGCGAACTCCACCAGCAGCTCGCCGAAGCCGTCCTCGTCGGCCGCGATCGCCGCGTCGATGGCCCGCTCCGTGGAGAACGGCACCAGCGAGTGACCGCTCTCCTCGTCCGCCGCGCCGTGCATCGTGGCCGTCGCCCGGCCGAGGTCGGCGACGACCGCCGCGATCTCCTCCAGGTCGTCGATGTCCGACCAGTCCAGATCCACCGCGTACGGGGAGACCTCGGCCACCAGCTGGCCCGAGCCGTCCAGCTCGGTCCAGCCCAGCCACGGGTCGGCATGGTCCTGGAGCGCGCGCTGCGAGATCACCGTGCGGTGACCCTCGTGCTGGAAGTACTCACGCACGGTGGCGTCGGTGATGTGCCGGGAGACCGCCGGGGTCTGTGCCTGCTTCATATAGATCACGACGTCGTTCTCGAGGGCGTCGCTGTTGCCCTCGAGCAGGATGTTGTACGAGGGCAGGCCCGCCGAGCCGATGCCGATGCCACGCCGCCCCACGACGTCCTTGACCCGGTACGAGTCGGGCCTGGTCAGGCTGGACTCGGGAAGGGTCTCCAGATAGCCGTCGAAGGCGGCGAGCACCTTGTAGCGGGTGGCCGCGTCCAGCTCGATGGAGCCGCCGCCGGGCGCGAAACGCCGCTCGAAGTCACGGATCTCGGTCATCGAGTCCAGCAGCGAGAATCGGGTGAGCGAGCGGGCGTCGCGCAGCACCTCGAGCAGCGGGCCCTCGGCGGTGTCCAGCGTGAAGGGCGGCACCTCGTCGTTCTTGGCACCGGTCGCCAGGGCGTGGATGCGCTCGCGGTAGGCGGCGGCGTAGATCCTCACCAGCTCGGTGATCTGCTCGTCGCTGAGCGCCTTGGTGTAGCCGACCAGCGCCAGCGAGGCGGAAAGCCGCTTCAGATCCCAGGTGAAGGGGCCGACGTACGCCTCGTCGAAGTCATTGACGTTGAAGATCAGCCGGCCGTTGGCGTCCATGTACGTGCCGAAGTTCTCGGCGTGCAGGTCGCCGTGGATCCACACCCGGCCGGTGCGGTCGTCGAGGAACGGTCCGCCGTGCTGTTCCTGCTCCAGGTCGTTGTAGAACAGGCAGGCGGTGCCGCGGTAGAAGGCGAAGGCCGAGGCGGCCATCTTCCGGAACTTGACCCGGAACGCGGCCGGGTCGGCGGCCAGAAGCTCGCCGAACGCGGTGTCGAAAACGGTGAGAATCTGCTCACCGCGCTCTTCAGCTGTGACCTCGGCGGGTCGCGGTACCGACATCGCTGGGTGCCTCCTGGTGCATGACGAACATGGGGGTCCCCCCAGCGGTGGCGAGGGGGAGGGCAGTTCCGCCCCTTCAACGGACGACGGTACCCGGGAGTGCCCGCCCACTGTCAGTGCGGAGACGTAGACTTCCAGGCTGTCCCCCCAGACTGTCCGCAGCCTGTCGTCCACCGTTCTCCGGAGGCACTCCGCCGTGACCAAGCCGCCTTTTACGCACCTTCACGTCCACACCCAGTACTCCCTGCTGGACGGTGCCGCGCGGCTCAAGGACATGTTCGACGCCTGCAACGAGATGGGCATGTCGCACATCGCCATGACCGACCATGGCAACCTCCACGGCGCGTACGACTTCTTCCATCAGGCCAAGAAGGCGGGGGTCACGCCGATCATCGGCATCGAGGCGTACGTCGCCCCCGAGTCCCGGCGGAACAAGCGGAAGATCCAGTGGGGTCAGCCGCACCAGAAGCGGGACGACGTCTCCGGTTCCGGTGGCTACACCCACAAGACGATCTGGGCGGCCAACAGGACGGGTCTGCACAACCTCTTCCGGCTCTCCTCCGACGCGTACGCCGAGGGCTGGCTGCAGAAGTGGCCGCGGATGGACAAGGAGACCATCGCCCAGTGGTCGGAGGGGCTCATCGCCTCCACCGGCTGCCCGTCGGGCGAGCTCCAGACGCGGCTGCGCCTCGGCCAGTTCGACGAGGCGCTCAAGGCGGCATCCGAGTACCAGGACATCTTCGGCAAGGACAAGTACTTCCTGGAGCTGATGGACCACGGCATCGAGATCGAGCGCCGGGTCCGCGACGGCCTCCTGGAGATCGGCAAGAAGCTCGGCATCCCGCCGATCGTCACCAACGACTCGCACTACACCTACGCGCACGAGGCCGGCGCGCACGATGCCCTGCTCTGCATCCAGACCGGCAAGAACCTCTCGGACCCGGACCGCTTCCGCTTCGACGGCACCGGCTACTACCTCAAGTCCACGGACGAGATGTACGCCGTGGACTCCTCGGAGGCCTGGCAGGAAGGCTGCGCCAACACCCTCCTGGTCGCGCAGCAGATCGACACCGAGGGCTGGTTCGAAGAGCGCAACCTGATGCCGAAGTTCGAGGTGCCCGAGGGCTACACCGAGGTGACCTGGTTCCGCGAGGAGACCATGCGCGGCATGGCCCGGCGCTACCCCGGCGGCATCCCGGACGACCGGCTCAAGCAGGTCGAGTACGAGATGGGCATCATCATCGACATGGGCTTCCCGGGGTACTTCCTCGTGGTCGCCGATTTCATCATGTGGGCCAAGAACAACGGCATCGCGGTGGGCCCGGGCCGGGGCTCCGCGGCCGGCTCGATCGTCGCGTACGCCATGGGCATCACCGACCTCGACCCGATCGAGCACGGCCTGATCTTCGAGCGCTTCCTCAACCCCGAGCGCATCTCCATGCCCGATGTCGACATCGACTTCGACGAGCGTCGGCGCGGTGAGGTGATCAGGTACGTCACCGAGAAGTACGGCGCCGACAAGGTCGCCATGATCGGTACGTACGGCAAGATCAAGGCCAAGAACGCCATCAAGGACTCCGCGCGGGTGCTCGGCTACCCGTACGCGATGGGCGACAGGCTCACCAAGGCGATGCCCGCCGACGTCCTCGGCAAGGGCATCGACCTCAACGGCATCACCGACCCGAAGCACCCGCGCTTCAGCGAGGCCGGCGAGATCCGCGGGATGTACGAGAACGAGCCGGACGTGAAGAAGGTCATCGACACCGCCAAGGGCGTCGAGGGCCTGGTCCGGCAGATGGGTGTGCACGCGGCCGGCGTGATCATGTCCAGCGAGACGATCACCGACCACGTCCCGGTCTGGGTCAGGCACACCGACGGCGTGACCATCACGCAGTGGGACTACCCGAGCTGTGAGTCGCTCGGCCTGCTGAAGATGGACTTCCTGGGCCTGCGGAACCTGACCATCATGGACGACGCCGTCAAGATGGTGAAGGCGAACAAGGGTGTCGAGCTCGACCTGCTCGCTCTCCCGCTGGACGACCCCACGACGTACGAACTGCTCTGTCGCGGTGACACGCTCGGCGTCTTCCAGTTCGACGGCGGCCCGATGCGTTCGCTGCTGCGGCTGATGAAGCCCGACAACTTCGAGGACATTTCCGCCGTTTCGGCCCTGTACCGTCCGGGCCCGATGGGCATGAACTCCCACACGAACTACGCGCTGCGCAAGAACGGGCAGCAGGAGATCACGCCGATCCACCCGGAGCTGGAGGAGCCGCTCAAGGAGGTCCTCGGCCTCACCTACGGCCTGATCGTCTATCAGGAGCAGGTACAGAAGGCCGCCCAGATCATCGCGGGGTACTCGCTCGGCGAAGCCGACATCCTGCGCCGCGTGATGGGCAAGAAGAAGGCCGACGAGCTGGCGAAGAACTTCGTCCTCTTCCAGGCCGGCGCCAAGAAGAACGGCTTCAGTGACCAGGCCATCCAGGCCCTGTGGGACGTGCTCGTCCCCTTCGCCGGGTACGCCTTCAACAAGGCGCACTCCTCCGCGTACGGGCTGGTAACCTACTGGACCGCATATCTCAAGGCCAACTACCCGGCCGAGTACATGGCCGCGCTGCTCACCTCGGTCAAGGACGACAAGGACAAGTCCGCGGTCTATCTGAACGAGTGCCGCCGCATGGGCATCAAGGTGCTGCCGCCCAATGTGAACGAGTCGCAGTCCAACTTCGCGGCCCAGGGCGACGATGTGATCCTCTTCGGTCTCTCCGCCGTCCGGAACGTCGGCACGAACGTCGTCGACTCGATCATCCGCTGCCGTAAGTCGAAGGGGAAGTACGCGACCTTCCCGGACTTCCTCGACAAGGTCGAGGCGGTCGTGTGCAACAAGCGAACAGTCGAATCGCTCATCAAGGCCGGGGCCTTCGACGAGATGGGCCACACCCGCAAGGGCCTGGTCGCGCACCACGAACCGATGATCGACAACGTGGTCGCGGTCAAGCGCAAGGAGGCCGAGGGCCAGTTCGACCTCTTCGGCGGGATGGGCGAGGAGGACAGCAGCGAGCCGGGCTTCGGCCTCGACGTCGAGTTCTCCGACATCGAGTGGGACAAGTCGTATCTGCTCGCGCAGGAGCGCGAGATGCTCGGTCTCTATGTCTCCGACCATCCGCTCTTCGGTATCGAGCATGTCCTGAGCGACAAGACGGATGCCGCGATCTCCCAGCTCACCGGCGGTGAGCATGCGGACGGTGCGGTCGTCACCATCGGTGGCATCATCTCCGGCCTGCAGCGGAAGATGACGAAGCAGGGCAACGCCTGGGCGATCGCGACCGTCGAGGACCTGGCCGGCTCCATCGAGTGCATGTTCTTCCCGGCGACGTACCAACTGGTGTCGACCCAGCTCGTCGAGGACACCGTGGTGTTCGTCAAGGGACGGCTCGACAAGCGCGAGGACATCCCGCGCCTCGTCGCCATGGAAATGCAGGTCCCCGACATCTCCTCGGCAGGGACCAACGCCCCGGTGGTCGTCACGATTCCGACGGTGAAGGTCACCCCGCCGATGATCAGCAGGCTCGGTGAGATCCTCAGCCATCACAGGGGCAACACCGAGGTGAGGATCAAGCTGCAGGGCCCCCGCAAGACCACGGTGCTCCGGCTCGACCGGCACCGGGTCCAGCCGGACCCGGCTCTCTTCGGCGATCTGAAGGTGCTGCTCGGCCCGTCCTGCCTGGCCGGCTAGTTCGGGTACAGAGGCACACGCGCAGAGGGCGCACGCGAAGGCACATACACGCGCAAGGGGCGCGCCCGTCGTCACGGGCGCGCCCCTTGCGGCTTTGCTGCGCGATCAGTTGTGGCCGAAGCGCCGCTGGTGTTTACGGGCAACATCCGCCGGGCTTCCCTGGGCCTGCGACTGAGGCTGCGCATGGGACTCGTAGGCGGTGGACTTGGCCTGCTCGCCACGGTGCTCGGCGGCGGAGGAACGGTCCTGCTGCTGGCTGCTCTGCTTGCGGTTCTTGTTCTTGGCCATGGTGTGCCTCCTGTGGGATTTCTCGGGGCCAGGGCCGCTGTCAGACTCACATACCGGCAGAACTGCCGCATTTTGGATCATTGCGGTGGGTAAAGGGCCCATGTCGCGCCATGTGCCGCGTTCCGCCACGCCGATGATCGAGTTCCGGCCGTTAACCCTCCCGTGGTCGGGCAGACTCGAAGGAAACCCGGAACAATCCCCGATCCGGAACCTTCCCCGATCCCGAAGTTCCCGAAAGAGGGTGGAACGCGTGGACCGCTGCGTTGTCCTGGTGGACGCCGGATATCTACTGGGCGCTGCCGCGAGCCTTCTTGCCGGAGAACCGGCGCGTTCCCGGATCACCGTCGACCACGCCGCCCTCATCCAGGGCCTGCGCGACCTCGCCGAAGCCGATACCCAGCGACCGCTGTTGCGTATCTACTGGTTCGACGGCGCCCCCGACCGCGTACCGCAGCCGGAGCACCGGCGGCTGCGCGTCATGCCGCGGGTGACGGTCAGGCTCGGCGCACTGACCCGCAGCGACGGCCGCTGGGCGCAGAAGGGCGTGGACGCGGCCATGCACGCCGAGCTCACCGAGCTGGCCAGAAATCGCGCTTGCTCGGACGTTGTGCTGGTGACCGGCGACGGAGACCTGCTCCCCGGGCTGATGTCCGCCAAGGAGCACGGCGTGGCCGTGCATCTCTGGGCGGTGCAGGCCGCCGACGGCGACTACAACCAGTCCGAGGACCTGGTCGCCGAGGCCGACGAGCGGCGGGTGCTCGACCGGGTGTGGATCACCAGGGCCGTGCGGCCCAAGGAGCTCACCGGCATCTGCGCGCCGCCGCCCGTGCCCCGCCCCGAGATCGCGGCGATCCTCTCCGCGCCGCTGCCCGAGTCGGCGCTCGCCGCTTCGCAGGAGCGGGCAGCCGAGGCCGTACACAACGGATCGCAGCCCGCGACCTCCGAGAACGGCGTCGAGTCCGTCCCGGTCCCCGCCTCCGCCAAGGGCGTCCCCACCCCCAAGGACCTGGCGAGCCTGCGCGCGCCCGGCCCGCTCACCGGACCGCAGCCGACGAGCGCCACTCTGCGCTGGTCCTCCGACAAGGGCTGGGTCGAGCGCCCCGGCGGCAACGGCGGGGCGCTGGGCGAACCGGCGGAGACCGCGTCGCTGCCGACGCTGGCCCAGCTCACCAGCGCCGAGCAGCGCTGGGCCGACCGGGAGGAGGACATCACCACGGTCGGCGGCGACCCCTTCGAGGTCGGCCAGGTGTTCGCCCGGCGCTGGATGGAACGGCTGCCGGAGTCCAGCCATGTGCAGAAGCTGTCCACCATGTACCCGCGGATCCCGCACCGCATCGACGGTGAACTGCTGCGGTACGCGGCCCGCTTCGGGCTGCTGGCGCACAAGGACGACCAGATCGACGAGCACGACCGCTATGCGATCCGGGCGGGATTCTGGCGCGAGATCGACGTACGGGCGGCCGCCGAGCACGCGCCGGCCGGTGAGTAGCGCCGCGACGGCACGGCAGTAGCCGGGGCCCGAGGACGTTCCGGGCGGCCGGACCCCGTAGTCTCGTACCTCGTGAGTACGGTGTGCGTGGTGCGGGATCTCGTCAAGACGTACCCCGCCGTGCGCAGCAGGCGGGGGACGCCGGGGACTCCTGAGGTGCGTGCCACCGATGGGATCTGTCTCGATGTCCGACGCGGCGAGATCTTCGGCCTGCTCGGGCCCAACGGCGCCGGCAAGTCCACCCTCGTACGACAGTTCACCGGCCTGATGCGCCCGGACGCGGGCAGCGTCGAGGTGCTCGGCCACGATCTTGTACGCCACCCGGAGCGGGCCTCCCGGCTCATCGGCTATCTCGGGCAGGAGTCCACCGCGCTCGACGAGCTGACCGTCGCGCTCGCCGCCGAGACGACGGGACGGCTGCGCGGACTGTCCGTGCGGGGCGCACGGGCCGAGCGCGACGCCGTACTGGAGGAGCTCGGGCTGACCGGGATCGCCGCGCGCCCCCTGAAGAAGCTGTCCGGCGGGCAGCGACGGCTGGCCTGCTTCGCGACCACGCTGGTCGGAGAGCGGCCGGTGCTGGTACTGGACGAGCCGACCACCGGCATGGACCCCGTCGCCCGGCGAGCGGTATGGGCCGCGGTCGACCGGCGGCGCGCGGAGCACGGCGCGACCGTGCTGCTCGTCACCCACAACGTCATCGAGGCCGAGACCGTCCTCGACCGGGTCGCCGTACTGGAACGGGGCCGTGTCATCGCCTGCGACACCCCGACCGGGCTGAAGGAACACGTCGCGGGCGAGGTACGGGTCGAGCTGGTGTGGCGCGAGCGGGCACCGCTGGATGTGCCCGAGGTCGCCGCGCTGTACGGGTCCGCGCAGGAGTCCGGGCGCCGCTGGGTGCTCAGGCTCGCGCCGGACGAGGCGCGGGCGGCGGTCGCGGCGGTGACGGGCGGCGCGGCGTTCGCGGCGCTCGACGACTTCACGCTGGCCACGCCCAGCCTGGAGGACGTGTACCTGGCGCTCGGCGGGAACGCGATGAAGGGGCTGGTCAAGGCGTGAGCACCGTGCCCGCGGAGGCGGTGGCCGGACAGACCGGACAGGTCGGACAGGCCGGAAAGACCCGAGCGGAGAGCGGGGCCGCGCCCGCGCCGCTCGCGCCGCGGGCGCGGCTGCTGCCGGCACTCGGTGCCGTGTACCGCGCGCAGCTGTCCCGGGCGCGGGTCGCCCGGATCCCGCTGCTCTTCGTGGCGACCTTCCAGTCGATCGGGATCATGGTCCTGATGCGCGGGGTCGTCGACGGCGGCGCGGAGGCGCGGGCCGTCGTCGCGGGGTCCAGCGTGCTCGTCGTCGCCTTCGTCGCGCTCAATCTGCTCGCCCAGTACTTCGGGCAGCTGCGGGCCAGCGGCGGCCTCGACCACTACGCCACGCTGCCGGTGCCGCCGGCGGCGGTGGTGCTCGGCGCTGCCGGCGCGTACGCCTCCTTCACCGTGCCCGGCACGGTGGTCACGGCGGTCGTCGGCAGCGTGCTGTTCGAGCTGCCGCTGACGCATCTATGGGTGCTGGCCGCGGTGATCCCGCTCGCCGGTGCGGCTCTCGCCGGGCTGGGCGCGGCGCTCGGGCTGCTCGCGCCCCGCCAGGAACTTGCCACGCTGCTCGGCCAGTTGGGGATGTCCGCTGCGCTGCTGCTGGGCGTGCTGCCGGCCGACCGGCTGCCGGGACCGATCTCGTACGCACGTGATCTGCTGCCCTCCACATACGGCGTGGAGGCGCTCGCCAGGACTTTCGACGACCATCCGGACTGGGCGGTCGTCGGGCTCGATCTTGCGGTCTGCGCGGTTGTCGGTGTCGTCTCGCTGACGGTCGCGACCTGGGCGTACCGGCGGGCGGCGGTCCGGTGAGGCGGCCTTCCGGCCCGCCTGGCACGATGGCGGTGTGACCGCACCTCTGACACCGCCCCACCAGCCTCATCAGCCGTCGCCGGACAATGGCCCCTGGCAGTCGCCGCCGACGGGTCACGCGTCCTTGCACCCGAAGGACGCTACGGACGCGGAGGAGAACCCCGAGCTGAAGACCGACCTGCGGGACGCGGCCGTGGTGCTGGTGGCCGTCGCGGTTCTGGGCGTGGCACTGGGACTCCTGTGGCTCTGGCTGGCGCCGCGGGTGCCGCTGATCTCGAACGGCAAGGCGGTCTTCCTCAAGGACACGGAGGGCGAGGAGGCGGTGGGCGCGGACGGTACGTTCGTGCTGCTGGCACTCGCTTTCGGCGCCGTCAGCGCAGCGGCGGTCTTCTGGTTGCGCAGGCGCGGCGGCATCGCGCTGGTGGTGGCGCTGGCCGTGGGCGGACTGCTGGGCTCGCTGCTGGCGTGGGGCATCGGTGTGTGGTTCGGCCCCACGCACGATGTGGTCGCGCATGCGAGGGCGGTCGGCGAGGGGGTTACCTTCGACGCGTACCTGGAGCTGAGGGCGAAGGGGGCGCTGCTGGCGTGGCCGGTGGCGGCGATGGTGGTCCACCTGGCGCTGACGGCCCTGTTCGGTCCGCGGGACCCGGAACCGGAGTGGCCCCCGCAGTACGGGGCGCCGGGGCCGGTGCCGCCGGGGGACGGCAAGGCGTGATGCCGGGGGAGTCTCCCCGGGCCCGTCCGCTTCGGTGACAACGCCCGGGGTCCCCTGGGCCCCTGAAGGCGCGGCGGCCTCGCGCGGCGGGTGCGGGGATGCTCTCCCCCGGCCCGGGCTGTCAGGCCGGGCGACGGCCGTGGTTCGCCCGGTGCTTGCGGATGCGCCACTTCCGTTTGCGGGTGCGTTTGGACATGCGCCGTCCTCTCCCGTCGGACCGTTCCTACGGTCGTAGCCGAGGACAGTCGCCCCGTCGAGCCCCTACGCGCGCCCGATCGGAGCCAGTACCGCCGACGTCAGCGTCCGCAGGTCCGCCGGGGAGAGTTCGACCTCCAGGCCGCGGCGGCCCGCCGAGACGCAGATCGTGGCATGGGCGGAAGCCGACGCGTCCAGAACCGTACGCAGACGCTTCCGCTGGCCCAACGGCGAGATACCGCCCCGGACATAGCCCGTCGTACGCTCCGCCGCCGTCGGGTCCGCCATCGTCGCGCGTTTGCCACCGACCGCCGCCGCCAGCGCCTTGAGGTCCAGCAGGCCTGCCACCGGGACCACCGCCACGGTCAGTTCACCGTCGACGTCCGCGACCAGGGTCTTGAAGACCCGGTCGGGGGAGATGCCGAGGGCCTCGGCCGCCTCCTCGCCGTACGAGGCGGACGCGGGATCGTGGTCGTACGCGTGCACGGTGAACTCCGTGCCCGCGGCGGCCAGCGCCACCGTGGCGGGCGTGCCCCCGGGGCCGCCGGACTTCCTGGTCTTTTTCGGCACCGCAGGCTGCTCCCGTCAGTTGGGGCTCGTCGGCGCCCGGGTCAGGTCGACCGCGGGCAGCGACGGAAGATGGCGGATCACCGCGGTCTCCGAGCGCAGGAGCGTCAGCTCCTCCCGCAGACGGGTCGCCGTGTCCGGGGCCTGGAGCAGCCGCTGTTTCGCGGGAGTGTCCAGTACGGCCGCCGCGGCGACCAGATACGAGACCACCGACGGTTCGTCGGGCAGATCGGCCCCGGTCGACAGTGAGCGCTCACGTGCGCCGGCCAGCCGCTTCTGGTAGCTGCGGAAGGCCCGCAGCACGCCCTCGGCGAGCGCGCCCGCGCCGTCCCCCGAGTCCTCCGGGATCTCCTCGAGCTCGGCCGTCAGATACGGGCCGCTCGCGTCGACCGAGAGAAGCTTGACCCGCGTCGTCCCCGTCGCGAGCACCTCGAAGCTGCCGTCCGCGCGTTCGCGGATCGTTGCCGCGTCCGCGACACAGCCCACGGGGTGGAAGGCCTGGATCGGGTCGGAGCCGAAGCCCGCCGCCGGGCCGCGTTCGGGCAGCGCGGTCGGGTCCGGCATGCCGGGCGCCGTCGGCGCGACCTCGCCGCCGTCGCGGATGGCGACGACGGCGAAACGGCGGGGCTCGGACTCGTCCGTCTTCAGCAGCTCGCGCATCATGGCGCGATACCGCTCCTCGAAGACGTTCAAGGGCAGGACGAGGCCCGGGAACAGGACCGAGTTCAGCGGAAAGAGGGGCAGACGTGCGGTGGTCACAACGGTCAAGCCTAATGGCCGAAGGACCAGCTTCGTCCGGCCTGTCCACGCAGTGGCATGGATGAGGCGATCTGGATCCGTACTCCGTCCCTCGCATCGAGGAACCGGCCCAGCGGATCGTCGGTCACCAAGTTCCAGGGGAAGGACGTGGCGTACGGGCCGATCAGCCGGAACTGCTCCAGCGCCTCCGCCCACCGCCCGCGCCCCACCAGAACGTAGGTCAGCAGATTGCGCACCTCGGCCGGCCAGGGATCCCCGGTCGCGTAGTCAGCGGAGAGGGCGATCGCGAGATCCGCCGCCGCGTCGATCCGGTCGTCCTGGACGGAGGTGGTCTCCCCGGTCAGCAGCTGCGCGAACGCGGCGCGCACCGGCAGCGCCTGCACCAGTGAGCCCGGCAGCGCGTCCGCCGCCGCCTGCTCGGCGAAGTCGAAGCACTCGCGGTGTGAGCCGTACCACTGGGCGGACAGATACTGCAGCGCCGCGACATGGCAGCCGTAGTGGTGCGAGGAGCGGCGCACCGCCTGCTCCCAGAGCGACTCGAAGGCCGTGTGCGTCGCATGCGTCCCGCGCGCGTGGTCCAGCGAGATGCGCCACGGTACCGGGTCGTTCGCATCCCCGTCCGCCGCCGCGTCGATCAGTGGCCCGACCTCCCGCAGCCGCTCGCCGCGCGCGGGTGACTCCCAGGCCTTGCGGACCGCGAGTTCGGCCTTGAGGACCAGCGCGTCGGGGTCGCGGGGCGCGGCGGCGAGCCAGCTTGTCAGCCACTCGTCCCGGTTCAGCGCGAAGGTCGCGAGCCGCGTGACGTAGCGGTCGCGGTTCTCCCACTCGGCGCCCTCGCGCGTGGTGGCGAGCAGCTTGGCGGCCGGCTCGTACTCGCCGAAAGCGGCCGCGACCAGCGCGGGGCCCAGCCGCTCGCCGGGGGCGTCGAGCAGCACTGCCGCGTCCGGCGGCAGGCCGTCGGCGAGCTGCGGCGTATGACGGATCATGCGCGCGGTACGGATCAGGGCGCGGAGCAATGACATGGTGTGGACCATTGAAAACTGCAGGTCCAAGGCGCGCCAGAGGACAGCTGTGAAGCTTTCGTAGCGGCCGAATGGTTGTCCTGGCGAAAGCCAAGAGAGCGTAAAGAAAGAGGCCGTACGGGAGGTGGTTCAGCCGCGTCTGAGTAGGCGGGAGGCCCCCGCCGCGACCGTCGTCGCGAGGATCCAGCCGAGCAGGATCAGCGCGGCCGAGGCCCACTGCCAGCCACCGTCCAGCCGCCAGTAGCCGTCCTGGCCGAGATCGATGACCGGCACCAGCAGATCCAGGGCGTACAGCGCGGCATTCCACTGCGGATGTTCGTCGACCTTGATCGGCGCCGGATCCACCTGCGCGAAGGCGACCGCGCCCAGCGCCCAGAGCACAGCCATCCACAGGGCTGCCCGGCCGGGGCGGTAGCCGTAGGCCACCGTCCAGTCCTGGAGATAGCCCCAGAGCTTCGCGGCCAGCGGCAGCGTCTCACGTCGGCGGCGCTGCTTGGCGAGCAGCACCTCGCGCGCGTCCGCGTCCTCGCCGCTGTTGCGCAGCACGGTCGCCAGCCGTTCGTACGGCTCCGGTGAGTACTCCGGGGTCGCCGACGCCACCCAGTCCAGGCGCCGACCGAGCGGGAACTCCTCGTACGGGACAAGGTTTTCGTACACGAAGCCGCCCATCGCCAGACCGCCGGGGCCCGGCCAACTCGCCGCCATGTCGATCAGCGTCACCACCTTCGCGCCGTTCAGTACGACGCGCCCCTCCTCCGGGCGCTCCGCGTTGAACCGCAGCTCCGGAGTGACGATCCTGCGCAGCGACAGTTCCTCGCGCGGGCTCAGGACGAACCGTGCGCGGTGTAAGTCGACCGCGTCGCCGAACCGCCCGTCGTCCAGCCGCACCCCGCCGTGGCACTCGAAGGGCTGCAGCCGCGTGCCGCGCGACGGCGTGGCCGTATTGCCGATACCGAAAGGGGGCGTCGCGCCCTGATTGCCCGTGGACTCGCTCACCCACGCGCCCGTCATATAGAGCGTCCGCTCCACACTCAGCTGCGGGGCATTGAGCGCACGCCGCTCCGCCGCCGCCCGCAGCCGACTGCCGCGCAGGCTCAGCGAGACCCCGACCTTCGCGCCGCGCAGACTGAACTCGCCGTAGGTCTCAATCAGTTCGGCCTGCAGATCCTGCGCGACCGACATCCCGTCCGCGGTGATCGCGCGGCCGCGCCGGTCCGGCCTGACATTTATCTGGTTGATCAGCAGATCCGTGCCGATCTGCGCGTCGGTGAGCCGGATGCCGTGCTCCACCCGGCAGCGCGGCAGATGCAGATCGCCCTCGGTACGCAGCCGGGCCGCCTCGAGCCGCGGGATCGCGCAGCCGACCATGCGCACCGTGGTGAAGTGCGCCTCGGGCATGAGCACTTCGCTCTCGAAGCGGCAGCCGTTCAGCTCGACGTACGGGGCAACGCTGCCGCCCGCGAGCTTGAGCGTCCCGGTTATCTGGACCCCGCGAAGCTTGAGCGCGGCGACCCGGCCGGGCCGCGCGGCCGGGCCGCTGAGCAGCAGCCGGGCGACGATGCCGGCGCGCACACTGCGTTCGGGGCCCCAGGGGCGTGGGGAGAAGGGATCGTTCAGCAGGGGATTGGTGTCGCTCAGGTCGCACGTACTCCCGTTCCGGAAGGCGTTCCACATCTGCAGCTCGGTCGGGCGCAGCCCGTCCGGAGGCCCGTCGTCCAGCGGCTCGGTCACTGCCGCTCCTCCGCTTCCTTGGCTCGTACAGCTGTTCTTCCCGCTGAGTGACGGACTGAACGCTAGTGGTCATGAACATGTACTGGGACATGTATCAGCCAGTGATACGGGCGACCGGCGGCGGATTGCGGTCTGAGAGAATTGGTTCCGTGATCTCACGAATCGATCTGCGTGGCGACGCCCTCCCCGAGGGTGCCGCTCTGCGCGACCTGCTGCCCCGTGCCGAGTTCGACGTGGAAGCCGCCCTGGAGAAGGTGCGGCCCATCTGCGAGGCCGTGCATCATCGCGGCACGGCGGCGCTGATCGACTACGCGGAGAAGTTCGACGGGGTGAAGCTGGAGCGGGTGAGGGTGGACGCGAAGTCCCTCACCGATGCCCTGGAGCAGCTCGACCCCAAGGTCAGGGCGGCTCTGGAGGAATCGATCCGGCGCGCCAGGATCGTCCACCGCGCACAGCGCCGCAGCGAGCACACCACACAGGTCGTCCCCGGCGGCCGCGTCACGGAGAAGTGGGTGCCGGTCGAGCGCGTCGGGCTGTACGCACCGGGCGGCCGCTCCGTCTACCCCTCCTCCGTGATCATGAACGTGGTGCCGGCCCAGGAGGCGGGTGTCGAATCCATCGCGCTGGCATCCCCGCCGCAGAAGGAGTTCGGCGGCCTTCCGCACCCGACCATCCTCGCCGCGTGCGCGCTGCTCGGCGTCGACGAGGTGTACGCCGCGGGTGGCGCACAGGCCGTCGCGATGTTCGCGTACGGCACCGAGGACTGCCCTCCCGCCAATATGGTCACAGGGCCGGGCAATATCTGGGTCGCCGCTGCCAAGCGCTACTTCACCGGACGGATCGGCATCGACACCGAGGCGGGACCGACGGAGATCGCGATCCTCGCCGACTCGACCGCCGACCCGGCGCACGTCGCCGCCGACCTGATCAGCCAGGCCGAGCACGACCCGATGGCCGCCGCGGTGCTGGTCACCGACTCCACGGAGCTGGCGGACACGGTCGAGAAGGAGCTCGTGACGCAGGTCGCGGCCACCAAGCACATCGAGGACCGGATCGTCCCGGCGCTGAGCGGCAAGCAGTCCGCGATCGTCCTGGTCGACGGTGTCGAGGAGGGCCTGCGGGTCGTCAACGCGTACGGTGCCGAGCACCTGGAGATCCAGACCGCCGACGCCTCCGCGGTCGCCGCCCGGGTCCGCAATGCCGGCGCGATCTTCGTCGGCCCGTGGGCGCCGGTCTCGCTCGGCGACTACTGCGCGGGCTCCAACCACGTCCTGCCGACCGGCGGCTGCGCCTGCCACTCGTCGGGCCTTTCCGTGCAGTCCTTCCTGCGCGGCATCCACATCGTGGACTACACGCGAGACGCCCTGGCCGAGGTGACGCACCACGTGGTGACGCTCGCCGAGGCAGAGGACCTGCCCGCGCACGGTGCGGCCCTGAAGGCGCGTTTCGCCGAAGGCGAACTGGACCGGCGCAGCGCCGAAGGCGAACTGGACCGGCGCAGCGAGTGGAAGGCGCCCGGCAAGTGACCTTCGGCATCGACGACCTCCCCATCAGGGACGAGCTGCGCGGCAAGTCCCCCTACGGCGCGCCCCAACTCGACGTCCCCGTACGTCTGAACACCAACGAGAATCCCTACCCGCTGCCCGAGCCGCTGGTCGAGCGCATCGCCGAACGCGTCCGCGAGGCGGCCCGTGAGCTCAACCGCTACCCCGACCGTGACGCGGTCGAGCTCCGCACCGAGCTGGCCCGCTATCTCACTCGCACGGCCGGGTACGAGGTCGCCCTCGACAACGTCTGGGCTGCCAACGGCTCCAACGAGGTCATCCAGCAGCTGCTGCAGACCTTCGCCGGACCGGGCCGTACCGCCATCGGCTTCGAGCCGTCGTACTCCATGCACGGCCTGATCTCGCGCGGCACCGGCACCGGCTGGATCTCCGGGCCGCGCGGCGAGGACTTCACCATCGACGTGGCGGCCGCCGGGGCCGCCATCGCCGAGCACCGGCCCGACGTCGTCTTCATCACCTCGCCGAACAATCCCACGGGGACCGCGGTCGAGGCCGACACCGTCCTCGCCCTGTACGAGGCGGCGCAGTCGGCCAGGGCCGGCACTGCCGGGGCGATAGTCGTGGTCGACGAGGCGTACGTCGAATTCAGTCACCGCCCCTCGCTGCTGCCGCTGATCGAGGGCCGGCCGAACCTGGTGGTCTCACGCACCATGTCCAAGGCCTTCGGCGCGGCCGGTCTGCGCCTGGGCTATCTGGCCGCGCACCCGGCGGTGGTCGATGCCGTCCAGCTGGTGCGCCTGCCGTACCACCTGTCCGCCGTCACACAGGCCACCGCGCTCGCCGCGCTGGAGCACACCGATACGCTGCTCGGGTACGTGGAGCAGCTGAAGACCGAGCGGGACCGCCTGGTCGGCGAGCTGCGGGCGATCGGCTACGAGGTCACCGAGTCCGACGCCAACTTTGTGCAGTTCGGACGCTTCGACGGCGAAGGGGCCGCCCACGAGGTCTGGCAGCAGATCCTCGACCGGGGCGTGCTGGTCCGTGACAACGGCGTACCGGGGTGGCTGCGGGTCACCGCGGGAACCCCGGCAGAGAACGACGCGTTCCTCGAGGCGGTTCGCGCCCTCATGAAGGAACGCAGCGAGAAGGAGCAGAGCGCATGAGCCGCGTAGGACGGGCCGAACGCACCACCAAGGAGACCTCCGTCGTCGTCGAGATCGACCTCGACGGCCACGGAAAGGTCGATGTGTCGACCGGGGTCGGCTTCTACGACCACATGCTCGACCAGCTCGGCCGCCACGGCCTGTTCGACCTCACCGTGAAGACCGAGGGCGATCTGCACATCGACTCGCACCACACCATCGAGGACACGGCCCTCGCGCTCGGCGCCGCCTTCAAGCAGGCGCTCGGCGACAAGGTCGGCATCTACCGCTTCGGCAACTGCACCGTGCCGCTGGACGAGTCCCTCGCCCAGGTCACCGTGGACCTCTCGGGACGTCCGTACCTCGTGCACACCGAGCCCGAGAACATGGCGCCGATGATCGGCTCGTACGACACGACGATGACCCGGCACATCCTGGAGTCCTTCGTCGCGCAGGCCCAGATCGCGCTGCACGTCCACGTCCCGTACGGCCGCAACGCGCACCACATCGTGGAGTGCCAGTTCAAGGCGCTGGCCCGCGCCCTGCGTTACGCCGCCGAGCGCGACCCGCGCGCCGCCGGCATCCTCCCCTCCACGAAGGGCGCCCTCTAAGCTCATGACCGGCCTCTCCACCATCCTCATCGTCGTCGGTCTCTTCCTCGCCGGCGGTGTGTACTCCTTCTCCAAGCAGAAGATGCCCATGGGCCTCATCGTGCTCCTCGGTATCGCATCCGCGATGTGCCTGGTCGCCGGTGTCCTGCGGGTTCAGGGGGTCTGGGAATGACCGTGCCCAGGAAGGTCGTCGTCCTCGACTACGGATTCGGCAACGTCCGCTCGGCCGAGCGCGCCCTCGCCCGGGTCGGCGCGGACGTCGAGATCACCCGTGACTACGACAAGGCCATGAACGCCGACGGGCTCCTCGTCCCCGGCGTCGGAGCCTTCGCCGCCTGCATGGACGGCCTCAGGAAGGCCCGTGGCGAGTGGATCATCGACCGCAGGCTCTCCGGCGGCCGGCCCGTCATGGGCATCTGCGTCGGCATGCAGATCCTCTTCGCACGCGGCATCGAGCACGGCGTCGAGACCGCGGGGCTCGACGAGTGGCCCGGCACGGTCGGCCCGCTGACGGCCCCGATCGTGCCCCACATGGGATGGAACACCGTCGAGGCGGCCGACGACAGCCGGCTCTTCGCCGGAGTCGACGCCGACGCCCGGTTCTACTTCGTGCACTCCTACGCCGTGCACGCATGGGACCTGGAGGTCACCAACCCCGCCATCCGCGCGCCCCAGGTCACCTGGGCCACGCACGGCGAGCGCTTTGTCGCCGCAGTGGAGAACGGCGCGCTGTGGGCGACCCAGTTCCACCCCGAGAAGTCCGGCGACGCCGGCGCCCAGCTGCTGACCAACTGGATTGAGACGCTGTAATGCCGAAGCTTGAACTCCTCCCCGCAGTCGACGTCCGCGACGGCCAGGCCGTCCGCCTCGTCCATGGCGAGTCCGGTTCGGAGACCTCGTACGGCTCTCCGCTCGAAGCCGCCCTGACCTGGCAGCGATCGGGCGCCGAGTGGCTGCATCTCGTCGACCTCGACGCGGCCTTCGGCACCGGCGACAACCGCGCGCTGATCGCCGAGGTCGCCGGCGCCATGGACATCAAGGTGGAGCTGTCGGGCGGCATCCGCGACGACGCCACGCTCGAGGCCGCGCTGGCCACCGGCTGCACCCGGGTCAACCTGGGCACCGCCGCGCTGGAGACCCCCGAGTGGGTGGCCAAGGTCATCGCCGAGCACGGCGACAAGATCGCGGTCGGCCTCGACGTACGCGGTACGACGCTGCGCGGCCGCGGCTGGACCCGCGACGGCGGCGATCTGTACGAGACGCTGGCACGCCTCGACTCCGAGGGCTGTGCCCGCTACGTCGTCACCGACATCGCCAAGGACGGCACCCTCCAGGGCCCCAACCTCGAGCTGCTGCGCAATGTCTGCGCGGCGACCGACAAGCCCGTTGTCGCCTCCGGCGGCGTCTCCTCACTCGACGATCTGCGGGCGATCTCCTCGCTCGTCCCCGAGGGCGTCGAGGGTGCGATCGTCGGCAAGGCGCTGTACGCCGAGGCGTTCACCCTCGAAGAGGCGCTCGCGGCGGTGGCGGAATGACCGATCCCTTCGCCGATTCCCCCGCCGTACGGCGCATCGGCTCCGACGGACCGTGGGAGGAAGCCTTCGGCTACTCCCGCGCGGTCGAGCTGCCGAACGGCCTGGTCCTGGTCTCCGGCTGCACCTCGGTCGTCGGCGGCCAGATCGCCGCGGGCAGCCCCTACGACCAGACGCTCTGCGCCTTCGCCGTCGCCTTCGACGCCTTGAAGGAACTCGGCCTGGGCCGGGAGGACGTGGTGCGTACGCGGATGTACCTCACCCACGCCCGGGACGTGGACGAGGTCGGCCGCGCCCACAAGGAGCTCTTCGACACGGTCCGTCCGGCCGCGTCGATGCTCATCGTCTCCGGCTTCGTCGATCCGAGCCTGGTCGTCGAGGTCGAGGTCGAGGCGTACCGAGGAGGTGCCGGATGACTCTCGCGATCCGAGTGATCCCCTGCCTGGACGTGGACAACGGCCGGGTCGTCAAGGGCGTCAACTTCCAGAATCTGCGCGACGCGGGCGACCCCGTGGAGATGGCCAAGCTGTACGACGCCGAAGGCGCCGACGAGCTGACCTTTCTCGACATCACGGCTTCCTCCGGCAACCGTGAGACGACCTACGACGTGGTGCGCCGCACCGCCGAGCAGGTCTTCATCCCGCTGACCGTGGGCGGCGGCGTGCGCAGCGCCGACGACGTCGACAAGCTGCTGCGGGCCGGCGCCGACAAGGTGGGCGTCAACACCGCGGCGATCGCCCGCCCCGAGCTGATCCGCGAGATCGCCGAGCGCTTCGGACGCCAGGTACTGGTCCTGTCGGTCGACGCCCGCCGTACTCCGGAAGGCTCCTTCGAGGTCACCACGCACGGCGGCCGCAAGGGCACCGGTATCGACGCCGTCGAATGGGCCCACCGGGCCGCCGAGTTGGGCGCGGGTGAGATCCTGCTCAACTCGATGGACGCGGACGGCACGAAGGACGGCTACGACACCGAGATGATCGCCGCGGTACGGAAGCACGTCTCCGTCCCGGTCATCGCCTCCGGCGGCGCCGGCAAGCTCTCCGACTTCCCGCCGGCCATCACGGCGGGCGCGGACGCGGTCCTGGCGGCCTCGGTCTTCCACTTCGGCGATCTGCGGATCTCCCAGGTCAAGGACACCCTCCGCGAGGCGGGGCACCCCGTCCGCTGACAGCCGTGGACAACTGACCTGCAACTCGCGCTGATCGTCGGCGCCGGGGCGATCGCGGCCCTCGCCGCGGTGGCGCACATCGCCGCCGCGGTCGGTGTCGCCGTGGTGATCGGACTGCTCGCGGGGCTGAGCGGCGCGCTGTGCAGCGCCCTTGTGCAGACCCGGACCGGTCCGGCCTGCCTCGGCCGGGTCACCTCGGTCGCGACCTTCTTCAGCCTCGGTGTCGCACCGCTCACCTTCCCGGTGAGCGGCGCGGCCGTCGGCCTGTGGGGCACCGCGCCGGTTTTCGGCTTCAGCGCCGCCGTCTGCGCCCTCGGAGCGGTCTACGGACTGTGCTCCCAGGGAGCGCCGTGCGGAGTTGCCGCGCCGAGCCGCCCGAGCCGAACCGCGCAGAGCCGCCACCGGTCCGGCACGCTCATACCCCGCCGGGCTACATCCCGAGCTTGGCCTCGTGCAGCCGCGCGATCGCGTCCTTGTCGCCCTCGAGGTCCACCTGCGCCGTTCCCTGCCGCCCGAACATGAAGATCGTCAGCTCGCTCGGTTCCCCGGTCACCGTCACCACCGGGGTGCCGCGGTGCCCGACCGCCGTCTGCCCGTTCGAACGGCGCAGCACCAGCCCGACCGGGGACCTGCGGCCCAGCAGCCGGGACGCCTTCTCCAGCCGTGACCACAGGGCGTTCTCGAAGATCCGGTCCAGCTCGCGCGGCTTCCAGTCCGGCTGTGCCCGCCGTACATCCTCGGTGTGGACGAAGAACTCGACGGTGTTCGCGGCCTCGTCGATCTGCTTGATCGCGTACGGGGACATCCGCGGCGGTCCCGTACGGATCAGCTGGATCAGCTCCGAGTAGGGCTTCGCGGCGAACTCGGCCTGCACCCGGTCGAGGCGGCTCTTGAGCGGGCTCAGCACGATCCCGGCCGCCGCGTCCACCCGCCGCTCCCGGACCACCACATGGGCGGCGAGCTCCCGGGTGTTCCAGCCGTCGCACAGGGTCGGGGCTTCGGGGCCCGCCGATTCCAACATCTCGGCGAGCAGAAGTCGTTCACGCTTCGCATGGGTCGACATGACCGCCAGGATACGACTGCGGCGCGGGGTCCGCCCAGTGGACGCACTGTCCGGCGACCCCGGCGGGCACGGCACAATGGCCGTATGACCAGCAGTGTCCCCACAGGTTCCCTCGATCCCGCCGTCGCCGCCCGGCTCAAGCGCAGCGCCGACGGCCTGGTTCCGGCCATCGCCCAGCAGTACGACACGGGTGAGGTGCTGATGCTCGGCTGGATGGACGACGAGGCCCTGCACCGCACCCTGACCACCGGCCGCTGCACCTACTGGTCCCGCAGCCGCCAGGAGTACTGGGTCAAGGGCGACACCTCCGGCCATGTCCAGCACGTCAAGTCCGTCGCCCTGGACTGCGACGCCGACGCCGTCCTCGTCAGGGTCGACCAGGTGGGGGCCGCCTGTCACACCGGGGACCGCACCTGCTTCGACGCCGACGTCCTTCCTCTGGGCCAGTAGGGTCGGGCGCCATGGATCTCGACACCTTCCGCAAGCTCGCCGCCGACCGCCGTGTCATTCCCGTCAGCCGCAAGCTGCTCGCGGACGGCGACACCCCGGTCGGGCTCTACCGCAAGCTCGCCGCCGAGCGTGAAGGCACCTTCCTGCTGGAGTCCGCCGAGAACGGGCGCTCCTGGTCCCGTTACTCCTTCATCGGCGTACGCAGCGCCGCCACGCTCACCGAGCGCGAGGGCCAGGCTCACTGGCTCGGCACCCCGCCGGTCGGCGTACCGGTCGAAGGCGACCCGCTCCAGGCCCTGCGAACCACCGTCGAGGCGCTGCACACTCCCGCTGCGCCTGGCGGTGCGGGAGGTACCGCCGCGGACGACCTCGCCTCCGGGATGCCGCCCTTCACCGGCGGCATGGTCGGCTATCTCGGCTACGACATCGTGCGCAGGCTCGAGAAGATCGGGCCCGGCGAGCGCGACGACCTGCAGCTTCCCGAGCTGACCATGCTGCTCACCTCGGATCTCGCGGTGCTCGACCACTGGGACGGCACCGTCCAGCTGATCGCCAACGCCATCAACCACAACGACCTCGACACCGGCGTCGACGAGGCGTACGCGGACGCAGTCGCCCGTCTCGACGCCATGGAGGCGGACCTATCGCGGCCGCTGGCCTCCTCGCCCGCCGCGCTGCCGCCCTCCGAGCTGCCGGAGTTCTCCGCGCTCTGGGGCGGCAAGGACTACCAGGACGCCGTCGAGGACATCAAGGAACGGATCAGGGCGGGCGAGGCCTTCCAGGTCGTACCGTCGCAGCGGTTCGAAACGCCCTGCCACGCCAGCGCGCTGGACGTCTACCGGGTGCTCAGGGCCACCAACCCGTCGCCGTACATGTACCTCTTCCGCTTCCACGGCTTCGATGTCGTCGGCTCGAGCCCGGAGGCCCTGGTCAAGGTCGAGGACGGGCGCGCCATGGTGCACCCGATCGCCGGCACCAGGCCGCGCGGCGCGACGCCGCAGGAGGACCAGGCCCTCGCCGACGAGCTGATGGCCGACCCCAAGGAGCGCGCCGAGCATCTGATGCTCGTCGACCTCGGCCGCAACGACCTGGGCCGGGTCTGCGAGCCCGGCAGCGTCGAGGTCGTCGACTTCATGTCGGTCGAGCGGTACTCCCACGTCATGCACATCGTCTCGACCGTGACCGGCCGGGTCGCCGCGGGCCGGACCGCCTTCGACGTACTGACCGCCTGCTTCCCGGCCGGCACGCTCTCCGGCGCCCCCAAGCCCCGCGCGATGCAGATCATCGACGAGCTGGAGCCATCGCGGCGCGGACTGTACGGCGGCTGCGTCGGCTATCTCGATTTCGCCGGTGACTCCGACACCGCGATCGCCATCCGCACCGCACTGCTCCGCGACGGCACGGCATTCGTGCAGGCGGGAGCGGGTGTGGTGGCCGACTCGGACCCGGTCGCCGAGGACACCGAATGCCGTAACAAGGCGGCCGCGGTGCTGCGCGCCGTCCATACCGCGAACCGCCTCAACAGCTGACGGGACGGTAAGGGATAGTGGGGTGCGTGAGTGCTGTACCCGTACCCCAGCCCCGCGCCGAAGCCGCCTCCGCCGCCACGAGCAGCCGCCGCAGCCTCGCCGCCGCCCTGTTTCTCGGCGCCGTCGGCGCCGTCGTCGTGCTTCTCGCTGCCGGTCAGATCTGGGCCGAGGGCAAGGCCGCCGTCGGCGGCGGCAGCCTGCCGCTCGACGCCGAGGGCAGCGATGTCACCGGTGTTCCCACGGCGCTCGCCATCGTCGGCCTGGCCGCTCTCGTCGCCGTCTTCGCGGTACGCAGCGCCGGCCGGCTGCTCGTCTCCGCCCTGCTTGCCCTGAGCGGTGCGGGCGCGGCCCTCGCCGCCTTCCTCGGTGCCTCCGACAGCGCGGCACTCGACGAGAAGGCCGCGCGGACAACCGGGGACACGGCGGCCACGGTGGACGCGCTCACCCACACCGCCTGGCCCTACGCGACCGCGGTCGGCGGTCTGCTGATCCTGCTCGCCGGGCTGCTCGCGCTGCGTTACGGCAGGCAGTGGCCCGCCATGTCGGGCCGCTACGAGCGCGACGGGACCCCCCGGCCCCGCAAGGCCGCGGTGGTGGACCCGGACCGGCCCGAGGACCTGTGGAAGGCTCTGGACCGCGGTGAGGACCCGACACGCGAGGCGTGACGCACCCCACGTCATGCCGCGCCACGGCATACGGGACAATGAGAGGTGAGCTTCGCGCTCACCACCGGACAACAGCTCAGCCAAGTACGTCGACGAGGAGCACATTCATGTCGGGCACCAGCCACGGACACACCCCGGCCGCCTGGACCGGTGTCACCATCTCGTTCATCGGCTTCTGCGTCGCAGGCCTCTTCATGGTGGCGGCCAACCCCCTCGGCTTCTGGGCCGGTATCGGCGTCATCGCGCTCGGCGGTGTGGTCGGCGCGGCCATGAAGGCCGCCGGTCTCGGCATGCCGAAGGAGTCCGAGGCCTCGGTGCGGGCCAGGCACCACGCCGCTCAGGCGACGGCGCAGCCCGCAGCGGCTCAGACCACCGCCTGACGCCGCGGTCCGGCCCCACGAGGCGCAGCCCTCGGGTCCGGCCCGACGAGGCGCAGTCCGAGCGAACGGGCTGCGCCTTTCCGTATGAGCTGCGCCTTTCCGTACGAACGGAGAGAATCACGGGGTGGACGTCATGCCTTCTTCCGCCACACGGGCCGGCGAGCCCGGCCCGGCCCCGCTCGCGCGGCGCCTGGCCACTCCGCTGGCCACCCTCGCGGTCGTCGCGGCGGCCTTCGCGTACGTCGGCGCGGTCGATCCCAATGAACCGGGCCACTACCCGGTCTGCCCGCTGTTCCGCGTCACCGGGATCTACTGCCCCGGCTGCGGCGGGCTGCGCAGCGCCCACGCATTCATCCACGGCGATCTGGGCGCCGCCATCGGGTCCAACGCGGTGGCAGTCGTGGGCTATGGAATCTTTGCCGCGGTGTGGGTGATGTGGCTGATTCGCGCCGTACGGGGAGTGCCCCTGCGGATCACCCCCGGGCCCGCCTGGTGGTGGTCGCTCGGCGGCGTCCTGCTGATCTTCAGCGTGGTCCGGAACCTGCCGTTCGGCTCTGCGCTGGCTCCGTAAAGTCCCAGGTAGTGGGACGGCCGCCAACCGGATGCGAGCTCGAGGCCATCCTGCGGATACCATCGACATGGCTGATCCTGATCCATCTCCACGTCCCGGAAGGGGGCCGCTCGCGTGAGTGTGCTCGACGAGATCATTGAAGGCGTACGCGCCGACCTCGCAGAGCGGCAGGCGCGTGTCAGCCTCGACGAGCTCAAGGAACGTGCCGCCAAGGCTCCTGCGGCCAAGGACGGCGTCGCCGCGCTGCGTGGCGAGGGCGTCAAGGTGATCTGCGAGGTCAAGCGCTCCAGCCCGTCGAAGGGCGCGCTCGCCGCGATCGCCGACCCGGCCGCGCTCGCCGCCGACTACGAGGCGGGTGGCGCCGCCGTCATCTCCGTACTGACCGAGCAGCGCCGCTTCGGAGGATCGCTCGCCGACCTCGAAGCGGTCCGCGCGAAGGTCGACATCCCCGTGCTGCGCAAGGACTTCATCGTCACCGCGTACCAGCTGTGGGAGGCCAGGGCCTACGGCGCCGACCTCGTGCTGCTGATCGTGGCCGCCCTCGAGCAGGAGGCCCTGGTCTCGCTGATCGAGCGCGCCGAGTCGATCGGGCTCACCCCGCTCGTCGAGGTGCACGACGAGGACGAGGTCGAGCGGGCGGTCGAGGCCGGCGCGAAGATCATCGGTGTCAATGCCCGCGATCTGAAGACGCTCAAGGTCGACCGCACCGTTTTCGAGCGGGTCGCCCCCGAGATCCCGGCGCATATCGTCAAGATCGCCGAGTCCGGTGTGCGCGGTCCGCACGACCTGATCGCCTACGCCAACGTCGGTGCCGATGCCGTGCTCGTAGGCGAGTCCCTGGTCACCGGCCGCGACCCGAAGTCGGCCGTCGCCGACCTGGTCGCCGCGGGTGCTCACCCGGCCCTGCGGCACGGCCGGAGCTGACCGACCGATGACCGCCGCCCGCGCCGCCGCCACGCCGTACCGGACGCCATCGCGTCCGGCGACGGCGGATCCGCACACGGCCGCGTCCGCCGTC
>NZ_JBSFUK010000014.1:0-84825 GCF_053591755.1 Streptomyces sp. NPDC002926
GGATGGCGGTCGTTACCTCCGAACTGCTGCGGCGCCCGGCCGGGGTGCCGCCGGCTCTCCTGGCGGCCCCTACGGCTCGTGGTCCGAGAGCGGGGACGCGCTGAGGTGGATGCCGCGGTGGCCAAGGTCCGAGGCGGCCGACGTTCCGGTAGGGGCCGATCCTGGACGGGTCACCGGGACGGGCAGCAAAACCCGACCGCCAGAGTCAGCAGCGCTCACTGGGACTTCTTCCTTCTGGGCGGCCGTCCCCGCCCAGCGCCGGGTAACCGATGGCCGCCTAATCGCCGGTGCGGAAGGCGGCCAGCCGCTCACCAGCACGGGGCGGGTCACCCTCTCCCGTACCGGCGGCAGCGCCGGCTTCGGCGCACGCGCTGCTCTACACCACCTGACTGGTGCCCGGCGGGGGAGTGGAGGCGATCACCGCCGCCACCCGCCCCGAGGACACCGACCCGGCCTGGGGACTCCAACACCCCCGGCCGTACGGGCCGCTGGCGAGCGAACTCCGGCCGCTGATGCGGTGGGCCGCCGCCCTGGACGAGCAGCTCAAGGCCGACAGCGCAGCCGACTACCGCGTGCGCCTGGCCGTCGACCTGGTCCGCATCGGCCACAACACGCGTATCAACCCGCCGCCCGGTTCGGCCGACCTCCCTCTCGCCACCTGGGAGATGACCACCGAGCACCACATCGAGCTCGTCAGCAGGAAGTGGCGGACCGGATACGCCGGCCACACCACCGCCCACCTCAACCACCAGCCCGAGGAGTCCACCCGGACAACTTGGCCGTGATGTGCCAGGGCTGCCACCTGCATCACGACCGGGCCCATCACCTGGTCACTGCGGCGCCGCATCCTGGCTCTTCCCGACCCAGCGGCTCGGGAAGCCACTGACCGGCCGCCAGCTCGCCAACCGGCTCCGCAGCATCGGACTTCCCTCCGACGCCGGCGATGACGATGTGGATGGTGATGCCCCGCAGGGCGGCTTCGCTCTGGATGAGGTCGAGTTGATGGGCGGGCGCCGTCGACGAGCACGATGCAGGGCCGCCGGTGGCCGGCGTCGCGGGCTTCGGCCTGGTCGAAGGCGTTCCTCGGCCGCCGTGAGCTGCTGCTTCAACTCCTCGATCTGCCCTTGGAGTTCCTCGACCCTCGGCCGCCGCTTCTCGACGTTCCAGCTCTTCGCTCAACGAGCCCATCGCTGCCCCCAAAGTCCTGCCGCAACCGTAGGAGACACACGCCCTCCACCACAGCCCGCGCAGACATCAACCCTGCTCAGACGGTCCCCGAAGAAGAGCCTAGGTTCATGGCCCTTTGTGTTGCTGTGGCAGCGATGGGAGGGGGCGGGCTTCCTCCCGGTCTGGGGCGTCTGTGTCAGGCGAAGTCCCGGCGGCGGCCCACCGGGACCGCGAGCAGGTACAGCGGCGGCAGGAGCGCGGCCGTGCACACCGTCCACAGGGCCGCGTGCGTCCCCGCGTACGTGGCGAGCAGGCCGGCGGTGAGGGCGCCGAGCGGCTGGGCGCCCCAGGAGACGAAGCGGACGGTGGCCATGACACGGGAGAGGAGCTCAGGCGGGGACTCGGTCTGGCGGTGGGTGCGGGTGGTGATCGACCCGATGACGACGCCGAAGGCGAAGCCGGCGCTGCCCAGGGCGAACCAGTGCGCGTCGGCTGCGGACGTGGTCAGCGGGGCCAGCATTGCGGCAGCGCCGCCGGCCAGCGCGGTCCCGACGAGCACCCGGGCGGTGCCGAACCGCCGAGTCAGTCGTGCGCCAGGCGCGTTTCCCGGTCACGGACATCCCGGGGGCAGTGCGCGAGGCGCTGGCGGTGGTACGGCGGGTGGCGGCGGGGAGCTGAAGGGCGCGGGCGCGGGGACGGCCCCGGGCATGCCCGCCACGTCCGTCACGGCGACAGCCACTCCCATCCGCCAGCCGCCCCCCGGAGTTGTTCCGTACCCGACGGGGCCTGCCGTGCACCCTGATCCCCGCAGTCCCTGCAAGGGAGCCACACCCGTCCCTGATAGTCAGCGGCAGCCGAGCACAGGACGATGGCGCAGTCGCGGGTCAGCCAGCTGGCTTGGGGGTCTGTTCCAAGGGTCGGGGCCCGGCGGTTGAGGTGCTGGACCAGCTGGCCAGGATCCCGAGGGCATCAGCAGAAGGGGAGGCGGGTTCAGGGGTCAGGATCACGAAGGCCTGGTCGGGGTCGCCTTCGACGGCCAGGACCACGTAGTCGAGGGTGAGGTCGCCGACGACCGGGTGGTTGGCTCTGTCCATGAGAAGGGACAGCACTTCGACCGTGGTCCGGGAGTGTCTGGCCGTCGGCGCCGACGCGGAATGTTCACGGGTTCGGGCAGCACCGGGCCTTCCTCGCGGGCCGAGTGTGGCGGGGGCTCAACGCCAGTCGTCGATCACGTAGGCGTCGGGGTGGCTGTAGCAGGGTTCGTTGGGCCTGTGCATGGTCACGC
Organism: Streptomyces sp. NPDC002926; assembly: GCF_053591755.1. Lineage (NCBI taxonomy): Bacteria > Bacillati > Actinomycetota > Actinomycetes > Kitasatosporales > Streptomycetaceae > Streptomyces > Streptomyces sp. NPDC002926. The sequence continues at coordinate 2,453 of NZ_JBSFUK010000014.1, forward strand.
CCTGCAACCAGGTGCGGAAACCGCGGTCGACCATTCGACGGTAGGCATCCGGGCGGCCCAGGTTCATCCCGGCGTCCAGTTGACCCAGTCCGCGCTCGGCGGCCAGCTGCTCGCACGCGCCAAGCAGTCGTTCGAACCGGTCGGCCGCCTCCGGGCCAGGGCGCACGGCGCCGAACTTGACGAAGCACACGTCCTCGCCAGCCTCCGACCCGGCTCCGCAATGGCAGACGGCCAAGCCATCGAGCTCGGAGCCGGCGCCCTGGAGCAGAATGGTGTCACCGAGCCCCTGCATGTGCGTGGCCACGATCTCGCGTTCCAGGCTCAGGCCCTCGTACACGGCCCCGGTCAGTGCGCGACAGAGGGTCAGGGCGTCGGGCTGCTCGGCGGCGGGCAGCTGGCCGTACAGCACTCGGCCGGGGACTGCGGCACTGCCTGCCACCTGCTTCTTCATGATGGCTGTGAGGAATCGGGGCCAGAAACCGTAACGGCGGTAGAGCTCAAGGTGCTTGGGACTGTGCGAGAAGGTGAACAGGCCCAGGTGGCGGTTCTCCCAGGCGTCGAAGCAGGCCATGACCGGCTCCATGAGGCGCCTGCCGACGCCCTGGTCCCACAGGTCCGGACGCACGGTCAGCGGACCGAAGTACCCGACGCTGCCCCAGTTGACGGCGAAGTTCGATCCGGCGACTTCGCCCTCGACCGTCGCTGCGAAGGCCGCCTGTGGATCGGCCGCCCAGCGAGTGCGGACGTAGTCGGCGGTCCCAAAGAACGTCTTCGGCTCAGGAGCCCCGAGGAACGTCCCGAAGGCGACCCTGAAGATCTCGTCGGCCCGATCCAGGTCCGCCTCACCCAGCGGGCGGACCGACACAGGGCCCGTGCCACTCTTGCGCTCCCCTGCCGGTGGGATCATCGCTCTCTCCTTCCGACCCCCTGTTTCATCGCACCACGTGCGCGCGCCGCAGGCGAGGCGAAAGGTCCACCGATACTCAGGGACCGAGGACCGGCCGCCCTGCCTTGCCTGTCCGCCGGGACTGCAGCTGTCACCAGGCCGAATACCGACCGGTCGAACAACGGCTACCACGGGTACCGAGGCCCAGGAAAGCCTTCCGCTCCAACCCCTTGCCGCGGTACTGACCGGCGCGGACAACCCCTACCGCGTCCTGCAGTGGCTGCGCCGAAGCCCTGCCGCTCGCCTCCTGGGACGCCTGGCCTCGATCCCGACGCGCTGGACCACGAATCCCTCGACACGCTGCCGCAACGGGCTGCCACCGTCTACGTGCGCGGGCTGCTCGTCACCGCCGGCATTCTGCCGCCACGCGATGAGAATCTCGCCCTCCTCACCAACTGGGTCGCGCGGACCGTGGCCGAACTGCCACCGCGGCACGCCAATCTCATCCGTCCGTTCGCCGAGTGGCACATCATCCGCGACGCCCGCCGACGCTCATCCCGCGGCCGATACACCTATGCCGCACACAAGGGCGACTGCGGCAACGTCCTCGCCGCCATCAACTTCCTGAACTGGCTCGACACCCAGCACCTGAGCCTCTCCCAGCTCCAGCAGCGGCATCTGGACACCTGGGCGATCGACCGGCCAACCCTGCGCTCCCGTTCCATCCCCTTCCTCCGCTGGAGCCCCGGGGCGCTGCTCGTCACCGAGGCCGGCGGGCAGATCTCCGATGCCGAGGGCCGCCCCTGGACCCCGCAGAGCGAGAGCTTCCTGGCCGCCGCGCCCGGCGTCCACGCCGAGGCCGTCGCCACGCTCTCACGCTGACCGCGCACCACAACCTGCACGCACGGAAGGACCAGATCATCATGACCACGATCGCAGTTCTCGGAAACGGCCGCGTCGGCGGCAACCTGGCCACAGCCCTCACCCGGGCAGGGCATGAGGTGACCGTGGCGGATCGCGCGCCGGGCGCCGCCGCCGCCGCTGCCCGGACAGCCCAGATCGTCATCAACGCGACCCCGGGCGCCGGCTCGCTGGACCGGCTCGTCGCCCTGCGCGAGGAACTGCGCGACAAGGTCCTCGTCGACGTCTCCAACGCCACCGTCGACGGACCGGACGGACTGCCCGCCGACCTGATCTACCCCGGTTCAAGCCTCGCCGAGCAACTCCAGGAAGCGCTCCCCGAAACGCGCGTCGTCAAGACACTCAACACCATGCTCTTCCCGGTGATGACCGCACCGGCCACGCTCACCCAGACGCCAACCGCGTTCCTCTCCGGCGAGGACCCCCAGGCCAAGCAGACCGTCCGTGAACTGCTCACCGACCTCGGCTGGCACAAGGAGTGGATCACCGATCTCGGCGGGATCCAGACGGCCCGCGCCACGGAGGCCGCGATCCTCTTCGTCCCGCACGTGATTCGGTCCAGCGGATTCGCGCCCTTCGCGATCTCGATCGCCCGCTGATCCGCACACAGTGCACCGCCCCCGGCGGGCCCACATCCAGAACGGATACGACAGCGCAGCCAGGGCCGGCGATTCAGCGCCGGACGGCGACCCGTGGCCACCCTTCCCGGGGCCGTCGGCCTCGCACCGAGGAATCGGCCCATCGCACGGCGGACGCGCTTGCGGAGCTGGTCGCGAATCTGCCCTCCGGTACCCCGCGGCGGCCGCTGGCACCGGCCTCACACTCGCCGATCCAAGTGCGCGTGGGTGTGCATGGCGCTGGCGCCGGACGGCATCACGCTGCCGCTGAAGTAGTGACCTGGCATCGATGGTCAGGCTGCCTGGCCGCAGCCGTCCGCGCCGGGGCCGTCGCCGCAGCGGGCTGACGTCGACGTCCAGGTGGGGGTCGTACGCCTCGGGCTCAAGGCCGAGTTCGTGGGTGGAGGACTCGCCGAAGCGGCGGATGTGCTCGGTCAGGTACGGCGAGATGTGGGCCAGGTCCTCGGGGGTGACGACGTGGCCCTCCTCCTGGAGCTGGCGCACGAGCTCGGCGATGCCCAGGGCGTTGTGAAAGATCACCGCGTTCGTGAGCAGAGCGTTGAACTTCGCGGTCTTCTCCTGCTCGACGGGGTCGTTGTCGGTGATGACGCCACCGTTGCCGAAGCCGATCCACTGGGAAAAGCCGTTGAACGCCTTGACCTTGTTCGTGGCCGGGTGACCCGCCGGCGCAATGGGGCATCCGAGAGGTAGTGCAGCAGCTGGACGTTACGGATCACACGGCCGACCTCACGGAAGGCGGTGTAGGTGGCGTTCTTGCGTGAGCCCGTGCGCAGGCGACGCAGCAGCAGAGGTCGGCCTGCGCGGAGGGCAGTGCGATGTTCATGATGGTGGTGGTGTCCAGGACCACCATCAGCTGGGTGAGGCCCAGCACGGCCGGGACGCGCCCGCGACGCGGTGGCGCGACTCTGGGCTCAGTGGCCGCAACGGGTGCGGTGCTCATGACGTACTCCAGAAACGAGGCAGGAAAGAAAGAGAAGAGAAACGGGCGCACGGCGGAGGCCGGCCTAGGGGCGGCGGGCGATCCAGGCGGTGCGTGTCGTGCGGACGCTCAGGTCACCGCGGCGCACGATGCCGAGCGGGTGGGTCTCGTCCAAGAGGGCGTCGAGGGCGGCCAGATCATCTGCTTCCAGCGCGTCGTCGGCGTGGGAGCGCAGCTTGGTCAGACAGACCTGCGCGTAGCGGCCCAACGCCGGACCGGCCTGGGAGGCGGTGAGGCGGATTTCGAAGGGGCGGCGCGCGTCCACGGTGAAGCCGGCGTTCATGAGCGTCCGGTCCCATTCGTGCGGCGGCTCGGTGTTCGTCACGGCGTGCAGCCGTGCCTCCAGCCCAGGGCGGCCGACGCCGGCGTCCTCGGGCAGGAAGCGCGGGAAGAAGTCCATCTCGCTGACCGCGAGCTGACCGCTCGGCCGCAGCTGCCCGTACGCCTGAACCAGCGTCCGGGCCGGATCGCTCAGGTGGTGCAGGAAGGCAGCGGCCCACATCAGGTCGTACGGCTCCCCTTTGCCGGGCAGGGGCCATGGCTCGTCCAGGTTCGCCTCCAGCGTGCGGATACGTCCTGCGACGCCGTGGGTGGCTGCCTGCTTCTGCAGCCGGTGCAGCATCTGGGGTGAGAGGTCCGCTGCCGTCACCGACGCGGCGGGGAACCGGTCGGCGAGCGCGAGACTGCCGGTGCCGGGACCACTGCCCACGTCCATGATCCGCGCCGGGACGGAGTCGGCGAGATTCGCGATCCAGTCGGTCAGCTCCGTGAGGTACGGCTTGAGGACCTCGGCGTCCAGCTCCAGCAGCTCCGCCATCGCGACGTCGAAGCCGCTCGCACGCAGCCTGCATCGCGGTGGCAACCGACGGCTGAACAGCGTTCTCTACGCCACGGCGATCGTCCAGCAGAGGTTCCACCCCGGTGCACGGGAACTGCTGGCCCGGCACACGCCTACGAAGGGCGCCCGAGGCGCTCGCCGCATACTCAAGCGACACCTAATCGATGTCATCCACCGGGCAATGGTCCGGGACCGAGCCTCCTGGCTACACCACATCGCGCAGCACCAGCTCACTGCTTGGCATGGAAGCGTCAACGGCCTGATCCGGCAGTATTTGCCCAAGCGCACGAACCTGTCCCTCCACACCGCTGACGACTTCCGCGCCATCGAGCGCCGGCTGAACAACCGACCCCGCAAGACACTTAGTTGGCAGACCCCAGCTCAAGCATTCGCCGCAGCTCTGGCACTCTGAGCCTGCAACGTTGCGACGACCATGCGAATCCGCCTTAGAACCCAAGCGCCGGAACTGGGCCACGATTCAAGCGTCGCCGACAGACCACCACCGCGACGCTGAGGGACACTCACCCACATCGAGTACCACCGCACGAATCATGCTCCGCAGGTTAGACGGTCCAGTACGACGGCAAAGCTGCCCTTTCGGACTGCGGCCGGCCGATCCCGTCCAGGCTCCCGGCCGTTCACAGAGGCCAACGGGCTAACCACCGACCGACAGGTCATGGGTCCGCCACCTGGAGGGGCGGCCTGCCGGTGATGATCACGGTGCCGCCCGCCGGCATCCAGGACCGCGACGCCACCCTCCTGCTGTCTGTCCCTTCGTCGGCTCACTGCGCCGTCAGGTTGGCCCTTCGCAACTGTGTGTCGCGGTTCGGTAACACGGGGCGGAGCAGGTGGGTGATCGTCGATAGCCTGGCGCTGCTCAACCGGGCCGCCTGCCAGCGTAGTTTCGAACAGGAATCCATGTGTCTTCGCTTTGTACTCCACCGCACAGATCAGCGCTGTGGGGTGCGTTGCCGGCGTACGTTTCCCGGCCCGGCGCCGCGGGCGGTCTGTCGGTAGGGGGCAAGTGCCCGCGGCGTGTGATCCGCCCGCCGAGAGACACGGATGGCGCGGAAGATCCGGCCCCCCTGTGCCTGAATTGAGCCAGGCGCCTTGATGGCGGCTCGATTCCTTCTGCAGTGAACGAAGAACGAAATCCCAGTACCCCCGTGTCACGGTTCCTGACGTGCAGGGGGCGAGCCGAAAGTGAACTGTCCCGCGTCATGCGTGTTGAAGACCTGTCGAAATCAGCCCCGCCGGCCACCGCCGCTCGTACAGTAGGGGAGGGCGAACGATGGGGCGGGGGCGTGATGGATCCAGCTGTTCTGGCGGCGACATCAGCATCGATCGTGGAAGCGCTGACCACCGACGCCTGGCAGCATGTGCGGGACCGGATGGTGCAGTTGTTCCGCAACACGCATCCCGAACAGGCTGACGGTGTCTCTGCTCAGCTCGAAGAGGCACGCGAGCTGATGCTGGCCGCCCAGGGCGACAGTGATGCCCGGGTCGAATACGAGTTGACCGTCACCTTGCAGCGGCGACTGCAGGATCTCATGGGTGATGACTCCTTGGCGGACTACCACCTGCAACTCTTCCTCGGTGAACTGCTGGCGTTATCCCCGGGCGGCGAATCCCCTCTTTTGCCACCGCTGCACCAGCCGCGAGCCTTACGCGGTCCCGGGCAGCAGGTGGTGGTTGCCAGTCCCTACGATCGTGCCCTTCCGGTCGTCCCGTCCTCCAGCGCTTTGGTGCCAGCCCATTCCGTACTTGACCGGTTGGGCGGCGCCGCGCGGATGCTGCCCCGTGCAGTGCCGACGTTCACCGGCCGGGACGAGGAGATGCGCGAGTTGCTCCACGTGGCGGAAGCCACCGAGACCTCGCCTGTGTACCTGCTGCACGGCATGCCAGGCGCCGGGAAAACCGCTCTGGCCGTCCGCGCGGCCCACCAACTGGCCGAAAAGTTTCCCGACGGCCAGGTGTTCATCAACTTGCGCGGCCACGATCCCGGCGACAGCCCGGCCGTGCCCTTCCAGCTCCTGGGCTCCTTGCTTACGGCTGCAGGCATTCCTTCGGAGGTGCAGCCGGAGAGTGTGCACGGCCGCGCCGGACTGTGGCGCAGTTGGCTGTCGTCCAAACGAGTGCTGATCATCCTCGACGACGCCGCCGACTTCAGCCAGGTCGAGCCGCTGCTTCCCGGCTACACAGGCTGCCTGACCGTGGTGACGAGCCGCCTTCGGCTCGACGCCGCAGAGGTGACCAAAGCGGTACCCGTCGATGTCCTGTCTCCCGAGACATCGGCGAAGCTCTTCGACCGCCTGCTCAGACACCGCGGGTTCGAGGGAGAAGCGGACGGCGCGCAGGAGATTGCCCGTCTGTGCGGCAACCTGCCGCTCGCCTTGGTACTTGCGGCTGGCGTCCTGCTCGCGCACCCCACCTGGCAGGTCCCCCACCTCGTGGACGAACTGTCCCACACAAGACGCCGCATCACCCGGCTGGCCGGCGGTCAGGCATCTCTCACCAGTGCGCTCAGCACCTCCGTGCGCAGCCTCGAGGCCACCGAGCAGAGATTCCTGCGTCACCTGTGCATGCACCCAGGACCGGAGCTGGAGAAACGGGCAGCCGCCGTACTGGCCGGAACGACCGTGGAGTACGCCGACACGTGCCTCGACTCCCTCTACAGACACAGCCTTCTCACGGAGATCTCCCCGGGACGCTTCCGGATGCATGTGCTCCTCACCTCCTACCTCAGCGCCGCATCACCAGACGAACTGCAAGACGCGGAAACGGAGGAGGAGCCCCGGCGGCGACTGGTCGACTACTACCGGCGCACCGCCGTAGCCGCCTACCTACTCGAGACCCACCAGGACTTAGCGGAACTGCAGATCCAGCTTCCCGAGTCCGCACCGGCCATGAACGGTCCGTCTCAGGCCGCAGCCTGGCTCGCATCCGAGCTGGACAACCTAGCCGCATGCACCCAATACAGCGCAGACCACCCGGAAGCCGTGGCCGACCTCGCCACCATCGTGGCCGCCTACCTGCTCCGCGAAGGTGACGACGGACTGCGCACGGCACACGACCTCATCCATGCGAGCCACCACAGAGTCTCCAGCCGCGGGGACACGCGCGCCGAGGCCCTGTTCACCCACCTGTCCGGACTGCTGGCCATCGCAGGCAGCGACCTCGAACGCGCTGTGACGGAGCTCGATCGCGCCGCCCGGATCAGCCGTGACGACAGATGGGATCTCGGCTCGGCACGAGCTCTCTACACATTGCACCTTGCCCTCAGACTGGACGGCCGTACCGACGAGGCCCGGACCGCTCTCGAAGAGGCCATGCAACGCTTTGACCAGGTCGGCGACCGCCAAGGACTGAGCAAGGCGCAGCAGCAGGCCGCCCTCCTGCCAGGCGTCCTACGCGAACCGTCGCTGGCAGCGCCCACAGATCTGGCCGTTGTCGCTGCAGCGGACGACTTTCTGACACAGCTGGAGAACCTCACCCTGGCCATGCACGCCCAGCGCGGCCCCCGTAACGCTCTCACATCGGGGAACGGGACCCCCGCACCCGAATCCGGAGCTCCCGCAGTGCCACACAGCGGTGGCAGCGGGGACGAACCCCCGGGGAGACCCCCAGGACCTGCGGGCTCCTTCGAGGACGACGACTGGCCCGATCCAGCCGCATCCGACCCCGGCGAACACTCCTACCAGGGCGACGCCGGCCCGAATCCGGAGCTCTCCCTAGACGACCTCGACGCGGTCGACGCCCAGCACATCAACTTCTGGTTCACCGACACCCCACCGGACGACGAACCGCTGCGCGCAGGGCAGAGCTACACCGGCTGCTTCCAAGTCGGCCCCGACCACCCGGACAACCTGACCGCGGGCGAGCCCGGCCAGCGCATCATCCCGCCCGACGACATCCCCGACTCCGGACTCCTCACGCACTGGCTCGTATGGTCCACCACCAGCGAACTCACGCTTCCCGACACCGGCGATGCGCGAACAAGCGAGGGCATCACGGCCGCAGGGGACGTCCAGCAGTGGATGGTCGAGTTCGACCTCCTCATCCCACCGCACGGGGAGTCCGAGGAACGCTTGGTCAACATCACACCGCGAACTCCTGGCACAGCACGCATCGATGTACAGGTCCTGGTGGACAGCGACCCCTATCGTGACCTGACCATCGAGTTCCCTGTTGAGGAGGCCCCTACGGGATCAAACCCTCACGACGGAGACCTCCCCACCGAGCCCGACATTCAAAACGCCCAGGACCAGGCAGCCGACCTCCCGGCTCCCCGCCCCTCCACGCCGCCGCCGGCTGTCCCTCACGAAGCCGCTTCCACCGGCCAAGTCCATAAAGCGTTACGGCCGCACCAGCGTCACCGGGGCCTGGTCCTACAGGCACGCCGCGGCAGACCTGCTCGCGAAACCGCCCTTCGCAGCCCACACCTATGGCAGCGAGCGCACAGCACCCTGTCGCTGTTCGTCACTCCGCCAAGCGCCTGGTGGGAGATGGAAGTCGATGGCGCGAAGAGGGGCTCGGGGATCATCGACTGGACGCCCTTGCCCGCAGCCGAACAGCGAGTCCACGAAGTCCAGGAAGCTCTCGAGAGGTACCGGCAAGAGCGGGCCGATCGCTGCAATACCATCTCTGCCTCGGACATCGCCGCCCGGCTCAAGGCCTTCCAGCCACGCACCAACTGGGCCGATTTTCCTCGCGCGTCCGATGAGGATGAACATGCCTGGACCGAGGACGCATGCAGCGCCGAAATGCAGGACCTTGCCCACGCCGGCCGCCAACTCTTCCACTCCATGTTCCCCCGGAAAAGCAAGCTGGAATCACTGGTCAGCGAACTCGCCCCCGGCGACCGGCTGCGCATCTACTGGAAAGACTGCAAACCACAGCATGTCCCTTGGTCACTCCTCTACCGCGGCACTCCGCCCAGCGCAAGACAGCCCGTCGAGCCACACGACTTCCTCGGCCTACGGCTGAGGATCACCCATGTGCCGCACCCGATGAGCGGCCCCCGGTCAATCGATGAGGACGCAACCCGAGCTCATCTCATGTACTGGGGCGGACTGCCGAACGACGCAACCCAGCAAACAGCACAGGAGCACGCCCTCGAGCTCGCGAACTGGCGACCGCAGATCCTTCCCACCCAGATGGAACGCCGCAAGGAAGAGCTGTCAAGGTTCCTCATCGACCCTGCACCCGTTGAGCTCATCTATGTCTTCTGCCAGGCATCAACCGGAGCCGGCAACAGGCCCAGCCTGCGATTCGGTAGCACCAACGACCCCTGCGACGTCCTCAATCTGGCAGACATGGGCGACGCGGACCTCGACGACCATCCACTCGTCTTCTTGAACGCCTGCGAGACGTCCGCGGCACACCACACCTACAGCAACGAACTGCAGAACAAGTTCCTCGAACGCGGCTGCCGCGCTTACATCGGCACTGAAAGCAAAGTGCCCACCACTTTCGCCGCCCGCTTCGCCTGCGTCTTCTTCCACTTCCTCTACACCCGGCCCCGTAACGGCGCACCGACCGCAGCCGGCGAGGCACTTGCCCAAGCCCGCAAGTTCTTCTGGGACGAATACCGCAGCATCGGCGGCCTCTTCTACAACTACATCAACGACGACCAGATCTTCGTCGCCCACCCCGACGAAGTTGCCGCCCTGCGTCAGCCCAGCCGATCGGCCCTCCAAACCAGTTGAGGCAAGCGTGACACCACAGCACCACCCCGACGACATCACCAACCGCTACCTCACCGGCGACACGCACACCAGAATGACCCTGGTACGCGACCCCGGGGCCGCCACCGCCCTGCGCGCCCTGCTCGGCGCCCGCGCCTACACCGAACTCGTAGAACTGGCCGGCCCCCCACCACAGCATCACCTGGGAGACACAGAGGCCACCAACCTCATCTTCGTCCCCGGAGTCATGGGCAGCATCCTCGCCAGCACCGGCCTGGGCGGAATCTGGTGGCTCGACATCAAGTCCCGCAACCGCATCGATAGCCTCGCACTGTCCGCCGACGGCCTCAGCGATGCCCACCCGTCTTTCAAAGTCAGCCCCGTCACCGTCGACTCCCTCTACGAAGGCTTCCTTTTCCCCGCCGCACGACGACCGGACACCCAGCCGCTCGCCTTCCCGTACGACTGGCGCAAACTCCTCCACACCAGCGCCGACCACTTCCGTCAAACCGTGCTGGACTGCCGCGCCACAGCCCACCCACGAAGCCCCATCAACGTTGTCGCCCACAGCATGGGCGGCCTCGTCGTCCGCACGGCCCTCATGCGTCACCCTGAACTGTGGCAGCACATCGGCAAGGTCGTGTTCCTCGGCACGCCGCACTACGGATCGCCCGCCATCGGCGGCTACCTGAAGAACCACCTGTGGGGCTTCGAACTACTGGCCCTCCTCGGCCGCTATCTCTCTCGCGAGACGTTCCGTACTCTGCACGGCGTCATCAGCCTGCTGCCGGCACCGGCTGGCATCTACCCCGCAAGCTCCGACGAACCCAGCACACAAACCCCCTACGACCACCCCTGCGGCAACTTCGACTTCTACGACGTCGGCGCCTGGCGGCTCAACCTCGCCCCCGCACAGGAACTGCACCTGCAGTCCGTACTGGACGCAGCCGCCCGCCAGCACCGCGATCTTCACACATGGCACCAGTCACTCGACCAGGCACTGCGCGACCGTATGGCGGTCATCGCCGGCACCGGCTTCAAGACGCTCTTCCGACTCGCCTACAACAAGCGCATGGGGTTCCTGTGGCAGCACATGGACCGCATCACTACCCGCATCCCTCACCATGCCGACCGCGACGGAGACGGCCGAGTCCCGCTCGCCTCAGCACGCCTGCCCTGGACCGCGGAGACCCGCTACATCAACGGTGAGCACGGCAGCCTCCCCAACCTCCCCGACGTCCAGCAAGACGTCTGGCGCTTCCTGAAAGACCAGCCCATGCAGTTGCCCACCAGCTCCAAGGCAGCCATGGGCGAGCACCTCGCCCCCACATCCCACAGCATCTCGGCGCTCGCCCTGCCCCAGCTTCCGGCCCAGCGCGCGTCCGACGATCCCGGCTACCTCAACATCACGGCCCCCACGGCAGCAAACATTGCCGAACTCGAGAGCAGGCTCGACAGCGGCGACCTGCAGGACTTCATCCGTACCCGCCTGCTGTGACGAAGGTCCCCTGCGCCAGGTCGAGCATTCGTGGTCAGCGGATGCCGCAAGGTCGCCGACCAGGCGTGATCCTGGGCGGTGGGGCGATGACGGCACAGCGGCAGATGGCGTAAGGACCGCGGAGTCGAGGGGATGGAGTTGCTTCGTGCGCAGGCGTGTCAGGGCGCCCGATGGGCGTCACCTCATGGTCGAGCGGTTGGGTGACCCGAGAGGGAGAGCGATCTTCCTGCTCCATGGCACGCCAGGGAGCAGGCTCGGTCCCGCGCCGCGGGGAATGGTGCTCTACCAGCGAGGTGTCCAACTGATCATTTACGATCGGCCGGGCTACGGGGGGTCGGATCGCCTCGAGGGGCGCAGCGTGGCTGACGTGGCTGCGGACGTCGTAACGATCGCGGACGCCCTGGGCATCGAGCGGTTTGCCGTCGTCGGTCGCTCGGGGGGCGGCCCACATGCCCTCGCCTGCGCGGCCCTGCTGCCGGACCGGGTCACTCGCGCAGCCGCCCTCACCAGCCTGTCTCCCTGGGGGGAGGAGGGGGTCGACGGCTTCGACGGCATGGCCGAGCAGGTCGTGCGCCAGTACGCCACCGCCGGGGCCGGTGCTCATGCCGAACCCACAAGGCGTCAGCGGCTGTTGCGCGAACACCTCAAGGACCCGGTCACCCTTCTCACCGAGCTGCGCCGGGAACTCACCGACTCGGATCGGACGGTGATCGCTGACGCCGGCGTCCGATCGATGCTGATGCGGCACTACAGGGAAGCACTGCGTACGTCGTCGAATGGCTGGATCGATGACGCCCTCGCCTTCACCACGCCGTGGGGCTTCGACCTCAGAGACATCCGCGGGCCGGTGCTGCTGTGGCACGGCGCACATGACGAATTCTCTCCAGTGGAACACTCACGCTGGCTGGCTGAACGCATTCCCGGCGCGACGGCCGTCAACGAACCCAATGCCGCACACTTCGATGCACTTCACGTCTTGCCCCGTGTACTGACCTGGCTCTGTGACGAACACACGTCAGAGCCGTTCGCCGGACCCCTGGTCACGGGCGCTCACGAAGAGCCGTCCCTCCGCAGCGCACAAGAACCACACTCGGCGAGCGGCGAGAACAGGGGTGCGCACCATGCCCCGCATCATAGGCCCGATCACGGACAACGCCCCTCCGGCATCAGTCCTCCGGGACCACCCAATCCGCCAGACCCGCTTCCAATTCCCGGTGCCGAACCCCACCGTCTGGTCGCCGAGTTGGCGGAGCAGTCCTCGCCGGACCGGGTCCTGCCGCTCCAGGTACAGATCATGTGCGGAGCCATTCGCGGCATGCCCGTACTACCTCTCGTACTGCCGCCCGAGGGGGCCTGCCTGACCATCACCGTCCACGCGCCGGGTCTGCTGGCCCTGGACGACCTCCAGCAAGAAGTGACGGTTTACCCGGGCAAGAGCTCCGCCCCCCTGCGTTTCGGCCTGCGGACAGTCGTCTGCGGCACGCATGTCGTAACCGTACGGGCCTTTCGCGGGGCGACCTGCCTTGGCGAGGTCCGCTGCCCGCTCACTGTGACACCGCACAGCGCCACCCGGGACGGACCGCAGCGCCACACCCCGCTGGACAGCATGGCGAACGACCCGGGTGAGACCACACTGCTGGTCGACCGGGACGAAACCACAGGAGCCTACAGCTTCCGCCTCATCGGCCGGACCTGCCACGAGGCCCAGACGTTCCAGTTCCGCAGCCAAGATCCCCACCACGCCCGCGAGCAGATCTATCGGGAACTGTGCCGACTGGCCCAGGACGCGCACGGTCCGGGCCAGGGGAGTAGCCGATTGAACCGTGGTGCCTCACAAGACGCCGATCTCAAATACCGGCGCCTTCAGAACCTCGGTGTCCAGCTGTGGTCTTCGGCCGTCCCTCCTGCGGTGCAACGCCAGTTCTGGGAGCAGGCCTCAGACATCACATCTCTCACAGTTATCGGCGAACACGACATCCTGCCCTGGGAGTTGCTCTACCCGGTCAACGGCCAGAGCTTGGCCGGCGGGTTCCTCTCCGAATGGATGCCCCTCGTACGCCGAATCTACGGTCAGGACCGCGTCCGCCGACTGTCCCTGGAACAGGCCGCCTTCGTGGTACCGCCCGGATCCCCCGCAGACGCCGCAGACGAAGTCGGCCGCGTCCGTGCCTGCATCGGCGCGGCGAAGCCGCACACCGCACCGGTCACAACCCATCGCGAACTGGCCGAGTTGATCGACCTCGGTCAAGCAGGGCTGCTCCACTTCGCTTGCCACAACGCCTTCTCGGCCAAGGGCTCCAGCGTCACGATGGCCGACACGGTCTTCGATCCGATCGACCTGAGCACGGCCGCCGAATCACGTTCGCTGCGCGACGCACGACCGCTCGTCTTCCTCAACGCCTGCCGAAGCGCAGGGGAGATCGACTGGTTCGGTACCTCCCTGGGCTGGGCACCGCAGTTCCTGCGCGCCGGGGCCGGAGCATTCATCGGCACGCTCTGGCCCGTACGTTCGGACTCGGCATTGGTCTTCGCCGACTCCTTCTATCAGCAACTGACCACGGGCGGGCAGACACTTGGCGACGCCTCGCTCGGCGCCCGCCGCGCCATCCGCGAGAGCGGCGGAGACCCCACTCGGCTGGCGTACGCGGTGTACGGGAACTCGTCGGCGCGGGTCTACGGGGGAAGCGGGCTCGTGCCTACGGATGACTGACATACGCGAGTGTCGACGAGGACGCCGAGCGTTCGAGTTTGCCGTGCGCCTCGCCGAGGTCACTGTCCCGCTGGGCTTCGCCGGGCCCACCGCGCTCGCCGTGCCGGAGTGCGGCGGGGAGAGGCGTGCGCAGGTGACGGCAGGAGGGGGTCTACGTCATCATCCGGTCAGGTGGTGCCCGTTTGACGAAGACCATGCGCGTTGATCTCGGTGGACGCTACCGTCAGTGCCCTGCCCCTTACAGCAGGGGCTGGAGGCAGCCGGGGGGGATCTGATGCTGACCGAGAGCCTGGTGGCGTTGGCTGCCGCAGCAGGGACCGCTGTCGTGCAGGCAGTGAACTCCGAAGCGTGGGCCGGACTGCGGCACCGGATTGCCGCATGGCTTGGCCGTGGTGATCCCCTACGCGAGCGCAGAGAGCTGGAGCGGCTGGACCGCACCGCAGCCGAACTGAACTCCACGAGTGACAGTCAAGCCAGGCGGCTGCGGTTCCGCCTTGAGGTCGTTTGGCAGACTCGTATCGAGATATTTGTCGAGGATCTGCCCGAGCCAGAGCAACAGCGAGCCGCAGCTGAACTCAGAGCTCTCCTCGACCTACACTCCTCCGTCGCTGGGAGCGGTGGGCAGCGGCATGCCCTTGACCATGTTCTCGTTGCGCCGGGCACCGGTATGGTCCTGGGCGGTGCGCTCGGAACAGTTGTGGTGCATCGAAATGTGTTACATGGCGTTGAGCATCCCTTGGTCGGCGTCCAACGGCTGCCCACATTCTGGTCCAGCCGAGACCTGCCTCCTGTCGGGCCCGGCCGGGCGCTGGTCCTCGCCAACGCTCATGGCGTTTACGAGGTCTATATCGAGCCGGGCCGACCCGGATTCACGGATGCAGCCGGTAGGCGCTACACCTCGGTCTTCGCGGTGGACGTGCGCGAGCATTACACGGATTTGGACATCCTCCTGCCCGACTCACAGGGAGCGACGTCTTTCAGAGCGATCTTCAGTCTCGCCTGGCGAGTCTCGGACCCTGCTGTATGGCTGGCAAGCGGACAACGTGGTGTTGCGGCGTTACTGCGGTCTGAGGTGGAACAACTCGCCCCGACGGTCAGCCGACGCTATTACGGTCATCGAGCAATGGACCTGGCTCAGGATCTGGACCGCCGCATCAGTCAGATGGAACCGGCGCCCGGACTGACGGTGCGGGGTGAGGTACGGGTCCTCCAACCAAGCGTTCGGGTCGGAGAGCACGATCGTCAGGACAGGAGGGCGCGGTTAGAGCATCAGGACATCGCCGCAGAGGAGGCCCCCTGGACGGCCTATCCCGGGTTCTCAGACGATGAGGAGGAGCAACCGCCTGCCGATGGGCCCCCGCTCATCGGTTACCCGGGATCCGGATCCCGTCTTCCTCCTCCTGCGGCGGGGCGCACTGATGAGAGAGAACCTCGTCGTTTGGTGGCGGAGCTTGCTGAGCAGGCCCCGCCGGGCCGCGAGGTGCCACTGCAGGTGCAGATCGTCCGCGGCGGTGCTACAGGTGTGGCGTTGCGTGCGTTCGCCATCCCGGCTGGGGGCGCTCGGCTGTTGATCACGGTTCATGCCCCAGGGCTGCTGGCATTGGGGGACCTGCAGCAGGAGGTGCTGGTCGAGACGGGCCGGGATTCCGACGTTCTGGTGTTCGGACTTCGTGCGATGCGGCCAGGGCTGCACACGGTCACAGTGCGTGCGTTTCGCGGTGGTTCTTTCCTGGGCGAACTGCGGGTGCAGATCTCGGTCGAGGGAGGAGTGCCCACACGCGACGGCCCGCCTCGAACCGCTCTGCTGGATTCGCTGGCCATGGATCCCGGTGAGGTGACCTTGCAGGTCCTCAAAGCGGCTGACGGTTCCTACAGTTTCCAGCTGCTGAGCGAGACCAGCTACGCCCCGGAGGCCTTTCACGTCAGGGCAGGAAATCCGAGGCAGGCCACGGAGGACATCTACCGGGAGCTGCGCACAGTCGCGGCCGTGGCCGGCGGTGAGACCGACGCGGAGGAGGTGCGTGAGCGCCTGCGGGATTTGGGGGTGGCGCTGTGGAGGGCCGCAGTGCCGGAAGCGGTGCGGCGCCAGTTCTGGCAGGAGACGGGCAGCATCCGTGCCTTCACGGTGCTTGGTGAGCACGATCTTGTCCCGTGGGAGTTGCTTTACCCGCTGGACGGGACGGACGAGGGCGAGGGGTTTCTCGCGGAGTGGCTGCCCATCGTTCGCCGGGTCTTCGGTCAGGACCGAGTACGACAACTTGCCCTGCCTCAGGCCACATTCGTAGTCCCACCCGGGTCGCCGCGGGAGGCAGAGCAGGAGGTTTCTGCGCTTCGGGCCCGATTCGGGCCTGCAATGGCCTATGGCGGCACACTGACCCGGCGCTCGCAAGTCCGCAGCGCAGTCCGTGGCGGTCTGCCTGGACTGTTGCATTTCGCCTGCCACAACGCTTTTACCGAAGCAGGATCCCGGGTGGCCATGGCCGACGGCGAATTCAGTCCCAGGGACCTCTCCTACGCTCAGGGGGCCGGCGCGCTGCGCGCGACGCGGCCGCTGGTGTTCTTCAATGCGTGCCGCAGCGCAGGGCAGATCGACTGGTACTCCACATCGATGGGCTGGGCCCCGGGATTCCTCGAGGCAGGTGCCGGGGCGTTCGTGGGCACGCTGTGGCCGGTGCGCTCCGACTCCGCGCTGGCCTACGCGGACGCCTTCTACCGCCACCTCGTCTCCGAAGGCCTGCCTCTGGGGCAGGCCTCGATGCAGGCCCGGCAGGCCATCCGGGCTCAGGGCGGGGATCCGACGTGGCTGGCGTATGCCGTCTACGGCAGCCCCGCCGCCTGCGCCACCACGACATGACCCGCACCGGCCCCCGATGAGCTGCAGGAGCAACGCATGGACGAGCCCGCCTTCGTCATCCACGGTGTCGGCAACCGTGACCATGACGGCTTCACCGCCACCGTCGCCTCCTTGGAGGCTGCCGCCCAAGTCACCCTACGTCCGGTTTACTGGGGCGATCTCGGCGCCGACGATACCTTCGTCGACCTGGCGCTGCCCCTGCGCCCCACCGCACAGCCAGGACTGCGCGACGAAGCTGGCACCAGCGCCCTTGAGGATGCCGAGACGGCTGCCGTCCTGGCGTCCCTGCTGCGCGGCACCAAACCCGCAGGCCCCCTCCTGGAACCGCCGCCGCCCGTACGCGAGGGAGTACACGACGGCCTGGCAACCGACGACAGCGGGCTGCGCACCAGCGGAGCAGACCCGGAGACCGAGCAGCTCATCCTGGACACGCTCGCCGAACAATGGCCTGCCACTCGCTGGCTCGCGGCCACCGACGACGAGGCCCTGCTGCGAGAGACCGGCAGAGCGATCGCCGACGCGGTGAGGACCGAGACCGACGACCCGTGCGAGAGGGGGCTGCGCGGCCCCGGATCGGACGGGGAGAAGCAGCGCAGCCTGATCCGGCGCCGCCTGGCAGACCTGGACCGGGTCGCCGGAGCCGCCATCCAGGCGGTCGCCCGCCGGGCCAACCACGCGCTACGCACCCGCTTCGGGCCCGCCACCACACGCTTTCTGGGCGACGTGCTGGTCTACCAGCGTCACCGCGCGGCCATCCAGGCACGGGTTCGCGAACAAATCGCCGCCGTCGACCCTCGCCTGGGCGCTACCCCTGACCACCGCGTGCGCGTGGCCGCGCACAGCCTTGGCGGCGTGATCGCCGTCGACATGGCTACCGCCCAGGACCCTCTGTGGATCTCCTCCCTGGTCACCTTCGGCTCCCAGCCCTCCTACTTCCACCTGTGCGACCCTCGAGGCGGCCAGCTCACTCCCTATAGGCCGGACACGCCGGTCGCTCTTCCGGCCTCACTGGGCCGATGGACGAATCTGTGGCAGCCCCTCGACGTCCTGGCCTTCGCCGCCTCCCGCATCTTCCGCCTCGTCGACGGAACACCGCCCGTCGACGTTCCGCTCCCGCATACAGCCAGCGCCGGGCTGTGGACCCACTCCGAATACTGGGAGATGCCGCAGCTGGCCACCGTCATCGCCGACACACTGAGCCCGGCCCGCTGATCTCCCGCGAGCCTCCCCGGCCCGGCTTGGCTGCCAAGGGGGGTGGGCCGTCCGGTGAGCATCGCCTCGATCTGCTCGGCCAGCACCGGGCTGGCAAGCGCGACGGCCTCGGCCACCGTCCCCTCCGTCCACACCTGAGCCATCGCACCGCTTCCGGCCCCATTCGGGCCGCAGATGACGACGGCGGCCGACCCCAGCGTTGGTGGGGTCGGCCGCTCGTCATCTTGCCACCGCCAGCCTGCAGCCAGGTGAGGTGCACCGTCTTCGCGCCGCCCAGGGCAGAGTGGATCACGTCCGGCGGCGTAGCGATGTACCGCTGTCGTTGCCTGGCCGCGCGGTCGCGAAGTCAAACCGTTCCGGCTGCGGGAGAGGCCAGGTGCTACCTGCATCGCCGTCGGCCGTCCCGTGGGGAGGCCGCCCACGTGGCAGCACACGGCGGGCATGGTGGGGCCTCCGCCGGGGAGTGGAGGATCACCCGCCGTCACAGCCTTGCACTGGATTCGGCACACAACAGGGTCGTGACTGGAACTTTGTCGCAGGTGACGGGTACGGGTACGTACCCGTACCCGTACCCTGAAGGATGGGAAAGGAGCGCAACGATGTCCGACGCCAACGTCCGTATCCCCGAGGAAGCCAAGGACCGGCTCGCCGCGATAGCTGCCGCTGAGGGACTGTCCCTGCGCGCGTATCTCGCCCGTCTCGCCGAGACACTGCTGACTCCGGATGAGCGTGCCGAGCGGGCCGAGAAGGCCCTGGCCGCATTGAAGGAATGGAACGGCTACGCCCCGACCGCGGCTGAGGAGCAGGACTTGGACAGCGAACTGGACCGGCGCCTGGCTCAGGTGACCGGCCGGTGAGCGACGCCGTGCACATCGTCCTGGACGACACCGCGATGGCTGCAGCCGGCCAGGGCAACATCCTCGCCTCCCGCCTGATCCACCGCGCCCACGCCGAAGCGAATTGGTTTCTGTACGCCCCGGCGTGCGCGTTAGTCGAAGCCGATCGCGCCCGGACTGGCACCGCCGAGCATCTGGCCTCCCTCCCCGGCATCACCGTCCTCGATCTGGACATGGCCGCCGCCCTGGCCGTCGCGCGGCAGGAGACCTGGGCAGCGGCCCATAGCCAGTACGTGGCACTGCCCACCCCGGACCGTCCCGACGGCGCGATCATCGCCACCACCGCCCCGCACCGGTGGGAAGTGGAACCGGTCCGCGTACTGGACCTCAACCCCTGATCACAGCGCGCCAAGGGATACGGCACCGACGACCAGCCCATCTGGCAAGAAGCAGGCCTTCTCGACCGCGCCGTCGGCGGTGGTGGTCCAGCCCCGCGCGCCGGAGTCGTCGCTGCGCCCCGCCGCCACGGTCTGCCGAAGCATGGCGGATCACATCGCGCAGCCGTCCGAACAGAGATGAACGGCCCACATCATCGGAAGGCTTCATCGACATGCCTGTCGATCACCACGGTCGACGACGTCGCCGCGGTCTCACGGGCTGTCAGAAGTCACGCTGCGCACACCAGCAGTCGGGTGACCGAGGGGGCCTGTGAGTCTGGGCAGGATGTCGTCGAAGCCCGCCGACAAGCGTGCGACACCATGTGATCCCTTGGCGGACGCCGCACCACCCGGGCTCCTCCCGGTGTCATGCTCGTAGTGCGCACCACTCAGTGGGCCTGACCGGAAGGTTTGAATCCCTTTTCCCGGCGCAGTCGATAACTGAACTCAGGCGTACGAAAAGAGAACGGGAGAGGACCATCATGGGCATCATCGCGTGGATACTCATCGGCTTGCTCGCCGGAATGATCGCGAAGCTTCTGATGCCCGGCAAGGACCCCGGCGGCATCATCATCACCATGCTCATCGGCATCGCCGGCGGCCTTCTCGGAGGCTGGCTCGGCAAGGTCATCTTCGGCGTCGACTCGATCGACGGGTTCTTCGACCTCTCCACATGGGTCGCGGCGATCGTCGGCTCCCTGATCCTGCTCGCCCTCTACCGGCTCATCGCGGGAAGCAGGCGCTCCCACCGGCACGTCTGACGGGCGCGCGCCAAACCCAGAGACGAAGAGGCAGCGAGGTGACGGTGCGTCTCTCCTTCTTTGACGAGGAGACCGCACCAGCGGACGACGTCTGGACGCCATGCTGGAAAACCGCATGGACCGCCTAGAGGAGCGGACACGGCTCAGGCCCGACTGGCCGCATACGCTGGAAAGGTGCGCCTGCTACTGACCACCGACACCCATCTGCCCACGAAGGCCAGGGCGCTGCCGGAGGAACTCCTCGACCGGATCGCCGACGTCGACGTGGTCATACACGCCGGAGACTGGGTGGACACCGCTACCCTCGACCTTCTGGAGGCGCGGGCGAAGCGACTGGTCGGTGTGTACGGCAACAACGACGGGGCGGATCTGCGGGCCCGGTTGCCCGAAGTGGCGCGCGTGGAACTGGAAGGGCTCCGCATCGGCGTCGTCCACGAAACGGGCCCGGCGCCGGGGCGCGAACGGCGGTGTATCGCGCGGTTTCCCGACCTGGATGTGCTGGTCTTTGGGCACAGCCACATTCCGTGGGACACGACAGCCGACAGCAGGCTGCGCCTCCTGAACCCCGGTTCACCGACCGATCGCAGGCGTCAGCCGTACTGCACGTACATGACCGCCGAATTGGCAGCAGGTGCCGTCGGCCAGGTGCGGCTGCACCGGCTGCCGCGGTTGCTGACCGCGTCCCAGTGAAGAGCCCGGCGTCCCGCTGTCCGGCGCGGTCGGCGGGCCTGGTCGGCCTGGGCACATGCGACGGAAACTGCCGGCTTTCGCGGTGTCACCCCTGCCCTTCGAGTTGCGGCACGAAGGGCAGGAGGTCGAGTTCTCGTCATGAACAACGCTGTAGCTGTTCTCCGGGGGGGGCGTACTGGCGGGCCCGCGCATGCCCTTCGGAGTCCCGTGATCCTGATCATGTAGTACGACAATTCACGCCGGGGTACGCTGCGTCTTATTTGCCGCGCGACAACAGTCGGGTTCGCGATTTGAGACCGTGAGTCAGTGGCCTGTTCATGGCCGTGGCGCGTCCTGCCTTCCGGCTGGGTGCCGCGCTTGGCGACATCAGCTCGGCTGAACCCACCCAGTGAAACACCGCGGCAGCCAACAGGACCAGCACGCGGCCCTGCTAGGCCGTTGCCGGCAGCTCACCCTCTCGGCGCTTCATGATCACGTCTGCCGGGTTTCCTCCCAGCGGCCAGGGCACCCGTGGGATGCGGTTGGGCGGCTGCGGTGATGAGGGACGGGGGCACGGAGTGCGCAGGCTCCGTGCCCGGCCCCGCAAGCCACCGGCGAGGGTGGACATTCACCGCCGTGCGCCGCTCACGGAGGCTCGGGCAGCAGCCTTTTGATTTCGAAGGTGTATGCCTGCTCGGTAAGAACCTTGTGGTTGGCGTCGATCAGCCCGGCCCGGGCTTCGTAGAGCCCCTGCGCGGCCGGTCACGGGGCGTCCGCTCGGCTAGAAGTACCACCTCATAGGGCCCCTCCGCTCTGAAGTCCACCAGGACACCTCGCGACTGGCCACTTCCGCACCGTCTTTGCACCACACGTCTACGGCTTTCAGGCCTTCGAGGGCGTCACCTACGACCCGGAAGTCAGGACAGCCCGGCATTCGGTTCCTTCGCGCAACACCACCGGGGCCGGGGGCTCGGAACTCGACCCATTCTTGACCGCGCGCAGGCTGGCGCGATCCCCTGTTGTGCATCCTCGCCCACGCTGTACGCGAGAGGCGCCTTCAAAAGTGCCAGGTGACGGTCCCATCGGCCGATGTCAGGACCGCCAGAACAAGCAGGTCTGCGGTACCGAGAGCGAGGCTCAAGTAGCGGGGCGTTTGTGGTCGCGTAGCCCCAGTAAGCGGGGATGGCGCAGCATGCCGTCGCGGGTCCACTCGGTGAAGCCAATTTGTGCCACCAGTTCCGGGCGCACCCAGTGGACGGCTCGCTCCCGGCTCGCGTCGTGGAAGGGCGACATGTTGTTCCGGAGAGCATCAAGACGGTGCCGCAGATCCGCAGCGTGCGGGTGTCGTATCCGGTGCCGACTTTTCCGGCGTAGCGCAACCGGCCGTTCTCGTAGTAGCCGAGGAGGAGCGCCCCGAAGCCAACTTTGTTGCCGGTCGGTTCGGTGAATCCACCAATTACGAACTCTTGGACACCGCCGCATTTGAGCTTCAGCCAGTCGGTCGAGCGCCGGTGGACGTAGGGCGCGTCCGCCCGTTTGGCGATCAGGCCCTCCCACTCACGGGTACATGCGCCGTCGAGCAGTTCGGGCGACCACACATTTCGGTGCGTGGTGAAGCGCAGCGGCTCCTGAAAGGCGAAGACGTCACGTAGCAGTGCCTTGCGGGTACGCAGGGGAAGACGGGTGAGGTCATGGCCAGGCGCAGCAGATCGAAGAGGTAGTAGAAAACGGGGAGGTCCGTAGCACGTGCGGCGCGGGGGTCGGTGAGGCCGCTGCGCTGCTGGACAGAGGAACCCAGCCGTACTAGTTACCAGTCCAATCCGATCAGTCTCCGCAGAGGCATCCCGTACGCCTCGCAGACAGCCGACCGGGCCTTCGGACCTCCCGACGACAGCCCAGCGCCGGCTTTCCGGCCTCGGCTGCACGGAGCACCACCGATCGCGATGCGCACAAAGCAGCTATAGGAGAGTTGCGGGTGTTAATCCTTGTGCGGTGGTAAACAGAGAGGGAGGGGCCAGAGCTAGGAGGGGTATGGACACCGGTGTGCCGGATGCCGGGGGAGCCGCGTTTCAGGATCGTCTGGCGGGGGCTACGGCGATGCTCTGCGATGTCTTCGAGGACATCACGGCAGCCGCCTTTGTCGTGGACGGCGAAGGGATCATCGTCGCGGCCAACGGGCGGTCCGAGAAGCTGTTCCACCGGTCCGCGGACGACCTGGTCGGCCGGGACGCTCACGACCTGCTGCACCGCGACAGGCACGGGCACCCATTGCCCCGTAGCCGCTGCGGGCTGCGTATGGCCCTCCTCTCGCACAGCACCAGGCACTGCGACCTTGACTGGTTCACCTGCGGGGACGGCACGGTGCTCGGCCTGGCCTGGCTCATCACGCCCTACGGTCTTGACGCCGGAGCATCGGGCGCGCTGGTACTGCTCTATCAGCCACAGGATGTGCCAGAAGCCCACCAGGACGAAGCCGAGGAGTCCGAGAGGCTGACGGAACTGGACCGCCTTGCACTGCTCGCTGAGACGACCACACAGCTCACCTCCACGCTGAACGTGGACGAGGCGCTGCATCGCCTGGCTGCACTGACGGTGCCCCGGCTCGCGGACTGGGCGGTCGTCGACCTGATCACCGAGGTGGACGAGGTCAGACGTACGCTGGTCATGCAGCACGCGGATGGGCTCCTGGTCGAGCGCCCGGACCTGCAAGGGCCCATGCCTCCGGTGCCGCAAGAATCACCGATGCCTCTGTCACGGGCTTTGCGCGGTGCCGCCTCGACCATCGCCAGCCCCTCCACGTACCAGGGACCGCCGGATTCCGGCATCGCCGTCGAGCAGCAACGGCTCTTCACGGAGACCGGCATGCACTCGGCCGCCATCGCCCCGATCCGTGGACTGCGCGAAGTGCTCGGCGCACTGACCCTCGGCCGCTCGAACCGCCCTGAACCTTTCACCACCTCTGATCTCCCGCTCCTCGAGGACCTCACCCGGCGGGCGGGCCTGGCGTTGGACAACGCACGCCTCTACCAGAGGCAACGCAAGGTTGCCGAGACCATGCAGCGGCACTTGTTGCCCCAGATGCCGATCGTGCCGGGGCTGCAGATGACAGCTCGGTACGTGCCCGCTCCGCATGCCTCCCAGGTCGGCGGGGACTGGTACGACGCCTTCTCGCTGACCGACGGCGCGACCGCATTGGCGATCGGCGACGTCGTCGGCCACGACCTCGATGCCGCTGGAGGAATGGCCCAGATCCGCAACATGCTGCGCGCCTTTGTCTGGACGCATCCCGGCTCGCCCAGTACAGCGGTCACACACCTCGACCAAGCCGTCATGCACATAGCCCAGGAGCCGATGGCCACCATGATCCTGGCTCGGCTCACTAGGGGTGACGAGGGATTCTGGAAGCTGCACTGGACCAACGCAGGTCATCCACCACCACTACTGATCACCCACGACGGCCAAACACGATTCCTGACCGGTGGGCACGGCATGCTGCTCGGCACCGGTGGCCCGAGTCCCCGAACGGATGCCGTACTCACTCTGCCGCCCCGGTCCACCCTCGTGCTCTACACCGACGGACTCATCGAATCCCGCCGCTACACCCTCGACGATGGCATGGACAGACTCCGCAGGCACGCGGCTTCCCTGGCCCACCGTCCGCTGGACTCCTTCAGCGACTCCCTGCTGGCTCAAGCCCGTCCGGACGACAACGACGACGACGTCGCCTTCCTGGCCCTGCGTACACCTACTGCCGGCTGAACGGATTGACGTCTTTGGCGGGTGCTCTCACCGTCCGGAATGGCCGGTTTCCGGATCCTGCGGGTCGACCCCGGTGAAGGCCGAGAAATCCTCGGACCCGCTGGGGCGCTGGGAGCGACCGCGGCCTTCTCCAACGCAACCGGCGGACCCCCCTGCCCTGACCTGTGGCTGAACGGGTGAAGCATCGAACTGCAGGGATAGCACTGGGTAACTGGCTGAGATGCCGGACCCAAAACGTGGTGGTTCGCTGATGGGACCCTCTTCGAACAGATCCAGGAGCGATCATGAGTGTTGCAGGTGAAGGTGGCGACCGTGCCCAGCAGATGCGTGCCAAGGCGCAGGAGCTGAAGGACGCGGCGGACCGGGCCACCGACCCGCAGGAGCGCCAGCAGTTGCGGGAGAAGGCACGCCAGATGGAGGAGAAGATCCAGCGGGAAGGCGGAACGGGCCCGGGTCTGGACCCCATGGTGTAGAGCACCTCGTCGACCGGTCCGCAGTCTCTTCGTCTCATACCCGGGCGGAACCGCCGACCGGGTGCTATCGAACTCGACCTTCTGGCCCTCGTTGAGTTCGCGGTACCCGGTACGGGCGATGGCCGAGTAGTGGACGAACATGTCGGGGCTCCGCCATCCTGCTCGATGAAGCCGAAGTCCTTTTCCGCGTTGAACCACTTCACAGTGCCGGTGGCCATTTTGGTCTCCTTCATGGGTCTGTGGTGCGCGCGTTGTGCTGTGATGGTCCTGTCCCTGAAGAGGCTCTGGATAGCTGACACGCTCATTGCGCGTCAGGTCACTGCACCCCGGCTGCCCAAACCGAATACCGGGCCGCCAGTCCCGTCGCACCAACCCAGGGTCTCAGAGGGCTGCAGGCGGAGCAGGTCTACCGGAGGCAGGGCTTCCGCTCGATCGACCGGCCACCGGCCCGGAGTGCACCAGCGGGCCGCGTTTCCAGCCACTCCAGCACAGCAGTTGCTGGGCTAGTTCCTGTTCGCAGCGGCCCGCTCTGGCAGATCGTCCTTCGGATAGATGGCGGCGGCGAGGTGAGCCCGTTAGCAACCGGACCTGGGAGATGCGCGGTGCCATGAGGTAGCAGAGCCGTTGGTGTGAACGGCGGCCCCTTGCCCAGTGCCGCTGAGAGGGCATCGTGCCACGGCACGGTTACCGTCTCATTCCTCCCAGTGGGCTGCCCTGGCCGACTGCTCCCTTCAAGCAGAGGGCCGGGGTTCGCCCAACCGCCATGGCGAATGCAGGCGGCAGTCCGCTGCATGCGGCCTGCCGGTCGTACGGCGGGCACAGCAGCCCGTCTCCAACGCTCAGGGAGGCACCATGAGCAGCAGCAGCGGGACCGGTGAGGCCACCGGTACCAAGGGCAAGGACTACAACCTGATCTGGTACGTCGAGGCGTGGCTGAGCAACGCTCTGCGGAAGGAGACTTACATTCAGGACGCAGAGCTGTTCCGCAAGGCGCAGGCCGACAGCCACAAGGGCGCCGAGCTGGGCCAGCAACTCCTGCGCACCCGGCTCCCCGGCTGACTCTTAAGCGCGATCCGCGACGACGATGGCGGATGCCGAGGTCTTTGAAAGCCTCGCGACAAGTCGCGTCTGCCTGCTGGCCTCGTGCCGGAGCCGGAATTCGAACTCCCTGCGCAACGACACCTATCTCAACGCGGCGGTAACCGTGAGTGCCCAGCGCGCGCGGACCGATCGACCATCTCCAGGGGCTCTCCTGGATGCGAACCTGCGAAGAGCCGGGGCCTTCGCCGGCAACGAGCGGCGCAGGCGCCGGCGCCTTCCCGTCGTCTCCTCAACGCGCGGAGCCCTCCCCGGTCACCGCCTCAAGGTCCTGGCGCTCCTGGCGGTCGTTGTCGTCCTGCTGGCCGTCGGCCGGCCAAGTGCCGAACGGACCGACCGCGCCCGGACCGGGCGCACCCAACTGCAGCGCGCCGCCTTTGAGCCTGTGATGGTCGGGGAACATGCAGGGCCCTCCTCGACATCGCCACGGTGTACGGGAGCCATGGTGGCGGCCGACGTGGCGATGGCGGTCGCGAATCGCCCGCGGTGGCGCAAAGGGCTAGGCACCAGTGCCGCTGGGGCACGGTGCGCGCCCGGCCCGGGGAGGGCTCGGGTGCAGGGTTTGCCGCGGACCGAGTGGGAAGATCCCGAAGTCGCGGAGATCACGCTCAGTTCCGGCGCTGGTCGCCGCTGTGCCGACGGAGCCGGTCGGTGTGGCGGGGCGACGTCATCGACGCGCGCCGCGAGGTCGGGGTGGTCGGACGCCAGATACGCGTGCGTGTCCGTCAGGGGGCCGACGAAGGCGGCGGCGTCGTTGTCGGCGAGGGCGGCGGTGAGCTCGACGAGAGGGGTGCGGGCGGCGCCGGGGAGGTCGGTGAGCGCGGTGATCTGGCCGGCGAGCTGGCGCAGGTCCGCGGCGTGGGCGCGGGCCCAGGCGGTGACGGTGCGGTCGGCGGCGCGGTCGCGGGTGACCCGTACCCGCTGCTCGCCCGTGGACCCCGGACTTCCGGGGCGTACGCGAAGGTAGCGGCGTTCGGCGGCCTGGCGGCTGGAAACGCCGAGGGGGTGGTCGAGGTCGGCCCAGCTGGCGCCCGCTTCCCGGGCCTCTTCGATCAGGCCCGGTTCCCACTCGGCGAGCTGATCGCGTGATTCGCGGAGCAGCAGGAGCGCAGCAACTGCCTGCTCCGAGTCGGCCTGGACGGGCTCGCGCAACTCCCCATCCCGCAGTGTCTGGGCGGTGCGCAGGGCCTCGTGGATCGTGTTCAGCGCCGCGGCGGCGGCGAGGAAGGACGTGGGAGTGAGACCGCGGGCGCGGGGGCTTGGCGCGCCGGTCAGCTGACCGTGGTGCCGCAGCATACGAGCGTGTTTCTGAAGGTTGTGTGCTGGTTCGCCTATGGGCTTTGACGGTTGGCTCGGAGACGCTGATTGCATGGACAGCCACCTGGAGAAGAGGTCCGGCCAGCGGTTGCGCGTGTCCAGCACGACGGCGAACGGCCGGACGACGTTGCCGGCGATCGTGCTGGGCATCATCGGCGGGGCCGTCGCGGGCATGTTGTATTGGCTCTCCATCGGCGTACTGCTCCTCGTCGCAGACGTGGGGTACCTCTCCGTGCGATCGGCATTGCGCTCACGCCGACGCCCGACCCACTGACACGCCGGCACACACGCTCCCATGCGTCGTGCTCACCTCGCAGCGCAGTCGTCGCCGACAGTCGCGGACGGCCTGAGCGAAACTCACCCGGGAACGCCTGGATACAGCGCTATCCCATTGCTCACCTGTGATGATCGCGGTCCTGACGGTCCCGGCGATCCTCACGGTTCCAGCGCCCACGACGCTGTCGGCTGTACCGGCGGTCCCAGCGGTCCTGTTGATCGCGGTAGTCCCGGTACTCACCGTAGTCGGAATCGTCGCCGTGGCCCCGGCGTCCGTACCCACCGCGGTTGTAGTGAACGGCCCCGAAGATCAACACGGCCGCTGCCACCCACCAGATCGGATTGAGGAAGCCGAGGCCGCTCAGGGCCGCGAAGAGAATGAGAAACAAGGCGGACACTGCGGCCTCCCGGAGCGGAACAAGTCATCGCTGCCGGGGGCCGGGGCCTCACCGAACAGCGTAGTCCTGCCCGAAGGTTGCGGCTAGCGCCCCACGTCAGCCTGTACCGCCTGGACAAGATGGCTAGTTGCCACCGGGTCAGGAGTGCGTCGACGGCAAGCGTGCGTGGTGCGGCCCGCGAACGACACGGGAGTACAGAACACGTTCGCCTGCACCAGGCCGTGACAGTCTGCCGGCCGGCAGAGGGCGCTGGAGTGGAGAATGAATGTCTCGACATTCCGTGGCTGGAAGGTCAAGGCGGCTGGCTGGCGTGGTCGGACGGCCAACGCCGGGGCTGCCGGGCTTTCCGCACCGCCCGCCGTTGATCTCTGAGTGCCTAGCCATCGTGCGTGTACAGGGTCTAGTTTGGAAACAAGCCCGAGCCCCCGGCGACCCTGACCATACGGCCACAGTGGGGGTCTAGATCATGGCGCATGGCACGCGGGATCTCGACACGTTGAATGGTGCGCGGCCTGGCAGAGGACACCGCAGCAACCGGTCCAGAACGTCTATTTCCCACTGGCACTCCCGCCTTGCGGGGACTTCGCCCCGTCACACAGGCATCTGCAGCAATCGTGGGGGCGAGGCCGGGTCACTGCTGCGCCACGCGTCGGCTCGCCCCTCGTTTACCGGAGGCCTCTGCCTCCGAAGCCGAATCGACAGGCGTGCCCACTGCAGTACCCCACGGCAAAGGTAGTGACGTGACCATCTTCACGCAGCCGACAGGAACGTCCGTACCGCCGACCGCAAGTCCCTCCACCCAGGCTCCTTCGTTCACCGGTTCGCTGCCATGGATCGAGGACACGGCGAAGATCGCACCGGGCGACGCACGCGCGCTGTCGAAGCTGTTCTTCGATCAGCTTCAGTCTTTGGAAGAAGGCACACACGAGTACCAGTACGCCCGCAACACACTCATCGAGATGAACCAGACCCTGGTCCGCTTCGCCGCCATCCGGTTCCGTAACCGCGGCGGCGGTGAGATGGAAGACATCATCCAAGTCGGCACCATCGGACTGATCAAAGCGATCGACCGGTTCGACCTGTCACGCGGCGTCGAGTTCACATCCTTCGCCATCCCCTACATCGTGGGACAGATCAAGCGGCACTTCCGTGACACCACCTGGGCCGTGCATGTTCCGCGCCGACTTCAGGAACTGCGTATCGACCTGGCCAAGGCCAAAGAGCGACTCGAGAGCAACCTCGGTCGCAAGCCCACCGTCAAGGAACTCGCAGAGCATTTGCAGCTGCGCGAGGACGAGATCATCGACGGGCTTGTCGCCGCCAATGGCTACACCGCCGGCTCCCTCGACACGCCCCGCGACAAGAGTGACGACGGTCCCGTCCACCAGCGCAGTCGCACGTGCAGGGACACCGTGGGCAGCTGCGACCCCGCCATGGAGCTCGTGGAAGACGTTCAGACCCTCACCGCGCTCCTGGAGCAACTCGGCGAACGTGATCGCCGCATCATCCAACTGCGCTTCGGCCAGGAAATGACCCAGTCCGAGATCGGCCAGGAGCTCGGCTGCTCACAAATGCACATCTCGCGCCTCCTCTCCCGCATCCTGACGCAGCTCCGCACCGGCATGCTCACCGACCACTAGGCGGGTGGACCGCCGGGACCTTGGGGGCCGTCAGCGACACCGGGGAAGGGGGCCGGCGCCGTGACCGCTTCAGCAGGGGGACATCGGTCACGGCGCCGGCTCCAATTAGCAGAGAAGGGTGGCCGCCAGTGATCAGTCCTGCAATGACCGCGATCCTGCGCCTCCTGCACGCACAAGCCAGACCTCGGCTCCCTGATGACTGCGCCTCCGTCCTTGGCATGGATCACCTGACACTGTCCTTGTCCCTCCGAGGCCACGTCACCGAGCAGCTATGGGCCTCCGGCAAGACAGGCGCGCTGTTCGAGGACCTGCAATTCACGCTCGGCGAAGGACCCGGCCCGGACGCCGTCCGCACAGGCCTCCTCGCTCTGGAGCACGACGTATCCGCGCTGTCGGCCGACAGATGGCCCAACCTGCTCCCAGCCATGGCCCACCTGCCGATACAGGCCCTGTTCTGTCTTCCCCTGTCCCTCGGCGGCATCACCGTCGGAGTCCTCACTGCTCTGCGCTCCACCCCGGGGCCCATGACCGGACAGGAGATGGACGACGCCCTGGGACTGGCAGCGGCACTCACGCTTCAGTTCCTCGGGGGTGACGGCGTACAGCTCGATTCCTGGGTTGATGCGCAGCCCCACAGCGAACTGCACCGCGCAGTCGTTCACCAAGCGACCGGCATGCTCAGCGTCCAGCTCAACACTTCACTCGGCCAGGCGCTGCTGCGGCTTCGCGCCTATGCCTACAGCCACGACAGGTCCATCATCGACATTGCCGAGGACATCGTGTCTCGACGCCTTCGTCTGAACGCCGACGGACCCGAATCCGATTCACCAGACGAGACGAGGGGATGACTTCCATGTCCCGCGAACAGCAAGTGTCAGCGGTCTTCGTACAAGTTGCTGACTCACTGATCGATGACTTCGACCTCATCGAGTTCCTTGAGCAGCTGTGCGCACACTGCGTCACCCTGCTCGATGTCTCCGCCGCCGGCATCCTTCTGGCCAACGAGAAGGACACCCTGCAGACCATCGCGGCCTCCGACGAGGCAACACACCTGCTGGAGCTCTTCGCCCTCCAGCACGACCAAGGCCCCTGCCTGGAGTGCTACCGAACCGGGACCGCACGCACCAACATTGACTTGAACAGCCCCACCGCCACCAGCGCCTGGCCCGCCTTCGCCACCCGTGCCCGCCAAAGCGGCCTCCACACCAGCCACGTCTTCCCCCTCCGCCTGCGCAACCGCGCCGTAGGGGCGTTGAACGTGTTCCACACCAGCCTGCAACCACTCAGCCCGCAAGACGCCTCCCTCGCCCAGGCTCTCGCCGACGTCGCCACCATCGCCCTCCTGCAACAGCGCGACCTCGACCAAGAGCAAACAGAGAAGGCGCAACTACAACGCGCTCTGACCACACGCATTCTCATCGAACAAGCCAAGGGCATCCTCGCC
Source organism: Streptomyces sp. NPDC002926 (assembly GCF_053591755.1). NCBI lineage: Bacteria > Bacillati > Actinomycetota > Actinomycetes > Kitasatosporales > Streptomycetaceae > Streptomyces > Streptomyces sp. NPDC002926. The sequence goes on from NZ_JBSFUK010000014.1 coordinate 33,784, forward strand.
GAACGCTGGAACACCAACCCCGAGACCGCCTTCACCGCCCTGCGCACCTACGCCCGTGCCCACCAGCTACGCATCTCCGACTGCGCACGCCAGATCATCGATCAGACCCTCAACACCAATAACATCCAACACCCGTAGAAACCGAGAAGGCACTCGGTGTCGCCGACCGCCTCGGCCAACCGTTCCTCGCCCGCACAGCGACACGGGCGTGGGAGCAGCCCCCTCGACTCGCTCACCAGGCAGTCCGCCCGATGCTCGTGGTGCAACTTGCGGCCCGCTTCATCCTGGCGGTGCGGTGACACCGGTGGTGTTCCGGATCCGCAAGCCTCCCGGCGCGATGGCGGATTCAGCCGCCACGAGGCGACGGACCACGTTCCAGGAGTGGTGAGCCCCTCGGGGCGGCGCCGACGGGTGGAGCGGTCCTTGGACAGGGCCACGGTCCGCAACTCCGAAGCACCCCAACGAGAAGAGAGGCCGGGACGCGGGGCTTCTCTGCTCCCGGGAATACTTCCTGCGGTCCTTGAGCAGTCCCCCGCGCCGATGCCCTGGCTCTACGCGAAGACATGCCACGTGCTGCATCCGCGCGAGGGCACCGGCGCTCGTCGGGCAATCCTGGACGGCACTCGTGCCGAATGACTGATGGCGGCAGCGGTACGGCCTCTGTCCCCTCTCCTGCACCGGCAGACCTTGGACGCCGGCGCGGAGACCCTGGCCCCTGCTTGTCCCCGGTGCCAGGCATCGCGGGTCCAGAGACTTCCTGGGCCAGGAGTGGCTTGTCCGGGCCAGCGGGGTACGCGATGGCCGGATACCTGTGCCATGCGGGTCTACTCGCGGGTTGCAGCGCCCTCAACCAAAGCGCCCCGACCGGCCGAGCGCAGCAGCGTCGGAGAAAGACAGCCCTCGCAGGAGCAGCAAGCGGGACCGTTGGGGGGTGGACCCAACAGGTCTGATGAACTTGAAGCGGATGGGGACCATCGCGTGAGGCCGTGTCTTTCCGGGGCCAGCGTCGTTGGGGAACCGACGCGTGCACTGGTTCGGTCCCCACGGCTGGCCCAGTGCCGTCAGCGGCGCCCGGTACCGCTCCCGGCGCCGGGGCCGTGATCAGCCGGACAGAGCGAGCTCCGCCCCTGAGCGGCGTTTTGCCCAACGGCTGCAGCTCGCTCGCCAGAACTCCATGCGCTGCGGCGAATGTGCGGCCCACCCTCCGGCAGGGTCAGGCGCTCGAGAAGCCCCGTCCTTCAGGGCGGGGAGGAGTCACTTACCGCATGAAGGTTGGGGCCGTAAGTCCTAGCAGGCCCAAGGCCGCTGGGCGACGGTGAAGCGCCGGCCCGTACGTGCCTCGACCACCACAGTTTCGTCACCCCCCTGGCTCACTGAGGACGCTACCGAGGCCAGGACGTGCTCCGATGGAACCGTCGTAGCCGTCTATCCGAGAAGCTGATCATGTACGAAATGTGGGTGGGGGAATCCCCGGAGGGCGAAGAACTGGTGTGGCACGTCGTGGTTGCCAACAAGGCGGCCACCCTGTGCGGACAGCGAATGATCTCCGCGGTCGACAGCGTTGAGCGGCGCACGGACCGGCACTGCATGCCTTGTATGGCAGCTTTTCAGGCCGCCCTGGAAGCGCCCGCGCGGCCCAGCGTGTAGCAGCGTCTTTGGCCGGCCCGGCGTCGTCCTCAGCCGCTGGCTCAGGACACAGCTGCGGTGGCGCGAGGCCGTCCGAGTGCCAGCCGCGCCCCGGGTTGCGTACGCCGAGCGGAATGCAGTCGGCAGTCACCCGTGGTCTTAGATATACGGCCCGGCCAGCTGATCCCAGGGCTAGTGTGCGCGGGTGCCGGTGTGGGTGGTGAAGCGGTATTCGACGGTGAAGGGGAGGGTGTCGAGGTCGAGTGCTTGACGGAGCCGGGGCAGCCCGTGGGTGTTGAGGTGATGGTTGATGGTGGTCAGGTCACCGTCTTGTTCGGTGCTGATCACTATTGCGAGGGCGGGGTTTTGGCGGGTTCCGGCGAGCGTGGCGTGGGCGTGGTGGACGCCGGGGTAGGTGGTGACTTCACTGAGGAAGGGGGCGGTGGCAGTGTTTGCGGCCAGTTCGGTGCTGCCCTGATCGGGGTTCTGCTCGAAGTGCCAGGTGTGGGTTTTGGGGCGCCGGGCAAGTTGCGCGGCGAGCCAGCGCAGGATGAGCAGACCCACGATGACTGCGGTGGTGGCGGTGACCCACAGCACCCAGGTGGGCGGGTTGGTGGCGGCGGGAATGAGTGTGGCGCCCGAATCCAGGAAGGTGAGTTGGCCGAAGTGAGCCGCCAGGGCGAAGGAGCCCGAGCCGAGCAGGAGGACGCCGAAGACGGCGAGCAGGGTGCGGTTGAGGCGGGCCGGGCGGTTGAGGCTGGTCATGGTGCGTTCCTGGTGGCATGGAGCTGGATCTTCGTGGCCGGACGGGTGAGAGGGGTGACCTGGTCGAGGCGCTGATCGAGGGCGGCGCGGACGGCATCGCTGAGTCCCGCGGTGTTGGTCCGGTCGGTGCGGATGCGGGCGACGATCGTGCGGCGGCCTAGTTTCAGCTGTGCTCTGGTGACCCCGTCGACACTCGCGGCGGTGTTTTGCAGGGCGTGGCCCAGGCTGCGCCTTGTGACGCCGGCGTCCAGGTCCCCGGCCAGCGGCAGAACGGTCGGTGTCCCCGGCAGGAGTGCCACGAGCAGCAGGAGTAGCCCGAGCAGGGTGAATGTGCCGCCGGCGATGAGAATGGTGGTGTCGTTCCAGTGGATGCTGTGAAGGGTGTCGGTGACGGAGCGGTAGCTGATGAGCGGGCTCTGACCGGTGATCAGCTGGATGGCGGAGATGGTGATCAGGACGCAGGCGGCGAGCATGACCAGCGCGGTGAGAGTGGCGGGGATCGTGCGGCGGGGCCGACGTTTCATAGGACTCTCCTGGTGGGGGAGCCGGGAGCGCGTAGTGCAGTGACGGTGATGTCGACGCGGGTCACGGTCAGACCGGTGAGGTCCGCAATGCGGCGTACCAAGTGTGCGCGGGCGTCCTCGGTGGTGTGGGCGACGGATTCCGGATAGACGACGGAGAGATGAACGTCGAGCGCCGCAACTGAATCGCCACTGACCTTCGCGGTGACCCGGGCCGCGTGATCAGCGTGTTCCCCTGGGACCGCTATGCCGAGTATCCGGCCGGCTGTTCCGCCGATGTGTTCGGTTTCGGTCAACACCCGGGCGGCGATGCGTTCCACGGCGCGCTCGGAGATGGTGGTGCTGCCGCGCTGCGCCGCATCGTTCTCGGTCTCAACGGACGTGGTGGTCGCGGTGTCCATGGAAGTCGCCGCCCCTGTCACGGCCGGTGAATTGGGCGAGGTCGAGTTTGCCGTCGAGGTAGCGCCCGGCCAGCAGCCCGACCGTCCCGAGAACGAGGACGATGAGGAAGGCATAGAAGCCGCCGAATGCGGCGGCGAGGCCGAGTACGAGTCCTGTCAGCAGCCCCATCTGAGTGGACGTCATGTCAATTCTCCTTGGTGCCCGTACGTTGCCCTGACGTGGCCGTGCGGCAGTGAGTCGGGTGGCGCGTCGCGCAGATGGCCCTTGCGCCGCATGGATCCCGTGGCGAGGCTCCCCGTGCGCACCGTGGATGACGCAAGCGTCGTGCGGGCGCCGGGCCGGCGGCTACTGAACGCGGTCGCCGGTGCCCTGGTCGTCGCCGTCACTGTCGTCAGCGGGGAGGTGTACGTCATTGACATTGATGTTGACCTCGACGACTTCCAGGCCGGTCATCTGCTCGACGGAGTCGATGACGTTGTTGCGGACGTCCTTGGCCAGCTCGGGTATGGCCACGCCGTACTCGACCAGCATCTGCAGGTCCACGGCCGCCTGCTTCTGACCGACCTCGACGGACACGCCCTGTCCGGCGCTGGCGGAGGCTCCGGGGATCCGCCCCTTGACTGCGCCGAACGCCCGTGCCGCTCCGCCACCCAGCTCGTATACGCCGGGCACCTCGCGGGCGGCGATCCCGGCGATCTTCTGGACGACGACGTCGGCGATGGTGGTGGAGCCCTGCCCGGACGCCTGTGCAGGGGAAACTTCCGGTGCGCTGCTGGCGCTCGTGTCCGCGTCACCAGCGCCGAAAGTGGAGTGCTCAGCACTCTTGGCGGTGGACGGGTTCGTCATGGTGCTCTCCTCGGTTTCCAGGTCTGGACGAGGCAGCTCCGCGCTCGTCACACCTGAAGGACCCGTGGCAGGGGAGAACGTCATGGCCCTCTCAGGCACCCGCGTCACTCGCGTGACCGAGAGGAGTGAGGGCGGTGGCGTCGATGTCGGTGACGACCAGGCGCAGCCCGGCGTCCTTCCACCGGGTGTCCTTGAGCGCCGCGTGCAGGGCGGCCGCGGCTTCGCGCAGGATCGGAGGGAGGGGGAGGGCGAGGGCGACGACGCGGATCTCGATGAGTTCGTCGTCGATGCCCACGGCCAAGGTGTCGAGGTTCCACGGCACGCGTGAGCCGATGTGGGTGGTGGAGGGCGTCGCTGGGCGCAGGCCGGGGATCCTGCCCAGGACGGCCAGGAGTGCACGCGTCGTCTCTGTTCGCGGTGTCACCACGCACCGGTCCCGTACACGTCGATGTCCATGATCGACACCACGACGGCCTGCGGGGTGAGGCCCGTGGCATCGGCTACCGCGCGCGTGACCTCGCGCTGAACGGCCCGTCCCACCGCCACAGCCTGGTCCTGCCCGGAGGTGACCAGGCCGACGGACACGCGGCGTATCGGTGGTACGGCTGAGCGGTCGGCCGTGACTTTCACACCTTCGGTCGGGGCCGGGGCAAGGCCGTGGATCCTCTGGCGTGCTGATCGGGTCACCTGGGAGGCGAGCCCGGTCAGGCCGGGTTCGAGCCGAACAACACCAGGGACGCCGACAGCGGCTCGGGCGGCGACTGCGGCGATCACGGGCTCGGCTATGACCCACTGGGTGCGGGGAACCCCGGCCTTGTCGTCCGGCACGGTCGTTGTCATGGCGAGCACCGTGTCCTTGTACTGCAGTCTCTCAACGGTCTGCTGCCCGATCCCGGGCGTAGTCATGCGTCGTAGAGGTCCTCCACAGTCAGGTCCAGACGCAGCAGGGTGATCCCGACCCGTGCCGCAGCGGCTGCCCGGACCCGCTCGCGCACCTCGTCGACAGCGTCGGCGGAAAACCTGCGGTAGGCCACCGCGAGGCTCATCGCCACCTCCACCGCGCCCTCCGTCTCCGTGACGGCAATCCGGCAGTGCCGTGCGCGCACACCGTCGACGGAATCGGCGGCGCATCGCAGCACCGCGGCCACCGCTTGCTCGCTGATCCGCAGCCCGCCCGGCTCCGTGCTGGGCAGCGCGAGCATGTGGTGACGGCGGACCTCTGCGCGCACCGCGGACATGATCCGGCCGGTCAAGCCCAGCGAAGGCACGGTCTCCTCCGAGGCCAGTTCGCCGGTCACCTCCCGCAGGACCACCAGGCTCTCCCGGGCAGCCGAGCAGTACTCGCAGGTGAGCTCATGGGCGTCAGCCACGCCGGTATCGACCGGGGCGAGTCGCTCCCACACGGTCTCCATATCGCGGCCGCACGGCAGCATGTAGCCCTGGGCGTCGCTTATTTCCATGGGGACATCGCCTCCGCCAACTGCGCTCGAGCGCGCGCTATGCGTCCACGAACTGCCGTCTGGGTCGTGCCCGTTGCTCGCGCGATCTCCGCATAGGAGCGCCCGTGAACCTCCCGCAACAGCCAGCAGGCCCGCTGCTCGGGTGTCAGCCGCGTCAGAGCGTCCGCGAGCGCGATCAACTGCTCGCTGACCTGTGCCGCCCGCTCAGGGGATCCAGCCGCCTCGGCGGATTCGCGATTGTCCAGGTCAGCTTCCGCGACGGGTCTGCGTGCCCGGATGATGTTCAGGCACCGGTTGGTCGTCGTCCGGTAGAGCCAGCCCACGAACGCTGGGTCGTCCCGTAGCTGTCCCAGGCGCCGCCACGCGGTCAGGAACACCTCCTGCACCACGTCCTCGGCGTCGCTCCGGTTGGAGAGCATGTGCAGTGCCAAGTGGTACATCGGTCCCTGATAGCGGCGCACCAGCACCTCGAAGGCGCGGATGTCGCCATCACGGGCGCGGACCACCAACGTGGCATCGTCCAATACCACCTCCGGGGCGGGGGAGGCGGGCTGTGAACCGACACCGGCAGACGACGTCACCTGCACAACCTTCCTGCGCCCGGCATACTCTCGGGCCCCTCTCTCGGACTTGCTGGAACACCGGCCGAACCGTGGCGGGCAGTAGAAGGACACAAAAGCCGAGCCATCGTCACGCACACATCAACTATCTGCCGTCCACCGGTCCGCTGCAGTAGACGGCGATGTCCAGCGACCGGAGCCCCGCCCTCCCGCCGCACCGGGCCGCCTCCGTGGCAGAAAGCAGGTGCCTCTCATGATGCGACCGGCACGATTCGGGCGAGACTGGTGAGTACAGGACCGGCATTGAGTGAGTGCTCTCGTGCCGAGGCGACCGCCCGTCGGGCCGGGCTGTGGATGGTCGGCCCGCCCGAAGTGAGCAGGACTAAGTTCCCCATTCGTTGCGCTCGAAGAATCGGCTGTTGTCGTCGCTGTTGGGGGCAGAGACCACTGGCAGCAGCAGTTGCGCGGCACGGGTGGGTTCCCGAGGGAACGATGAAGGTGACGTGCGCATGGACGATCAGACCAAGGTGGCTCTTGCCGCGGCCATAGTCGGCGGATACGTGCTGGGCCGTACGAAGAAGGGCAAGCTGGCCCTGAGCGTGGCTACCTATGTGGCGGGCAGGCGGTTCGACCTCGATCCGCGCCAGCTCGCTGCCGAGGGCATGCGCAGGCTGGGGGAGGTCCCTCAGGTCGCCGAACTGCAGGAGCAGCTGAAGGGGGAGGTCCTCGAGGCTGGCCGCAAGGCCATGACAGCTGCTGCCACTCGCGGCATGGGGACGCTCGCGGACACGCTCCGCGACCGCACAGCCGGCCTCGGCAAGAAGGAAGAGGAAGAGCCGGAGGAAGAGGAAGAGGAGGAGCCACAGGAGGAAGAGGAAGAGCCGGAGGAGGAGTACGAGGAAGAGGAAGAGGAGGAGCCGGAGGAGGAAGAGCAAGAGGAAGAGCCGGAGGAGGATGAGGAGGAACCGGAAGCCGATCGCCCGCAGCGCCGGAGAAGCTCCCGGAAGCCGGCTCGGCCTGAGAGGGGTACCGCGTCCAGGCGTGAGAGGGCCCCGTCTGCCCGGAGTTCTTCCGGGGCAGCGGCGAAGGAGCCGGCTCGGAGGAAGAAGTCCTCCGCGACGAAGCCGGCCGCGAAGAAGTCAGCTCCGGCTAAGAAGTCCGCCGCCAGGAAGCAGGCTCCCGCAAAGAAGGCGGCGCCTTCAGGAGGGGCGGCGAAGAAGACATCCAAGCGCGCCGATCGCCGGAGGTAGCCCGCCATGGCCGCGAAGGAGACGAAGCAGCCGGAGGCGGAGGAGTCGGGGGCGGGCGGACTGGGGGAGGCGCTGTCCGGCTTCCTCGGTTCACAGGTGGAGCGGCTCGCGGAGAAAGCCGGCGACAAGCTCACGGACCTCACGGGTCAGCTCACCGATGTAGCCGATAACGGCGGATCATTGCTCAAAATCGGCTCGCGCGTCCTGGGGGGTGAATCTCCCGTGAAGGCGTTCGTGTCCGAGAAGGCCAAAGGCGTCAAGGACAGCGTTGTGGACAAGGCCAAGGAAGTCTTCGGCGGGGGAAAGGGCAAGTCCAGCGGTAACAAGAGCATGAACATTATTGAGGTCCTCGATGTCGGAGTGCCCCTTCGCACGGCTTACGACTAATGGACGCAGTACGACGAGTTCAGCAGCTTTACCAAGGGTGTTCGCGATGTCTCGATGAGCGACGAGATGACCAGTGACTGGAAGGTCAAGGTCGGCCCTTCCTCCCGAAGCTTCAAAGCGACTGTTCAGGAGCAGATCCCGGACGACCGGATTGTTTGGACCTCTGAAGGGGCAAAGGGCAGCACTCGCGGTGCCGTCAGTTTCCACGAGCTGGCGCCGACTCTGACGCGGATCGTCCTGGTCGTGGAGTACTACCCCTCCGGGTTCTTCGAGAAGACCGGAAATCTGTGGCGGGCCCAAGGCCGCCGGATGCGGCTGGACTTCAAGCACTTCCAGCGGTACGTCAGCCTCACCGACGAAGAACCGGACGGCTGGCGCGGCGAGATCCGAGACGGCGAAGTCGTCATGTCGCACGACGAAGCTGTGGAAGAGGAAGAAGCGGCACAGGCCGAGGACTCGGAGAATGACGGCGAGTACGAAACCGCGGAAGACGGCGAGGAAGGGGAAGAGGACGAAGGAGAAGAGGAGGAGGACGGCGACGAAGACGAGGAAGACGAGTGGGAGGACGAGCCCGCCGATGAAGACCGGGAGGAATGATCCCGGAAAGCGACGCATCATGACGCATTCGGGGAGCGGTCCGCAGGCGCCGGATATTCAGGCAGGAACGCCCGATGAGCCGGGGACGTCCCTTGGCGGCGCGGGCCTGATGCTGCGACCAGACCAGCAGGTCGGGGGCCAGGTCGGGGTCGAGGCTTTCGTGATTGGGCTTGGCATGGTGTCGCGTGCTTGTCCTGACACCAGCCGTCACCCATCCCGATGCCCCTCTTCCCGGCGATATGGCCGAACCGTTCGCTGGCCCTGCGAAGCCGGAGTACCTGCCTGTGGGCCACGTCGTGTGCGAGGAGGGCGACCTGGCCGAGTAGCAGCCGGGGCGGCGGCGCATCAGCCCGGCCTCGGCGATCTCCTTCGCCAGTCCGGAGAAGTCACTGCCGGACGCCTGTGAGGGCGGGGGACCAACAGGAGCATGAGCTGTCATCGTGACCGGAGCTTCCGTCGGCGGCTGTGAGCACGTCGCTCGGTGGGTCGGTTCCCAGCGCGACGGAGAAGGACCGAGCCATGCTGACGTTCGCTGCTGTGCTGGGACGGCATCGTCGACTGCTCAGCCGAATACCTTGATGCAAGTGCCGCGGTTACCAGTAGTGCCGTCGTCCGCCGACCGCGTGTCCTACCGCCCCCAGAATCCACAGCAGAACCCCGATCGCGACCAAGATGACCCCGATGGTCCAGAGAATACCGATGCCGGCCAAGAGGCCGATGATGAGCAGAATGACTCCGAGGATGATCATGACGCCCTCCGGTGACGGAACGCCCACTGCGGTCGCCCCCTCTCTCATTACAGCTCCCCGCTATGTACACGGCAAACCCGGGTCTCGCCCTGACCAGCGCTGCGCCTCTTGGCCAGCATTGCGAAGATGGACGATTGGGGACGGCCGACGATCTCTGAGCTGCTTTTCAGTCTCGGAAGCATCGGCGGGACCATGGGTGCTGTGCCAGGATTCTGGACGGAAAACAGAACGAGCCTTGTCATGCCGGGCCGCGCCACGGCAGGCTGCGCGACTGCCGCTCTGCCGGGTCCGTACCCATTCGCAGCGCCTGCGGGCCTGATATGACCGCCACGGCTGCGGGTGGGAGAATTTCGATATCACCGGCAGAGCACGTGTATGCACCCCGGAAAACAGGCAGGTGAGGTCATGCCCAAGCAGCCGAAGCCGTCCCACCCCTCACAGGGCGAGGGGCCGAGCCGACACAAGGGCACTCAGCACGGCTGGTCGCCAGATGTGGACGAGACTCGACAACAGGAAAACCCGAGCGCCCATCGCTCCTTCCACCCGGATGAACATGCCCCCGCGAAGGGCAGCGGCAGGAAGGTCTCGAAGGAGGAGTCGAAATCCGTCCCCGGTGACACCGTCGAGAGCACCAGCCGCCGCGGGGAACAGCAGGGCAAGGGCTCTGGCGAGAAGGGCAAGCACGACACGGGCCGCAGAGGTCGCTCACAGCGTCCCAGCGGAACCAAGGACGCCTCCGCCGCGACTGGTGTGGACCCCCAGGACCCGCCCGGCAAGCGGAGCGGCGGCTAGGTGGCAGGAACCGTCCCCGAAGTCATCGCGGAGCCGACCGGTGGCCAAACCAGTGCAGACCGCCACGGTGACGTGGCCCCGCGGCGGCAGGGCGATCTTCCGTCCGCGCCTGGGTCGCCTCGGCAGCCCGGGTATCGCCTTGATTGCGCTCCCGGTCGACATTGGGCGTGTCACCACGTGACTGGGTGACTCCGCGGCGGGACACGCTGCGCCGGCTGGCGCGCCGCGCGCCGATCACCAGCAGGACCAGTCCGAGCACAGCCGCCGCTCCGATAACGATGCCGTAGAGGAAGAGCGTGCCAGTGGAACCCGTGACCTCGTAGCCGAAGACCGAGAACCCTCCGGTAAGTCCGTGCGTGCTATTTGAGAAGACGCCAACCACGCCGATGGTGACTGCGGCGATCAAAACAACGAGTCCGAGGATGAGGATCATGAAGCACTCCTTGGATCTGCTTCGCCCCCCGGGGGATCGTGCTGTCCGGCAAGCCGGCGGCACGATCCGCGTCTACCCCTGAGATCGAACTGCTAATCCCATTGGTCAGCGTCTACACGGCCAGCATGGAGATCCGGCCTTGTCGGACTGGGGCCGCAGCAGCCCCGGCTACTGCAAATTCCTTTACAAAGCCCATGTGGGGCATGCCTGAGAACGTTCACCAAAATTCAGACGTCACCAAATCCTCTTCCGGTCGGACCGGCTCCGTAGAATGCGTTTTACGGAGTCATCTGCGGGTGAGGTGGAAGTTATCCATCGAGTTTGACGAACCGGGAGGTGAGTGTCGTGGCAAAGGACGAGAAGGCCAAAGCCAAGACGGAACAGGCCAAGGGCAAGGCGAAGGAGACCGCCGGCCGAACGGTAGGCAACGAGGGTTTGACTACCAAGGGCCGCGCCGAGAAGGCGAAAGGTGACGTTCGTCAGGCAAAGGAGAAGACGAAGGACGCGTTCAAGCACTGATATGGGCCTGGCGGACCGGTGCGGAAGGATAGTTGCGGGATCCGCCGGCATGGCTTGGCCGGGATGTGCTGCCGTCGTGCTGATGCGGCCGCTGCTCCGTCGCGAGCCGACCACGGCTGCGTCATGACCCCTCGTTGACGTCGCCAGCCCGCCAGCGTGTGGATACCTGAAGCGGACTGGCCGGGGCGAGCAGCATCTCCCGGCGGGTACCCCGGCTCATACACAGCGACAGTCGACGCGCGGCGCACCGAAGGAGAAGCTGCCCCCGGAGAGGTCGGGGTCTGGGCCGGGCGACGACCTGCCCCCGGCCTGGGTGCCGAATGAGGACCTGCGGCGGCGCAAACGTCGCGCGCCGCAGGTACCCCACGTCACTGCGGCGCGGGGCAGGTGACCGAACCAGTGCAGACAGCCTGACGGCAGGGTGTTCACCGGCCCTGTCCCGAGGCTTGGTAGTCCCCTCACGGCCGACATCGGCCGTTTCGCGCGGGACTCCGCGACCGCCGGCTGCGGCGGTGACTGCCACGGCGCCGTGAGTGCGAGGGGGCACCGTCGCCTGCGGTACACCGACGGTGCCGAAGATGACCGCAGCGATCAGAACGATGAGTCCGAGGATGAGGATCACGAAGCACTCCCTGGCCCTGCTTCGCCCCGGCGAAATCGTGCTGCCTCTACCTCGACAGCTCGACGCGCTGGTCCCTTGAGTTGGGTACTACAAGTGCCTATACGGGACATTCGATGCTCATCCCGCGTGCATCACGGGCTAACCAATGCGCTTGCCGGTGCGGCCTCCCGATTGGCTGGAAACGACTGAACGCTTCCGGGGTCATCGTGGCACGCGGTACCTCTACCCTTTCTCTCTCCCGCCCCGACGGATGCAGTTACGCTCGGCCAAGTCAGCGTTGAGGGCGGTCGCGAAGATGCACCAGGCCACATACGGCAGCAGGGCGACGGCCGCAGTCTTGTCTGTCCGGACGACGCGGCCGATGAGCTGAACGTTGCTGACATCGAGCGCTAGGGTGGCCAGCAGCCCGGCTGCCGGGCTCTGCTTGCGGAAGAACAGCCAGTTCCACGACCCGTTCACGATGAGATTCACCGCCGTGGTGGCGGCGAGCGATGTCCGCTCCCCCGGCGGCGCGTTGTTCAAGGCCCGGCCCGTGGCCCAGGCCAGGCTGGCGTACAGCGGTGTCCACACCACCCCGAACGCCCACGAGGGCGGCTGCCAGGACGGCTTGGACAGGGATCGGTACCAGGCGCTGTCCGCGTCGACGGCAGCGGAGCCGGCCGCGGCGGTCGCAACGGTGGCGATGGTCGTGGCGGCGTAAGTCTTCCAGCCGCTCTTGTCTGGCTCGGACCGCTCGCTCAATAGCCTCATGCAAGCTCTGCTACCCGAACGGCTGCTCCCAGATCACATGCCACTCATCCACATGGGTACGGAACACCCTGCTGAACGGGGGCCGGGCACGACCGGACGAATCGGCCGACGTTGGGTGTGACGACCCGTGCAGCCCCCAGGATGTGTGTCGGGGCCAGGTCCCAGAGCGTCCAGGGCGCCCTGTGGCCCGGCAGTACCGTTCCAAGCCGGGGGAACGCGGACTTCCGGGCCAGCGCGGCGGACATGGGGATCGGGTGCCGCCTCGATCGCTCCACAGGCGATCCGGGCGCCCCGGTGGCGGAGCACGATGCGGTCGTCCTCATACGTCACCTGGCAGCAGCCCCTGTGTTCACAGGCCCACCCCAGCCCCTCGACGTAGAAGATCGCCGCATCGAATGCATCCCTGGTGCGCAGCTCCAGCCACGGGGGCCTTGTCCTGACCCACGCTCCAGTCCGGGATGACCCTGTCCCGAAGACAGCGCCGTCGCGGTCCGCGCAAGCGCGGCACGGCCGGTACCGAAGCTCAGCGGGCCTACCGCGACGGTGGCGCAGAAACGGGCGGATGGCCGTCCGAACTTCTGACGGCTACTACTGCGCTTGCGCCCGATTCAGCACCGCGCCCGCGAGTGAAAATGTGGCCGCACGTGTGCAAGTGTCCATTGGTTGAACATGCAAGGGAATCGACCTGCGGGCACTACTGCGGATGACCATTCGGGATGCCCCGTCGCGTCGATGCTGCTTCTCTGGTGAGACCCGCTCTCCACCTATTCGCTGCTTCTCTGGTGAGACCCGCTCTCCACCTATTCACGGGAGTGATCATGAGCGTTGCAGGTGAATCCGGCGACCGTGCCCAGCAGATGCGCGCCAAGGCCAAGGAACTCCAAGACGCGGCCGACCATTCAACCGATCCGCAGGAGCGCCAGCAACTGCGGGAAAAAGCTCGCCAGATGGAGGAACAAATCGAGCGGGAAGGAGGTCGGGGCAACCCCATGGAGTAGCCCCCGTGCGCACAGTGCACGCGAGAAACGCCGAGCGACCGGACACTGCCCCGGTCGCGGCAGTCTGAAGTCGCCCCCTGGGTCGCGAGGCTGCCGTCGAGCCCGACCTGACGGCGCCTCGCTCAGCTGCCCGTACCGGGCCAGTTGAGCCGGTTCACCAGCACCCGCGACAGCACTCGCAACGAACCCGTGTCTCGGTCGACGAGAACAGCAACCGACGACTCTGCGACACCCGACCAATTCGGCCCCCGAAAGAAACATCCGTAGGCCGGACTCGAAGGTCACTACTGAGGTTGAACTTGTGGTGTCGCGGGGTGCTGACGGTTCTTGATCCCTGCGCTATGCCGTGGGTATGCGGTATGCGCAGGGCGGTGGTTTGACCGCCGAGCGGCGGGAGTTTCGCGAAGGGCTGCGGCTGAAGGCGGCCGAGCGGTTCGCGCGGGGCGAGACGAACGCGGTGATCGCCAGGGATCTGCGGGTCAGTGTCCGGTCGGTGCAGCGGTGGCGGCGGACCTGGCGGGAGGGCGGTCCCCGCGCTCTGGCCTCGACTGGCTCGGCATCCCTGCCCAGACTCAGCGAGGCCCAGTTCGCACAGCTGGAAGTCGAGCTTGCGAAGGGTCCAGTGGCTCACGGCTGGGAGGACCAGCGGTGGACGCTGTCGCGGATCAAGACGGTGATCGGCCGGCGTTTCCACACGGCCTACACGATCCAGGGCGTCGCCAAAATGCTGCGGCGGCATGGCTGGTCGTGTCAGGTGCCGGCCCGGCGGGCGGTGGAACGCGACGACGCGGCGGTCGAGGGATGGGCGAAGGAGACGTGGCCGCAGGTGGAAGGACCGCGGCGGCGCTCGGCGCCTGGATCGTCTTCGAGGACGAGGCCGGAGTGTCGATGACGCCGCCGACCGCTCGGACCTGGGCCCGCCGTGGCCGCACACCGGTGGTGCGAGTGCGTGGCCGCTCGCGCCGCCGGATCTCGATTGCTGCCTTGACCTGCTACAAGCCAGGCGAGCGGTCCCGCCTGATCTATCGGCCCTGCCTCGACCGTCGCCCGGACGGGCGCAAGAGCTTCGCCTGGACCGATTACCGCGACCTGCTGACCGTCGCCCACCAGCAACTTGACGGTCCGATCGTGCTGGTCTGGGACAATCTCAACACCCATCTCACCTCCGGCATGCGGCAGTTCATCGCCGACCGCGACTGGCTGACCGTCTACCAACTGCCGTCCTACGCGCCCGACCTCAACCCGGTCGAAGGCATCTGGTCCCTGCTGCGACGCGGCTGGTTATCCAACGTCGCCTTCACCACCCCCGACCACCTGATCCGCACGGTCCGACACGGCCTGCGCAAGATCCAGTACCGCAGCGAACTCATCGACGGCTGCCTCGCCGGGACTGGCCTGGCCTGGCCCTCTCATCCTGCTGAGCTCGCACGACATCACGAATTCAAGGTCAGTAACGAGCAACGGTTCCCGGCTATCTCTGAGACACCAGCCCGCTTGGTTCGAAGGGGGTCATCCTTGGTTCGAAGGGGGTCATCCTTGCCCCTCACCTGGGTGTTGGTGAGACAGGAGAGAGTCTGAGACATGCGAGCTGTTCATAACAGTGGCTCGCTGCGCTACTTCGACCGCGACCCCAGCCAACTGGCCCAGCTCGTGAGGCTGCGCGCCCTCGCCCTGCACGGGATCAACGCCACGATCGGATCGGCGAGCAACCGCAATGCTGGCCGCCATGGCCGCCGACGCCACCGCACCCGGCGGCATCACCCACCTCGACCACACCCCCGAGGCGATCGCCGCCTTCCTGCGCCCCCGCCCCGTGTCTGCCCTGTTCGGGGTCGGCCCGTCGACCGCCAGCCTCCTCAGCCGGCACGGACTGCACACCCATCGGCGCCATCGCCGACACACCACTGGGCACACTGCAGCGCCTCCTGGGCAAGGCCGTGTGCGGCGAGTCGGCGAGTCGGTCAGTTCGGCGGCGTCGCGTCCGAGCCGCTTCATCTCGCCCGCACCCGGGTGCTGATCTTCAGGCGAAGATGCTCCGGCGTGAACGAACGGCGAGGCCGAGGCTTGTTCTTCCCCATGCGGATCTCCGTAGTGATCGGAGACCCAGGTGCTGCTTCCCCGCCCGCTCAGGGCTCAGCCACTCGGCCGGGATGGGCGCACCCGCAGGACATCCCCGACAGACCTACGGCCGGTATCTTCAAGAGGAACGCGGCGATTACGACCCACACGCCGAAACCAAGCAGCCACCATGAGTCGGCGAGCAGGCCCGCAGCGATCAGGGCTGTGGCGCAAAGAGTGAGACCGATGATCCTGCGCTGCATCCCCCAGTCCCGCAATGGAGTCATGACGTATCGGGCCTTTCAGTCCACACAGTCGCAGCACACCTTGGGGCTGGGATGGCCGTGGTGTGGGGCCGACTGGTCATGAAGCGCATCCTAGGATCGCTGGCTCGGAGGCGCGTGCCAGAGCCCGTTTTAGCCGTTCGCGGCGACGGGTCAGCCCCCGACGTGGATGCCGGGGCGGCGTTCAGGGTTGGGTTCGTGCTTGCGGATGATCTCGCGGGTGACTGGTGCGGTGTCGCCGCGGCCGAGCAGGAAGTAGCGGAACATGTGCCGCAGAGGGCTGCCCTCGGCCCAGGCGAAGTAGCAGTGCGGCTGGACATCGGTGGCGTCGCGTAGGGCGAGCAGGATGGCGGCGATGGCGTTCGGCGCGGCCGGGGCCTCGGCGCGAAGGATCCGGTATCCATCGACCTCGACGCCTCGTACGGTGAGGGTTCCGCTGAAGTCAGACGGGTCGACCACGTCGATTTCCAGGAACAGCACGTCGGCGGGGCCGGGTACCGGGTTGGTGCCGCGCTGCTCGCGCTCCTTGTCTGTGTATTCCGCCAGGTCGCCGGCCTGACGGCGGTTGGCGATGATGTTGATGGCGTTGTCATGGGCGAGGGTGTCGGTGATGAACTGGCGGGCGGCCGGATCGAAGACGATGCGGTCGGCGCGCAGTTCGGTGGTACGCGAGACCCGGGAGATCAGTGACACGGCGATGATGCCGAGAATGAAAAAGCCGGAGATCGCGATGCCGTCCGGCTTGTCGACGACGTTGGTCACCAGGGCGTAGAGCAGCACAGCGGTGAGCAGTGCGAAGCCTGTGGCGGTCGCGCGCTGGCGGCGGCGTACGGCGGAGACAGTGACGGCGAAGGCGCCGGAGACCATCATGGCCAGAATGCCGGTGGCGTAAGCGCCGGCCTGGGCATCGACATCGGCATCGAACGCGATGGTGATGAGGATGCACAGGGCGGTGTACACCAGCACGACCGGGCGTACCGCGCGTCCCCACTCCGGAGCCATGCCGTAGTCGGGCAGGTACCGCGGGACGATGTTGACCAGCCCCGCCATCGCGGAGGCGCCCGCGAACCACAGGATCAGAATGGTGCTGATGTCGTAGACGGTGCCGAACGCCTCCCCGACGTGCTCGTGGGCCAGCCAGGCCAGGGCCCGGCCGTTGGCCGCGCCGCCGGGCTCGAATTCCTTGTGAGGAATGAGGACGGTGGTGACGAAGCTGGCGGCCAGTAGGTAGACGCTCATGATGAGCGCGGCGGTGGTCAGTAGCCTGCGGGTGTTGCGGATCCGCGAGCGCAGCCGCTGCTCGGGGTCGTCGCCTTTGGCGGACACGAGGGGCATCATGCTCACCCCGGTCTCGAATCCGGACAAGCCCAGCACCAGCAGCGGAAACGCCAGCAGCGCCGGCCCCATCACATCGCCCAGGCCGCCTCCGCCCTCGACGAGTGCGTCCGTCCATGCCGAAAACGCCCCGGGTGTGGTGAGCACATCCGCCACACCGACGGCGATGACCACCGCGTTCAGCACCAGGAAGACCGCGACCAGCGGAATGGCCACACTGACCGCTTCGCTGAACCCGAGCAGGAACACCCCTCCGAGAACCAGCAGCAACGCCACCGTGAGGGCAACCTCGTGACCCTGCAGGGCCTGTGGGAAGAAGGGGTTCTCCACCACGTGCACCGAGGCGTCCGCCGTGGACAGGGTGATGGTGATGATCCACGAGGTAGCCACAAAGCCGAGCAGGACCAGCACGAACAGCTTGCCCCACCAGAACGGCAGCAGATCCTCCAGCATCGCCACTGACCCTGCCCCGTGGGGGCTTTCCTTGGCCACCCGCCGATACATCGGCAGCATCCCCAGCAGGGTCAACGCCACGATCAGCAACGTTGCCAACGGCGACACCGCCCCGGCGGCTAGTGCGGCGATCGCCGGCACGTAGGCCAGGCTCGAGAAGTAGTCCACCCCGGTCAGGCACATCACCTTCCACCAGGGATGCTGTTCGGCGTGCGCTTCACCGGCGGCAGGCCCGACCGGCTGCACCTGGTGCCGCAGCAACCACCGCGCCAGACTGCCGCTCGGCTGTGCCCGCAGAGCGGGATTCTCCACCACTTCCGGCACAGCCGGTTCGTTCGCGTCCTTCATATCCCCATCACCCTTACCCACCTACCCCAACGCACAGGTCACAGCAGCACCGCACCGCAACGATCACCGAGTATGCGGCCTCTCGGCAGCACCGACACCCGCAGCGGGGTGAAGTCCACGTCCACTTCGGGTCGTACGCCTCCGACTGGATGCCGAGCTCGTGGGTGCTGTACTCGCCGAACCGGTTGATGTGCTCGGTCAGGTACGGCGAGATGTGCGCCAGGTCCTCCGGCTCGATCGTCCAGCCCTCGTCCAGCAGCGGCGGACTCGCCTTCCCCGACGGCCGGACCGCAGAGCACGTCAAGGCCGCGGTTCTGATCGCCTCCGTGCTCGCCGCACTGCTCACCGCCGCCCTGCTGCGCCGCCGGAACACGATCTACCGGCGCCTGTACGAGGCGGAGAACCTCGACGCCGACGCGGACGGCATCCCCGACATCCACCAGCAGATGCCCGGCGCCGCATTGCTGGGCGGTCAGGGTGTGTAGTGCGCGGCGCGGACACGGTGCAGCCACGCCTCAACTGGGGCCTCGTCCGGCTGGTCCGGTAGGACGCTCTTCGCCTGGTCGAACCGCTCCTCGAAGCGCTGCAGGAGGGGCAACGCCGTCATTGTGTCCGCGGCGACCTCTTCGCCGAACTCGTGGAAGGTCTCGGGGTTTTCGACGCGGACGTTCAGCCGGCCGGTGGTGTACAGCTCGAAGCCCTGATGGCACAGGCGCATGAGGTGCCGGGCGTGTTTCTCGGTCCGCTTGCGCGTGTCTGCCGAGAACGATCCGTCGCCGCGGTCGTAGAGCCGCTTGAACTGCTGGGTGGCGTAGCCGAGGTAGGCGTCCCGGACTCGCTTGGCGGATAGGAGTGAGCTGCGGATGTCGATCAGTTCGTCGCCCAGGGGGGTGCGTACTTCGTACAGGTCGTCGGGGAGCCAGACGAGTTCCATGACGGTGGGGTTGCCGCCGAGTGCGAGCCGGCACCATTTCGCTGCTTCGTGCAGGGTGCGGTCCGGGTTCGTGGTGACGTGCGATTCGGCGGGGCCGTGTAGGCCGTGGAATGCGGTGGTGTCTGCGGCGAAGAGGCCGAGGCGGTCGATGTCGGATCCCGGCTTGGCGAGTCCGTAGGCGGTGGAGCCGACTATCCCTGATAGCAGCACGTTCATGGCTCGCGTCTCCTCCGCGGGTGTGGGTCGGCTGAACGGTACGGCAGGTGACCCACACGTCGTCCTGATTTTCGGGCGGTGCAGCCGCCAGTGTGTGGGACAGGGGCCTTGTGACGCTTGGCGGCCCACTGCGTGGGCGGGGGATAGCAGCCCAGACAACTCCTCCAACTCGTGCCGCTGTCGGGGCATGACAGATGACCGGCGGGAATACCGTCTCTCCGATGTGCGCAGTCTCCCTCGGCGGCGACGCGAAGAGTGCCGCCGAGGGAGGCGGCCGCGGTGGTCCATCGCCCGTGGCTGTTACGACGACGACCCCAACCCGCTCGTGGCGGTGAGGTGGGACCGCAGCGACTGGCAGTGCGCTCAAAACATCAGCCGGGTTACCGCAGGGGCCGCAGGCGTCCCCCGGGCGGCTAGGAAGCGGAGGCCAACGCTGGGCAGATGCCGTGAAGCCGGGGATCCACGGAATGCTTGCTGTATACGCATCGGCAGGGAGGGACGATGGATTCAGGTACGGTTACGCAGCTGATCACTGTCGGAGCCACATTGGGCGGGGTGGTCCTGACTTCGGTAGGCAACGCCTTTCTTGAGCGACGTCGCGCGCGGGACAGCCGCGAGCTCGAGTCCTTACGCTCTGCGGCTGGTCATGCAGCGTGGCTCCGCGACGAGCGCCTCAAGGCTTACGCCGGGCTTTCGCTGGCGGGCGAGGAGGCGCTGCAGTTCATACGGTCCGACCTGCAGTTCGTCCTCGGCCCGGACGCTGCCAGTCAGCTCGCCGATACTGAAGCTCGTTGGCGCGAGCTGCGCACTCAATTGCGAAAGGCCTACAACCAAGTGGCCCTCTTCGGTGCCGAGTCGGCACGGCTGGCCGGTCGGGAGATCTGGCGGACTGCCCGCAACGGCGGCAATGATTTGCTGCGTGACCTGAACGCCGCCCCAGACGGTCGCGGTCTCCTTGGGCAGTACCAGCGGTTGGAGGCGATCGTGAAGGACCTTGGGACCGCAGGCGACCATTATCTCGAGGCCTGCCGCCAAGATCTTCAAACACGTGACTGAGTGGGGCTCGGCGCTGTGGGCTCGGTCGCTCACGGGCCGCACCGAGCCATGGTGCTGACATGCGTTACCTACGGTCTGGTGAAGGTCCTCCCTCAGCGAACTCATGGGCCGTCCACGATCAACTCACCGAGAGCCGCCACGAACAGGGGCCGGATCTCCTCCACCGCATGCCCGACATGGGGAAGGGGGGCTGGTTGTTACGCGGACCAGGCGCGCTCCGCGGGCGAGCAGTTCGGTCAGACCGCTGGCCGCAACCGGCCCATGCCCAGCCGATGGCGATGGCGTAGGGCCGGTTGCGGGGAAGTTCTGCGTAGATCGTGCGCCGTTGCGTGCCCTGGCCTGGGGCGACTAGGTTGGATGTCAAACGATCAGCTGCGTCTGCCCTGTGCGATCGAGCCTTCAGCGGATGCCACTGAAGAATGGGTGCGGCTCTTCTGGAGTGAGATCGCTGATCAGGCGTGGAGTTCATGGTTGTGCTGGTCAGGCTGGGGGTAGAGGCGTTCTCGTTCTTTGTGGGTGTGAAAGACCCAGTACTGCGGGAAGTCGCCGTTGCTGATGACGGCGCCGAGGGTGAGGACGGCTTCGGCGCCGGACACGGTCCATCGGCTGCCGGTGATCCGGTTTACCGGCGACCGAAGCCGCCACGGCTGCGGGTTCCGCGACCGCCCGTCACCGGACAGGATCTGCGTCATCGTCTCCCTGGTGATCTCCAACCGGAACAGCACCGACTCCTGCTCGGCAAGGAGTCCGGTCAACTCCTCCACCCGAGCGCGCAAGTTCACGGATCTCCTCCCGCGCGCCAGCCTCCCGCCGTCGATCTCCTCAAGCCACGACACCATCGCCGTCACCCCCGAAACCAGGCCCCCGACAACACGACGATCGAGCACCCGGCCTTCGGTCAGCAACCGCGCAAGTCGAAGCTCCCTACAGAAGAGACGTTACCCATCTCCAAAGCCTCTCCACGGGGGGCGTGTTCAGTACTCGGTCAGCACGAATGATGTCTGCGCCTTGCCAAAGCCCGGTGCTGTCGCCTCCGCTAGAAAGGTGCCGAAGCCTGCGTACTTTTCCGGAGACGTTCCACACTGCGGAGCACTTGGCTTGCGGTCCCACTTCACGGTGTACGTGGTGTCGCCGTGGGCGGGCACTAGGAGGAGCCGACTGCCAGAGCCTATGGGGCAGTCGGCGGAGGACCAATAGACGTCGGCGCTGTTGACCGGCGTGAGGGTCAGTACCGTCTTCTTAGGCCCGAGATCGACCTTGCAGTTGCTGCCGGTGATGTTCTTCGCGGTCAGCAGCAGGGTGGGGATGTCATCGGGTCCGTATGCGTTGTGAAGGCTGCGCACGGTCAACTCCGCAGCGCTCGGAGTGCAGTCGGGCAGCGTGGACATGCTGGACGCGCTGGTCTCCCCTGATCCTGAACTGTCCTTGTTGTTCTTGCTGTTCGTGCTGGAAGGCCGCGCCCCGGAGGAGCTGGGCGTGAGCGAGGTCTCCGATCCGGGCTTGTTCGACTTCGCGTCGCCTCCCTTGCCATCGCCGTTGTAGGTGGTCGCGGCCCAGGCCGCGACGCCGAGCAGGCCGAGCAGGGTCAGCGCGGAGAACACCCGTCGGCCCAGCCGAACGCCGTGCTGCGGATACGCCGGTCGTGGAGTGCCGGCCTCGACACCCATCCCGGCGCTCTCATACGCCGCCGTATCGGCGTCCCTTCCCGCTGTGAAGGGCTCACGGATCACGGCGGAGGGCTCACGGACACGCCCCGACCGCCCGCTCGGCGACGGCAGGAAGAGGAAACCGTCGGACGGGAGGTCGGTTATGACCCGCAGGGACTGCGGCTGCCCGCTCTTGCGGTACCCGCGGTGCAACTCGGTCATCCGGTCCTGGACGGCGTCCTGGAACCGACCGAGGGGGAGTGTGGCGGCACCGGGATGCGCGGCGATGACGTCGGACACCGACCGGGAGAAGATGCTGAACGAATCGCCGAGCCGGACCCCGGTGACAGGGTTGATGGGGGAGTCGTGCGGGCGCACGAACAGCGCGTACTGTCCCGGCGAGCAGGCGTACACGTACGCCACCTTGCGGCGCAGCGCGGCGCTGATCTTCTGCCGGCTCCACTGCTTGACACTCGCGACGCCCATCGAGTCCTGCTCGATGCCCTCCCGGCAGGCGTCGATCAGGAAGACGACGTGCTCGGCAGGCGTCTCGTCGAGGTGCTCACGCCAGTCGATCGCCACGCACCCCGACTCGAAGGGATGCGTGTCCTCGTCGATGTCCTCAGGTACGAGGTAGTCGCGACCCTTGGCATGCACGCCGTGCCCGCTCAGCAGGATGAGCAAGGTGTCGCCCGGGCGGGCGCGCCTGAGGAAGCCGACCACCCGGGCGTTCACGTAGTTCGCCGAAACCTGCTTGCCGCCTTCGCGCCCCGCCAGGACCTGCACGTCGTCGAAACCACGGTCCTCGAGCGCCGATCCGAGCCGGGCGAGGTCGGCCGGAATGAAGGGGAGGGGCGGGACACCGCGCATCTCGTAGGCGCTGGCCCCGATGAGGAGGGCTCTGTGACGTACCATCACACGCCGGTCACTGCTTGAAGACCAGTGTGATGCCGTGGCTGCGCTGCATCTGCGCAGAACCGATGAACTGCACACCCCCGCTCGCCGTCACCTGGAAGGACAGGTGTGCCTCCCGCAACGGCAGCGGTCCGCCTCGGGCGGCGGCCTCGGTGAACACCTGCTGCAACGCGTCAACGGCCTCGGCGAGGTTCTTGCGCAAGGCCCCCAGAGGTACGCTCCTCAGCCGCACCTCACCGTCCCCACCGCCGAACAGGCCCATGGAGTCGCCGCCGTCGTCGAGTTGACCATCTTGATTGTCGTACGAAACCCAGAAGGACAAGGCCGTTACTTCGGACGCATCGGCAGTTGAACTCACGAATCCCCCTTTGTCAGTGACGGCAAGTCAACTGTACGAAGACGGAGGGTGATTCATGGTCAGGAGCGAAAATCCGGTGCCGGTCAATGTCCACAGCACCAATCGGTCCCGCTCCAGCCACGACTCGAAACCGACATGCTGACCGGTGATGGCACGGGCCCTGGCGGGACGCTGACCAGGTCGAACGCGCCGTCGTCCAGTGGGTCGGCTGGTACAACACCGAGCGGCTCCACTCCGCCCTCGACTACCTCCCACCCGAGGAACCTCTGAGGGTCGATAAGGTTCCTGACCAGGCCCAACGGGGGCTGGATCCAAGCCAGGCTGCGTGGTCCAGCACCCGCCATTGACCGTGGTTCCCCGCCTCGTCGGGCACGCATCGGGCACGGAGCGAACCAGCTCTTCTCGTGCTTGATGCGTCACGTTTCGCGCCGCGTTCCTCGGAAGCCATCGAGGGGTGGGGGAGCGGTACGCACTGGCACACTGCGCGCATATACGCACAGCCATCGAGGACCGGGAACTTGGCTGAGGCGGTCCGAGTGGTCCGGCAGCTTCTGGAGCTCGCTGACACCAGTAGCGTCGAGGGACCCGCGCACTTCATGGCCAGGGCTTCCCGCTGGTAGTCGAGGAACGAAGTAAGCGACGCACGGTCGTCGGCCGCCTTCGAGGGGTATATGCGCTCGTCATCGTTTGTTGGGCGATCATGGCAAGGATGCGTTCTCGGAGGCCACCCCGGGTCCTAGAGGGCGTCTGAAAAGCCTGTCAGCGGGCAAGTCACCTGGTAGCGGGGCAGTGACGCACTTTCGGGGGCCGGGGTGTGCGGGCTGCGTACCCGTTACTCGACGGATCTGTCTGATCCGGAATGGGAGATCCTCTGTCCGCTGGTTCCGGCGGTGAAGCCTGGTGGACGACCGGCGAAGCATTCGCGGCGGGAGATCCTCAACGCGCTGTTGTATTGGCTGCGGGCCGGCTGTGCCTGGAGACTCTTGCCGCATGACTTACCGCCATGGCAGACGGTTTACCACTACTGGCGGCGCTGGCAGCAGGATGGCGTGTGGGAGCAGATACTGACGGCGCTGCGTGAACGCGAGCGGGTGCAGCTCGGCCGGGATCCCACTCCCAGTGCCGCCGTCGTGGACAGCCAGAGTGTCCGGGCCAGTGAACGTGGCGGCCTGCACGGTTACGACGGCGGCAAGAAGGTCAGCGGCATCAAACGCCACCTGCTCGTCGACACCCGCGGCACCGTCCTCGTCACCTGCGTCAGCCCGGCCAGCGTCGGCGACCGGGACGGAGCCGTGGTGCTGTTCGCCCGGGCTGCCGCCGCCTTCCCGCGCCTGCGGCAGGTGTGGGCGGACCAGGGCTACCGCGGCGCCGACTCCCACGCCTGGGCCCGGGAGGCCACCGGCATCACCGTGGAGATCGTGCGCCGCCGCGACGGAGGATTCCGCTCGACCTGGGCTCGGGTGGGAGCACCACCGCCGGCAGTGCCCCAGTTCGCAGTGGTCCCGCGCCGTTGGGTGGTAGAGCGGACGTTCGCCTGGCTGGGACGATGCCGCCGCCTGTCGAAGGACTACGAGTACCTGCGCGTCTGCTCGGAGAACGCCATCTACCTGGCCATGGCCATGCTCCTGGTACGTCGCCTAGCAAGACCAGCCCGCTGACAGGCTTTTCAGACGCCCTCTAACTGATCGTTTCAGAATGAATTGCGTCGTGGATCGGGCGGGCTCGCAGGCGGCTGGGGCCGGAGCCGTTGAAGGTGCTGTTCGCGCGGGTGTGCCGGCCGGTGGCCGACGCGGAGACGGTCGGGTCCTGGTATCGGCAGTGGCGGCTGGTCGCGGTGGACGGCACGGTCTTCGATGTCCCGGACACGGAGGCGAACAGTATGTTCTTCGGCCGTCCGGGTTCGGGCCGGGGACAGCAACGCAGTGCGTATCCAGGTGAGAGTTGCCGCGCTGGTGGAGTGCGGGACTTACGCGGTGTTCGCCGCGGCCACCGGACCGTTCTCGGTCCACGAACAGCACCTCATTCCCGGCCTGCTGGACCGTCTCGAGCCCGGGATGCTGCTGCTGGCTGACCGGGGCATCACCGGGTTCGAGTTGTGGCGGGCTGCCTCCGGCACGGGCGCGGACCTGTTGTGGCGGGTCCGCAAGAACATCGTGCTGCCCGTCCTTGAGTCCTTCGACGACGGCTCGTATCTGTCGGAAATTGCCGCTACGGGCGATCGACGGCGACGTGACCCGGCCCGGGTCCGTGTCATCGAGTACACCCTCGACGGCCGTGACGACACGGTCTACCGGCTGATCACCACCATCTGCGATCCGCATGACGCACCCGCAACCGACCTGGCCGGCATGTACCACCAGCGGTGGGAGATCGAGAACACCCTCGACGAGATCAAGACCCACCAAGGTGGCCGCCATCTGGTCCTGCGATCGCAATATCCCGATGGTGTCGAGCAGGAAATCTACGGATTCCTCCTCGTCCACCACGCACTGAGGGACGTCATGCACCACACCGCTCGCCAGGCCGGCCTCGATCCCGACCGGATCTCCTTCACACGCACCCTCCACACCGCTCGCCGCCTCGTCACCGGCCAGGCGGCACTTTCCCCCCTCACGACTCCAACAAGTCCTGCAATACACCATCCGTGAGCTGCCAACTGGCACTCAGACACCCCCACCACCACAACCCACCACGCCCACCAGCTATAGCGGCACGAGGAATCGTCAAGACCTGTGGATCAAGTCAGTTGGGCTGGTCCCGGTGAGCCGCAGCTGACGGCTTGCTGCATGTCGAACGCGGCGGGTTCGTCCGTGCTCGGCCAGCAGCCTGAGGGCCTCGG
This sequence comes from Streptomyces sp. NPDC002926, assembly GCF_053591755.1. Lineage (NCBI taxonomy): Bacteria > Bacillati > Actinomycetota > Actinomycetes > Kitasatosporales > Streptomycetaceae > Streptomyces > Streptomyces sp. NPDC002926. The sequence continues at coordinate 59,503 of NZ_JBSFUK010000014.1, forward strand.
GTGAGGTCACGATCAGCGTGGTTGCCGTGCGTTGGAACCAGTCGGATGCACTGTTGAGCTCCTCGTCTGTCCATGGCTTGCCCAAGGCAATGGCTCTGAGCAGGGTCCACTCGTGCAAGCGGCGGGTGAGGAAGTCGCGGTCCGCGATCACCTCGGTCATGGACTGGGCCCAGGCCGTGAAACGGGGGTCGGTCAGCAGGTCGGCGGCCCGGCGGTCCAGATGGTGGCCCACCGCGCTGTCCGCCGTCGTCGTGTCCTGGTCGTGCAGGACGGCGGTCACCAGGTCGGCCTCGTCCGCCTCGGCGACGGCGTCCAGGGCCTGCAGGTAGTGGGCGAAGCGCCGGTGCTCGGCGGGCTCCTCGTCGGCGTGGCGGCCGGTCATGCCGCGATCCCTTCCGGCCGCTCAACCAGCTGGCCGCGCTCGAAGCGGGCACCGGCGCGGACCAGGGCAACCAGGTGGGGCGCGTTGACCGCGCGCCAGCGGGCCTGCGCGGATTCGATCAGCTTGAACACCATGCTCAGCGCGGCGGACCGGCTGCCGGCGCCTTTGGTGACCTTGGTTCGCAGCCGGACGGTGGCGAAGGTCGACTCGATGGGGTTCGTGGTCCGCAGATGGATCCAGTGCTCGGCGGGGTAGTCGAAGAATGCCAGCAGCTCGTCCTCGTCGTCGGTGATCCGCTTGACGACCTTGGGGTACTTGGCCCCGTACTGCTTGGCGAACGTGGCGACGGCCTTGGCCGCGTGCTCTTTGTCCTCGGCGTTGTAGATCTCCTGGATCGCGCGCTTGGCGGCAGGCTGGGCCGACTTCGGCAGTGCGTCCAGGACGTTGGCAGTCTTGTGCACCCAGCACCGCTGGTGGCGTGCGTCGGGGAAGACTTCGTTCAGCGCGTTCCAGAAGCCGAGTGCGCCGTCTCCCACGGCCAGGTGCGGGGCCCGCATGCCCCGGCGAGCGCAGTCCCGCAGCAGCCCGGCCCACGCCTCGGACGATTCGCGGTAGCCGTCCGTCATCGCGATCAGTTCCTTCGTGCCGTCCGCCCGGACCCCCATCGGCACCAGAACGGCGGCCTTCGCGTCCTCCAGACGGATACGCAGATGCACGCCGTCGGCCCAGACGTAGACGTAGTCGGTGGTAGACAGGTCGCGGTCCATGAACGCCGTGTGGTCGGCCTGCCACTGGGCGGTCAGCCGAGTCACCGTCGCGGGCGAGAGGCCCGCCGAGGAGCCCAGGAACTGCTCCATTGCGGGAACGAAGTCACCGGAGGACAGGCCATGCAGGTAGAGCAGCGGCAGCACCTCGCTGATCTTCGGAGACTTCCGTGCCCAGGGCGGCAGGATCGCCGAGGAGAACCTCTTGCGCTCGCCGGTCGCCTCGTCGACGCGCTTGTCGTTCACCCGCGGGGCTCGCACCTCGACCGTCCCGGCCGCCGTGGTCACTTTCCTCGGTTGGTGGAAGCCGTTGCGCACGACCAGGCGCCGGCCCAACTCGTCCCTCTGATCCGCCAACTCGGATATGAAGGCGTTGACTTCGGCCTCCAGGGCGGCGGCCAGCATGCGCCGTGCGCCTTCACGGACAATCTCGTCAATCAAGGAGCCGTTCGGGGTGGTGCCATCGGCGTTGACTACGCTGAGCACGGGCGTGCCTTCCCGACCGACGTTCGCAGCGTCGGCCTACTCGGTGACCTTCAATGGATCACTCGGGAAGGTACGCCCTTCGCGCGCCACCCGGAGGTCGATCCACAGGTCTTGAGCATTGCTCTAGCGGCACACTGATCCCACCCACCAAACCCACCGGCAGACGCCAGAGAAACCCCTTAAACAACGGTATTGCCCTTAGCCCCGGTTTGCTCCGCAAAAAGGCGGGGACCTGTGAGAAGAGAGGGTCGCCCGTCATGGGAGGTCATCATGATCATCCTCGGAATCATTCTGCTCGTCATCGGTCTCTTGGCCGGCATCGGTATTCTCTGGACTATCGGGATCGTCCTGGTCGCGATCGGGGTTCTGCTGTGGATTCTGGGAGCGGTAGGACACGCGGTCGGCGGACGACGGCACTACTGGTAGTCGCGCTTCCATCAGGGCATTCGGCTAAGCATCTTGGCGATGCCCTCCCCGCACAGCATCGAACGTCAGCATGGCTCGGTCCTGCTCCGTCGCGCTGTCAGCAACCACCGCCGCATCCCCTGCTGACGGAAGGCTCTGGTCTCGATGGCAACTCACGCTCCTGTTCGTCCCCCTCCCTCACAGGCGTCCGGCAGTGACTTCGCCAGGCTGTCGAAGGAGATCGCCGACGCCGGGTTGATGCGCCGCCGACCCGGCTACTACTCGGCCCGTATCACGACGGTAGGCGTGCTCTACGCCGGCGGCTGGACCGCTTTCGTACTCGTCGGCTCCAGCTGGTGGTCACTGGCCATCGCCGCCTTCCTCGCCCTTGTTTTCGGCCAGGTCGCCCTCCTGGCTCACGACGTGGCTCATCGACAGGTATTCCGGCGTCGCAAGGCTAGCGAGCGGTTCGGCCGTATCGCCGGCAACGCGGGCATCGGAATGGGCTACGGCTGGTGGCAGGACAAGCACACCCGCCACCATGCGAACCCCAACCATGAAACCCTCGACCCCGACCTGATCCCCGATCTGCTGGTCTGGTCCCAGCACCAGGCCCGCGCGGCCCAGGGCCTTCCCAGACTTATCGGCCGCTCACAGGCCTTCCTCTTCTTTCCTCTTCTCACGCTTGAGGCCTATAACCTGCACGTGATGGGCGTGAAAGCCCTGGCCAACCGCTCGCTGAAACACCGCGTGCAAGAAGGCACCCTGCTCTTTGCCCACTTCGCGCTCTTTCTCACTGCGCTTTTCCTGGTGCTGCCCCCAGGTATGGCCATTGCCTTCCTCGTCGTTCACCAGGGCCTGTTCGGCCTCTACCTCGGCTCCATCTTCGCCCCCAACCACAAGGGCATGCCGATTCTGACTGGCAAAGACCGCCCCGACTTCCTACGCCGTCAGGTCCTCACCTCACGCAACGTGCGCGGCAGCCGATTCATCGACATCGCCCTCGGCGGTCTCAACCACCAGATCGAACACCACCTGTTCCCCAGCATGCCCACCCCCCAACTACGCGACGCCCACCCCATCGTCCGCCGCTACTGCGAGGAGCTAGGCATCCCCTACCTCGAGACCAGCCTCATCGCCTCCTACCGGCAAGCCCTCACAAGCCTCCACCAGGCAGGAATCCCCATCCGCAACGCGCACCACGTCTGACCGCCCGCCCGATCATCCGGTACCGGCGCACGCGGGTCCATGCTCGTACTCAGTCGGCTCGGCGCCGATGCGTAAGGTCGCCCTGATTTCACGACGGACCGGAAAGCCTTGTCCGAGGTGGGCGGCGGCCAGGCCTCGCGAGTAGCCAATCAGCGCCCGCACATTCTCCGCGCTCTGAACTTCCCGTACCACCTCGCGGCTCGTTCGGCTCGGCCGTGACGCCACCGCCACGACGACGCATTCGGTCAGCTTGGCTCTGTGCTGCTGCCGTTCACGGGTTCGCTGTCACCTCACGTAGACCGGTGGCTCTCTGCAGCAGGCAGGCACCGTTCCCGAACGACCGCGCAGGGCGGGCCGTCACAGGAAGCGGTTTTGGTCACCTGCCTCTGGTGACGTTGCTTACCGTGATCGATCCTCCTCGTCTTCATCGGCGGGCTCGTCCTCCCACTCGTCTTCCTCGCCGTCCTCCTGTTCTTCTTCGTCCTCTTCCTCGCCGTCTTCCGTGGTTTCGTACTCGCCGTCATTCTCCGAGTCCTCGGCCTGTGCCGCTTCTTCCTCTTCCATAGCTTCGTCGTGCGACATGACGACTTCGCCGTCTCGGATCTCGCCGCGCCAGCCGTCCGGCTCTTCGTCGGTGAGAGTGACGTACCGCTGGAAGTGCTTGAAGTCCAGCCGCATACGGCGGCCTTGGGCCCGCCACAGATTTCCGGTCTTCTCGAAGAACCCGGAGGGGTAGTACTCCACGACCAGGACGATCCGCGTCAGGGTCGGGGCCAGTTCGTGGAAACTGACGGCACCGCGAGTGCTGCCCTTCGCACCTTCGGAGGTCCAAGCGATTCGGTCGTCCGGGATCTGCTCCTGAACAGTCGCTTTGAAGCTGCGGGATGAAGGGCCGACCTTGACCTTCCAGTCGCTGGCCATCTCGTCGCTCATCGAGACGTCTCGAACACCCTTGGTGAAACTGCTGAACTGGTCGTACTGCGTCCAGTAGTCGTAGGCCGTGCGGAGGGGCACGCCGACATCGAGGACCTCAATAATGTTCATGCTCTTGTTACCGCTGGACTTGCCCTTGCCGCCGCCGAACGCTTTTTTGGCCTTGTCCACGACGCTGTCCTTGACGCCTTTGGCCTTCTCGGACACGAACGCCTTCACGGGAGATTCACCCCCGAGGACGCGCGAGCCGACCTTGAGCAGTGACCCGCCGTTGTCGGCGACATCGGTGAGCTGACCCGTGAGGTCCGTGAGCTTGTCGCTGGCCTTTTCCGCGAGCCGCTCCACCTGTGAACCGAGGAAACCCGACAGCTCCTCACGCAGCCGGCCCATCCCCGACTCCTCCGCTTCCGGCTGCTTCGTCTCCTTCGCGGCCATGGCAGGCTACCTCCGGCGATCGGCGCGCTTGGATGTCTTCTTCGCCGCCCGCCCTGAAGAGGATGCCGCCTTTTTGGCCGGAGCCTGCTTCCTGGCAGCGGTCTTCTTGGCTGGGGCTGACTTCTTCGCGGCCGGCTTCGTCGCGGAGGACTTCTTCCTCCGAGCCGGCTCCTTCGCCGCTGCCCCGGATGAACTCCGGGAAGAGGTGGCCTTCTCTCGCCCTGCCGCGGTACCTCGATCAGACTGAGCCGGCTTCCGGGAACTTCTGCGGCGCTTCGGGCGCTCGGCTTCAGGCTCCTCCGTCTCTTCTTCCTCCGGTTCTTCCTCTTCCTCCTCGTCCTCGTACTCCGACTCTTCCTTCTTGCCGGAGCCAGCCGTGCGGTCACGAAGCGTGTCCGCGAGCGTCCCCATGCCGCGAGTGGCAGCAGCTGTCACGGCCTTGCGGCCGGCATCGAGCACCTCCCCCTTCAGCTGGTCCTGCAGTTCGGCGAACTGCGGGATCTCCCCCAGCCTGCGCATTCCCTCGGCAGCGAGTTGGCGCGGCTCAAGACCGAACCGTCTGCCCGCCACATAGGTCGCCACGCTCAGGGCGAGCTTGCCTTTCTTCGTACGACCCAGCACGTAACCGCCGACTATGGCTGCGGCGAGGGCCACCTTGCTCTGATCGTCCATGCGCACGTCACCTTCATCGTTCCGTCGGGGACCCGCCCGTGCCGCGCAAACTGCTGCTGTCAGTGGTCTCTGCCCCAACGGAGCCCACGGACGTAGTCCCGCACCCGGCGCCGGGGCTCCACACGGGCGAAACGACCCCGATCCGCAAGAGGAGATTGCCAAGTCCCACTTCCCACAGATTCGTTGGTGCATCGTTCATGCGGGGGACTGCCCGGAACGTTGCCACTACACGCAGCGCCGCCACGTTCGTGGGACGGCCCGGCAAAGACCGCACCACCCCCATTCCAGCCCGCTACACTCACCACGCCCAAGCCGTTGACCAGCATGAATGAAGAAGTCCGGCTGGAGTACTAGCTAGCAGCGACGCACGGAGTACCCGGCTGGCCGTCCTACGCTGTTCCGGTGGCCGTTGACCTATTCCTTGTCCGGGCTGTCCGGTCACGCCGTGATGTCCTGTTCGCCGTGGCCGTCGCTGTGTCCGCCAACGTGGCCGGGGTCCTCACCTCTGAGTCGCTGACCAGCGTCGATACGTGGGTGTCTGCAGGTCTGCACGCTGTGTTCCCGCTGACCCTGCACTGGATGCACAGGCCAGCGCACGCCCTGGTGACCGCTGAACGCCCGGCAGAGCCTGAGGGGTGAGTCGTACCAGCGGCCGCTCGCCCGGACGGCTGGCGGGTCAGCGGTTGTTCCCGTTCAGTTGCAGTCCCAATAGCCCTTGTGCCAGTGGTGGTGACTGTCGTACCAGCCGCTGTGCCACGAGCAGCCCGTGGGAACCGAGACGGTCGTCGTGGCGGGGGCTGCTGCGGCCGGGCCCGCCACTCCGATTGCGGTGCCGCCGGCCAGCAGGAAGCCGGCCGCGACGCAGGCGAAGGCGCGTTTGGCGCGATGTGCTCGCATGGCTCTGCTCTTTCTTCCACGTTCTCGCGCTGTCCCAGCACGAAAGGGATGGCCGCGGCCTCACGCCGAAGCGTGGGGTCCGCGATGGCTGGATGGTGCCGCTCGAAGACCGATGCGGCGCTGTCGTCGAGGTCGCCGCGTGAAAGCGAGGGACGCACGTCTCCCGGCTGCAGGCCCACCGTTGCGGGAGCGCGTCGCGGGACGTGTCCTGAATCGCGACCTCACCTCTTTCGACGGTAGCGGCCTACCCGCTGACAGGCACCTCGAGCCCGCAACGCGAGAGCCACTCCGGCAAGTTCAGCTGCCGGAGGGGGCTCTACCTGTCGCTGGGTCGATGGCCGAGGACCCTGCCCCCTGGTAGCCCGTCCTGCGTCCGCTGAGAGCCGTCGGAGTTCTGAGACGACCAGGACGACGGTGTCGACCACTTCTGAGTCGACGGCCGACTGACCGAGGGTTTCGAGGAAGACCCGGGTGGTCTCGCGCGCGTCGGCGACCGTGGTCGCGGAGCGATGTTCGTGGCGTCGACGCACATGGTGTCCATCAGGTTCACCCTGGCCTCTGGATCGTCAATGCCCGGTCCTGCCTACCCGTCCCTCGTGCCCCACCCAGTGCCGCCTTCAGGGCCCGATTACCTCACTGTCGAACGCGCGAAAATCTATGTCGGCCGGAGTAGACATTGGGCGGTGGCGTGGTTATGGTTTCTCTCGTAGCCGAGATCAACAAGGCCCGGCAGAGACGAACCGGCGGGCAGCAGTACACGCAGTGCGCAGGACGGTTCGGTGGTGGAGTTCCGAAGCCAGAGCGGTTGCAGGACGGCGACGGGACTGACGACCGGACCGGGTGGCCCGCAGTGATCAGGGGCCGCCGTGAGCAGTACCGCAGTGGCAGTTCAGTAAGTGCAGTTCGCAGTACCAGCAGTGCGGTTGTCAGTAGTTCCTCGGTAAAGGCGTCGGCTGCGGACGCGCGTACCGGGAGGTTCGGCAGTGGGGTTCTAAGCCAGAGCAGACGCAGGACGGGCGACGGGGCTGGCTGCCGAAGAGTGGCGCTTAACCAGGTCACCAGTAGTTCGCATCACCAGCAGTACGCAGTACCAGCAGTAGGTAAGTGATCCCAGAGGGAAGAAACGGAGGAGCCAGGCGCCATCAGGATCGCCCGGGCGGAAGTCTTGAGCCCGGGTACCGCAGGACATCGATTGTGAGGTGGTCTCCGGTCAAGCAACCGCGATCCCCGCACCCCCGACAACTTCCAGGTCGGGTCAGCGGACACAGAAGGCCGGCGCAGTACCAGGGCCGGCAGATGGTGTAGCAGTTCCTTCGGGGCCCTGGTGCCAATGGCACCAGGGCCCCTCCACGCGTTCCACAGAGAGGTGCAATGACAGCAGACGACTCGTACAGCCGTCTCGACGACGACGACTACCCCGCCTACACCATGGGCCGGGCCGCCGAGATGCTCGGCACCACCCAGGGCTTCCTCCGCGCCATCGGCGAAGCCCGCCTCATCACCCCACTCCGCTCCGAGGGCGGACACCGCCGCTACTCCCGCTACCAACTACGCATCGCCGCCCGCGCCCGGGAACTCGTCAACCAGGGCACCCCCATCGAGGCCGCCTGCCGCATCGTCATCCTTGAAGACCAGCTCGAAGAAGCCCAGCGCATCAACGCCGACCACCGCCGCACCACAAATATGAGCGCATGATCACCGAAGACACCCAGCCGCCAGCACACGGATGGGAGTCCCAGCCCCGCCCCGGCGCCACACCCGACACCCTCCGCACCCCCGCGGTTGACCCGCCTGCTGGCACAACTGGTCGGCTGACTCCCGGGCAGACAGCTTTCGACCTGGAAGGCAGCGTGCAGCGCGTGGCGGCTGCGCTGAAGCCGAGGATGCGCGGTTGGTTGCACGCCGGCATGTTCCCCCTCTCGCTGGTCGGCGGCATCGTCCTCATTGCTCTGGCGCGCTCGACACCGGTCGCTGTGGCGTGTTCGGTGTTCGCGGTGTCGGCGTTGTTGCTGTTCGGTACGAGTGGGGTCTACCACCGCGGGACTTGGGGTCCGCGAGGCGAGGCGGTTCTGCGGCGATTGGACCATGCGAACATCTTTTTGATAATCGCCGGTACGTACACGCCCCTGGCGGTTCTGCTGCTGCCCGCCGGTCAGCAGCTGGTGCTGCTGTCCCTGGTGTGGGCCGGGGCTGCGGCTGGCATCGCGTTCCGCGTCTGGTGGAACACGGCACCGCGCTGGCTGTACACCGCGTGCTATATCGCCCTGGGCTGGGCAGCCGTCGCCTACCTGCCCGACTTCGCGCGCACTGGCGGCACCGCGGTCCTCGTACTCGTCATCACCGGCGGTCTGCTCTACACCGCGGGCGCCGTCGTCTACGCACTCAAGCGCCCCGATCCCTCACCGCGCTGGTTCGGCTTCCACGAGGTCTTCCACGCCCTGACCATCACCGCCTTCACCACCCACTACACAGCCATCCTCCTGGCAGCCACATGACGGGTGTTCGCGGCATGCTCCAGTGCAGCGGCCGGGGGAGAGGGACTGTTCCTGTTCAGCACACCCCGAAACCCCGGACTGCTCGGCCGGTTCTCTCCCTGCGGGTACTCCAACCCGAAAAATACGCCTGGCGGCGCGGCCTGGAAGCCGCCCTGGCCTATCACAGCACCTACGGCGACCTGCGCGTGCCCTACGACTACTGGTCGCCCGGTCGCCCGCCCCGTCGGACGGCTCCCCAAGTGACGGTTTCCCCCTGGGGACATGGATCGCCGAACAGCGCCGGTACCGCCGCGCGGGCCGACTCACCACGGAGCGGGTCAAGGAGCTGGACGCCTTCGCCGTGGTGTGGTCGCAGTTCGAGGCGGCCTTCGAGGAATGACGGCCTGCCGCAGCTGGGCCGCAGCCCACGGCCACCTCCTCCCGCCCATCGACGCTGTCGACCCCGACACCGGCTACCCCGTGGGCCGGTGGCTGAAGAACCAGCGAGCCGCTGCCCGCACAGCCGACCGCGCCGCCAACGAGGCGACTGCCACGACCGCCGGACTCGAGCTGATCACTGCCCTGACAGCGGAGCGCCGCCAGGCACTTGACGAGATCGACCCATCCTGGTGCCCCGCCTGGCCTGTCGACTGGCAGCGTGCCTTCCACCTCGCCCGGCGGGACGCCCAGGCCGGACGCACCCTGACCGGACACCCACCAGGGCACCTTGTCGTCCAGGGCGAGGACATCGGACGCTGGATCACCACGCAGCAAAACAGCTGGGACACGCTCAGCGTCGCCCAGCACTGGATGCTGCGCAGCGTCCTGGGCATCGGCCCGGCGGCCCCCGCCGGCCGGCCGAGCAAGCCCCGACTGAGCCACGCCGAGAAATGGGCGCTCAACCTCGCCGCCGCCCGCCAGTACCACCAGCGCGAGGGTCACTTGGACATATTCCGCGGGCATCGCGAAACCGTGAACGGCCAGGACATCACGCTGGGGATCTTCGTCGCTAACGCCCGTGCCCGGCACGACAGCCTCACGGCCGCAAGAGAGCCCTGGTCGCCGTCGGTCATTCACTCCTGGTCGTCGTCTGGCACCTGCTCAACGAACCCGAGACTCCGTACACAGACCTGGGCTCCGACTACCACCAGCACCTCGTCGATCCCACCCGGCGGAGCCGCGACCTGGTTCGCCAGCTCAAGGCCCTCGGCCACGACGTCACCCTCGCCCCCGCAGCCTGACCAGCCAACTCCCAAAGCTCAGGCCAACGAACGCTTCAGCATGCCCTTGACCTGGGGGATTTTCCGTTCAGGCCCTAGCACGGCGGCTTCGCCGTCCACTTCTTCCCCCGCGACTGGGTCGACGCCCTCGCTGACGGCTGGACCGGCGTCCAGGCGATGCCGTAGTGCTCGTGCAGGCGGTGTTCTTCTTCTCGAAGAGGTAGCGGCCGGCGTCGACGTCGACGTTGCGCGCGTTGGTCAGGAGGCCCGGGATACGAGTTCGTCGTACTCCACGTCGGACCGGTCGGTGGCCTGTACGTAGACCTGGACACCGTCGAGCAGGTTCCGGAGTGTGTGGTAGCTGGAGGAGTGCGCGATCCGCTGCTCGACCTCCGTGCGCTCGGGGCACCAGGAGATCATCACGATCTTGTTCTTCCGGGTCCCGTCCGCCGTCGCGAAGGCCAGGTCGTAGACGACGAACCGAGGCTCGGTGGCTGGCAGTGCCTCCAGCAGTTCGTCGTGCGTCAGATTCCCCTTGAAGTCGGGGATGACGGTCTCCAGGTTGTTGCTGAGCCGGTAGATCACTGTGTTGATGTCCCGCTTGCTCTTCAGCTCCTGGAATGCGCTGATACAGCTGTCGTCCACTGGAATACCACTGCTCACGACGAGTCCTTCCGATCATTGGGAGAGCAGGTCAAAACGGCTCATGTCGCTCATCTGCCGTCCATCCTCTACCTCTCGCGTGACACATTGAACTGACCCCGTCGAAGGCGGCGCGCTGGCGGGGGCGGCGGCACCCTCGGAGCACAATCAGGGGCGCACACGAGCGTGGGCGGATGGTCGCCAGCCAGCAGGCGGCCGACCACCCCCGGGACTGCGGCCCGGCGGCCGAAGTCTGGTCAGCCGGGCGTGGCGCGTCTTGGAGAATTCGGCCGAGCCGGTTCCGGACATTCTCGGCGTCCGTGCTCGGTTGCTGCCGGGACTCGAAGCTGCTCTGCGTGTCCAGCAGATCCTTCTCCGCCGCCCCAGCAGGGTGGTAAAAGGTACGGGACCGTCACCCGTCGATCCGCAACGTCGGACGTCCTGGCGCGCCCCGCCCGCTAACCCAGCCGCCGATGTGTCATGCCGCCGCAGTGCCACCGAACGTCCAAAGCCGGAGCCGGGAGCACTGATCGTGCAGTGGTTGATCTTCCCGTGCAGGGGGTGGGTCAATAGGCCGACAGGGGTGCTCGCCGGTTAGCTGTGGGGCGGGAAGAGCGCGAGGAGCCGGATGCGCTGGGCGGGACCGAGGCCCTGGACGCGGCGGGTTTCGGAGATGCCGAGGCTAGCGAGAAGTTGTCCGGCGCGGACCGAGCCGATGCCGGGCAGCGATTCGAGAAGGCGGCGCACGCGGATCTTGCCGACCACGGCATCCTCGCGGGCGAGCAGGGTCACGAGCGGCAGCTCTCCCGCTTTGAGCGCCGCCATCAATTCACCGCGCTCCTTGCGGACAGCTACCGCCTTCTTCAGCGCCTCGGCGCGGGCCTCGGCGGTCAGTGCGGGCAGGGCCATGACTGTGGCACCCCTTCGTCCAGTACCGGATGAGGCCCTCATCATCACCCCGCCCAGGCAAGTCGACCAAGGGGGGATACCCGTTGTCGCGCGGCAGAGACCGAGTAGATCGCCTGCGGAGTCCCCGCCGGCCCCCGCTACCTCACCATGCCCACGATCAGCCACAGGGTCAGTGCGGCGCTGACGGCGCCCAGCAGCAGGGCGACTTTGATGCAACGCCCGCGAAGCCGTTCTCGTGCTTCGTGAGCAGCTTCTTGCTGGGCGAGCCGGTTTCGTAGGCGCTGGGCTTCAGCGAGTCGTTCGCCGGTGTACAGCCGGAGCAGTTGCTGCCGCTCGGCCCAGGTGAGGCAGGGCATCCGGTCGGCGAAAGCCTCGGCCGCTTTCCGTGCTTGGTTACGCTCGCTTTCTGTCGCGAGGTAGCGCTCGAGACGTTCGATGCCCGCTTTCGGGTCGGGGGTCGGCTGCCCGGCGGAGGGGGCCGTCATGATGGTGTGTCTCCGCCCTTGGATGCTGCGTCCGGGTCGGGTTCGACGGCGTCGCGGCGTCCGGTCCGGGCTCCCTGGTCGAGCGCTGCTACCTCGGGGTAGTGAAGGTCGAACGCCGGAGCCTCGGAGCGGATCCTGGGCAGGGTGAGGAAGTTGTGCCGCGGCGCGGGGCAGGGCGTGGCCCACTCCAGCGAACGCCCGAATCCCCACGGGTCGTCGACCTCGATCCTTTTTCCGTACTTGGCGGTCTTCCAGACGTTGTAGAAGAACGGGAGCGTGGAGGCACCGAGGAGGAACGCGCCGATGGTGGAAATGGTGTTGAGGGCGGTGAAGCCGTCGGCCGCAAGGTAGTCGGCGTAGCGGCGGGGCATGCCTTCGGCGCCGAGCCAGTGCTGGATGAGGAAGGTCATGTGGAAGCCGATGAACAGCGTCCAGAAATGGATTTTTCCCAGGCGTTCGTCGAGCATTGTGCCGGTCATCTTGGGCCACCAGAAGTGGAAGCCGGCGAACATCGCGAAGACCACGGTGCCGAAGACGACGTAGTGGAAGTGCGCGACGACGAAGTAGGTGTCGGTGACGTGGAAGTCCATCGGGGGCGAGGCGAGGATGATGCCGGTCAGACCGCCGAACAGGAAGGTGACGAGGAAGCCGATGGTCCAGAGCATCGGTGTCTCGAACGACAGCGCCCCGTTCCACATGGTGCCGATCCAGTTGAAGAACTTCACCCCGGTCGGCACGGCAATGAGGAAGGTCATGAAGGAGAAGAACGGCAGCAGGACGGCTCCCGTGGCGAACATGTGGTGCGCCCACACCGTCACGGACAGGCCCGTGATCGCGATGGTGGCGGCGACCAGTCCGACATAGCCGAAGATCGGCTTGCGGGAGAAGACCGGAATGATTTCCGTAATGATGCCGAAGAACGGCAGCGCGATGATGTAGACCTCGGGATGGCCGAAGAACCAGAACAGGTGCTGCCACAGAAGCGCCCCACCGTTCTCCGGGTTGAAGACCTGGGCGCCGAAACGGCGGTCGGCTTCCAGGACGAGCAGCGCGGCGGCCAGGACCGGGAAGGCCAGGAGGACCAGCACGGACGTGAACAGAATGTTCCAGGTGAAGATCGGCATCCGGAACATCGTCATGCCCGGCGCCCGCATGCACACGATCGTGGTGATGAAGTTGACCGCCCCGAGAATCGTGCCGAATCCGGACAGCGCCAACCCCATGATCCACATGTCGCCTCCCACATACGGAGTGCGTTCGCCACCACTGAGAGGCGTGTAAGCGGTCCACCCGAAGTCGGCCGTGCCCTGCGGAGTCAGCAGGCTGCCCACCACGATCAGCCCGCCGAAGAAGAACAACCAGAACGAGAACATGTTCAACCGCGGGAATGCCACATCGGGGGCGCCGATCTGCAACGGCATGATCGCGTTGGCGAAACCGGCGAACGTCGGTGTCGCGAAGAACAGCAGCATGACCGTGCCGTGCAGCGTGAACGCCTGGTTGTACTGCTCAGTCGAAACAATCTGCAGCCCCGGACGGGCCAGTTCGGCGCGCATCAGCAGCGCCAGCATCCCGCCGAAAACGAAGAACATGAAAGATGCCGCCAAATACAGATGACCGATCTTCTTATGATCCGTGGTGGTCAGCCAGGACACCACCACTGCACCACGACTTCTGGCGCGAACAGGAATGGGGGTGGCCGGCTCGGTCGACGTAGCCATGCGTGTCCTTTGATTTGAACGGGATCGAGCAGATAGCAGAAACCCATGTTCGACGGTGCAACCCTTCAACTCCATTGCTGGCGAAATAATTAAGCCACAAGCCGTATCCAGCAGATAATAGGAATCCCCGTAACGCGGGCGCGGCCATCCGCACCGACTACCGCACATGGTTCGCCGAGGCCGAGGCGTACGTACGGGTCCGGCGCGGTGACGTCCTCATCGAGGGCGCGCCGGGCAGCGTGGAGGAGTTCCGGGCCAGCGCGCTGCCGGTCGCAATCGGCAGCTATCCCGTCGAGCTGGTGGTCCTGGCCGTTCGGGAGGCCGACAGCCGGCTGGCGACGGCCCTGCGGGATGCCCGTGCCCTGCAGATCGGGGGCAACGGCCGGTTCACCTCGCGAGCCGGGCACGACAGGTGCTTCCGCGCCCTGGCCGACGTCGTGGAGCTCGCGCAGACACATCGAAGGATCACGGTGGTGACGGTGATCCGGCGGGATGGCGAACCCTGCTCGCCACGAGGCCGGCGGCCCGGCGCCATTTCGTGGGCGCTGGCCGCGGAACGGATGCGGCCGTACACCGAGCAGGAGGCTGCTCAGTTCCTCACGCTCCATCAGGCGTTGCCCTGGCGCCGCGCAACACCGCCGTGAGCTGGACGAGATCGCCGCGCTGACCCGCCGCTGATCCACGCGCGCTTGTGCGTGCTGAGCTGATGCGGCGGAACATGGACGCGGACATCACACGGCCGCTGAGGTTGTGTGGTGACGCGGAGGCCCCGGTCCGGCTGAGTCGTGCCTTGTCGCCCGGCGAAGTCGGCCGGGCGTCCCGTTACGCCTCGACCCAGTTGTGGAGCGTGTCGCTGGTGTACTGGACCTCTTCCATGAGACGGGTGGCCTCGATGACGAGTACCCCGTGGGGGCGGGTGGGGTCGGCCAAGGGCAGGGACTGGGCCTCGGCTTCCCCCGCGACTTCCCTGCGCCGTTCCTGAGCATCGCCGGCAAGCCCGGCGAGACGCTCCGTCTGCCGGGGCAAAGTTGTCTCGTCCAGGGTGTGAGCGCCAGGGCGATCTCCGAGGCGGCTTCCAGAAAGGCCGCGTACCGGTCCAGGAAGTGCCGGTAGCGGTAGTCGTTCTCCTCTTCACACCACTGGTCGAGACTCCGCCTCAGGGAAACCAGAGGCTGTGACACGTCTTCTCGGGGGGTAGGGGAGGCGGGAGTTTCGGGGACTCGCTCCCGGCCGCCCCGACCCCGCGCGGGCTTCTTCCCGGAGCCTCTGTCCGCCACCCCGGGCAGCTCACTCGAAGCGTTTTCGCCCTCCAGCACCGTGAAGCCGCACATAATGGACCGTACGACAGCTCCGGTACTCGACGCTCTGACGGCGTATCAGGCGCAGGGACAACTGCCTTTCACGCCCCCTGGCCACAAGCAGGGCCAGGGGGCCGACCAGCGGGTTCGGGCTGTTCTGGGTGACGCTCTCTTCGGCGCGGACATGCTCGCGGTGTCCGGTTTGGACGACCGTACCGCTTCACAGGGGATCCTGGAGCGGGCGGAAGAGCTGATGGCCGACGCGGTGGGCGCCGAGCATACGTTCTTCTCCACCTGTGGCAGTTCGCTGTCGGTCAAGGCCGCCATGCTCGCCGTCGCCGGGCCGCACGAGAAGCTGCTGGTCGGACGCGACGCTCATAAGGCGGTCAGCTCGGCCTGATCCTTGCGGGTATCCGCCCGGTGTGGGTCGATCCTCAGTGGGACCCTGACCTCCACCTTGCTCACCCCCCGGCTACCGAGGCGTACCGGTCCGCGTTTGAGGAACATCCGGATGCCCGTGGGGCGCTGCTCACCAGCCCCACGCCCTACGGCACTTGTGCCGACATCGGAGCTGTCGCGGCGCTCTGCCACGAGCGGAGTGTGCCGCTGATCGTGGACGAAGCGTGGGGAGCCCACCTGCCTTTTCATCCCGAGTTGCCCACCTGGGCCATGGACGCCGGCGCCGACGTGTGCCTGACGTCGGTCCACAAAATGGGTTCAGGGCTCGAACAGGGGTCGGTCTTCCACCTGCAAGGCGAGCTGGTATCAGTGCGGACCCTCGCCTCCCGCGCCGACCTGCTGGGCACCACCAGCCCCTCGGTGCTCATCTACGCAGCCCTCGACGGATGGCGCCGCCAGATGGCGGAACACGGCCGCGAGCTCATGGACGAGGCCCTTTCCACGGCCCGCCGTGTACGAGCGGCCATCGAGGACATCGAGGGTCTGCACGTCAACGCCGCTATGACTTCTGCGGCGAGGGACGCGCCTTCGACATGGACCCCCTCCAGATCTTCATCGACCTGAGCGAGGTCATGTTCAGCGATTACGACGCCGCCGACTGGATGCGCCGACGCCACCGCATCAACCTGCACACCTCCGACCACTGGCGCATCAACGCGCAGCTCACCCACGCCGATGACGAGACGACGACGGCACGCCTCTCGTCGTGCGATCTTCAGCGGCCGAATCCGGTCGACGACGGCTCGCCAAGCGCGCTGGAGGGCTTCTGAGGCCCCAGAGAGGGCACCAGGGCGACCACGTCGATCACCGAAACACCGGCGGACGTCGCGAGCCGGTCGGCCTTCGCCTTCTCGTACGCGCCCAGTGCCCGAACCTTCTCGTCCCGCTCGGCGCGCAGCTTGTCGAGCTCGCCCTGGATCTTCGCCAACTGCCGCTCGCGCGGCTTGATCTCCTCGCGTACCTCGCGGAGCTCGGCGAGGCTGGCGGTATAGGCCTTGCTGTCCATTAGCAGCGTCCCTGGTAGTTCGGCGTGGGAGGCCCCGCCGTGGGCGGTCGGAGCCGGTTTCGTCAGCCGATTAGGGGTTGGTCACGGCCTGAGGAGGCGTCAGTCGGTCAGCGCCTTACGGCTTCCGGGCCTCTTCGCGGAGTTCCTGCAGGCGGCGACCGCTGGGAAGGTGGATGTACTTGCCCCAACCGTTGACGTCGCTTCCCGTCTGCGTCTTGAGAGCAGGGGAGGGCTGTGCGAAGGCGCGTCCGTGCACAAGACCCCGAGAGCGGCCCCATCATCCGACATTCCGTTCAACGGACGAACGGCCGAAGAGGAAACTGCCGAAGCAAGGTTCAGGACACAGACGCCGGGTCAGTCGAGCTGCCGGTCTGTGGCAACCCGGCGTGAACGGGGTCACCACCGGGCGCGCAGCACGCCGTCGCTGTCGGGCAGGGCGGCGCAAAGAAGCGGGTGGCGTTCGTCGAGGTACATGGGCAGGGCGCAAGCCGCCCGGGCGCCGGCCACCAGGGTGGCGAGCTCTTGGTATTCGGTGTCGTCGACGATCGCGTGTCTGATCGTCCCGTCCTGTGTCTCCCAGACGAACTCCGCGGATCCCTCCTCTGGCAGCGTGGCGAGGACCGCGCCGACATCGGGGTTCAGGTCAGGCCAGACGGTCAGCAGGGCGCGCGGGCTGAGACCGGTACGCACCGCGTCGAGGTTCTGCGGCGTGAGGCGGTGGAAGCGTGCAGCGTTGCGGACGTAGCCCTCCTCCAGGAGCACTGCCTTCTGTGAGGCCAGCACGGTGCGCACGCGCTCCCAGAACCCCTCGTCGGCCGCCTCCGTCACGTCCGGCTCCTCCAGCTCCGCCGCGTAGGGGGAGGTCGCCATCGGTTCCGGGTAGAGACCGAGTTCCCGTGTACGGGCCACGGCGTCCGCGCAGAGCCGGTCGCTGCTCACATACACGTACTGGTCCCACCCGACATGCACGGTGAACACGTCCCCTGCCTCCAAACGGCACCAGGCACCTTGGTCGCGGAGCATGACCCGGACCAGCTCCAGAGCGACCGGAAGGGAGACCTCGGCCCCGTCGTGGTAGCCGGAGAGGTCGGGCGGGAAGAGCCCGTCGAGGCCATGTCTCCCATCCGACGGCTCCACGCCGAAGTGGACGAACCCGGTGACTCCGGGCTCGCGGATCTCCAGCCGATCGATGCCCGAGGCGTCCGCGAAGGCGGCGATCGCCGCGAGGTACGCGGCTTCGACCGGCCCATGGTCACTGACCGCCTCCTCGGCACCGGTGTAGTGACCGTGTTCGTCACGGTCGGCGGGGTCGTACTTGGTGATCCGGTAGACGAAGGACGGCGGCACGTTACTCCCTGCGCGGTCAGATGGGATGCCAGCGTTAGAAATGGCCTTTCCAGTGCTGGGCATCAGCTGCTGAGGTCGAACACGCCCCAGGTGGTGAACGGTTCGGCCTGGACGTAGATCCTGCTTCCTCGGCCGACAACCCGCCGGCGGCCGGGGGCAGAGCCATCGGGCAGGGTGAGCAGGCCGACGTTCGTTGGCTCGACGGATGTTTCACTGATCTCTCCGTGGGCGAGTCGGTTCCGCTCCTCGCCGTAGCCGCCGTAGAAGGCGACTCGCTCACCGTGGACGGCCACCGCGTGGGAGCCCCGCACGCGGTTCGCCCACACCCTTACGGGCCGATCGGTGCGGTCGGGGCGTATCTCGACGAGCGGGAAGTCCGTGTAGGGGCACGCCCAGGCGGCGGTGCCCGACACGTTCAGGGCATAGCAGTCGAAGAGACCGGGGATGCCCGCGTCGTCTGACGTCCAGGTGTGCCGACCTGTGGAGCTCCAGCGGTGGATCCCGATCGGGTTCTCGTCGAAGTGCCCGACCCAGATCTGGCCGGCCTCGTCCACGAGCAGGTGCTCGATGGCGTCCCCGACGGAGAAGGACGAGGTCTCGCGGGCGAGCGCGTCGAAGACCTGGACCTGGTGCGTGTCCTCTGCCGGCGGACGCGAGACGCGGCGACGACAAACCCGCCGTCAGGCAGGCGGTCCAGGTGCGGCCAGCGGGCCCGCACGGCGCTCAGCTCGGTGAGTTCGACGTTGCCGCCCAGATCGACGGAAACGACCAGCGCGTCAAAGGGCAGGACATCGCCGCCGGGCTGCGGAGCGCGTTCGGCAAGCAGCCGGTGGGCGGCGCCGTAAACGTCGACGGTACTGGTCAGGACGTGGCGGTCATGGTGCGCTTGAGGGAGGTGGGCGTAGGGAACGAGGGCGGTCTGCTGCACGGGCTGGCTCTCCTGAGTGGGCGGTCGGTCACGGCCATCGGGCGGTGCGGTGAGCGACGGTCGGCGGCGCGCGAGCGGTGGAGAGCGGAGCGGGGCGCCTAGACGGCATGGCCCTTTCTGGTCGTCATGAGGTGATCGTGGTTGACATCCGACCTGGGGACAAGCCATTTCTCCAGACCTTGCGCGGCCCCTGCGCTGTAAGGAAATCCGGAGGGGCTGGCGAGCGGCTAGCCGCCGTGGACGCCCCACTCGTCGAGGCCTCCGTAGAGGTGAGCCTCAAGGCATTGAGGTGCGTCAAGGCCAACAGCTTCGCCGCGGTAGAGGGCGATCAGCGAGCCCTCGCCTCGCCACCACGTGTCGGTCAGGCCCTGCACTTCAGGTACCGGCTCGTACCCGCCGAGGTCCAGGGACTCGACGGCCTTGCCCCTGATCTTGGTGACGGTCTTGGCCCAGCGTCCGGCATGGGCGGCGAGCGCCAAGGACTCCACCCATCCGTCCGTGTTGGAGTGCAGGGGCGTCCAGCGGTTGGCATCAATCCCGAACTCGCCTTCAGGTCCGATCATGAATCCGTAGGCCATGGACACCCGCCCGCTCCCGGCCGGGAACGACCAGCCCTCCGTCGCCGAGCCCTCGGGATAGTCGGCGCCCAGGATGCGCGGGCCGCCCTCGTAGAACGGAGCCGGCGGCAGGGCAAGGCCGCCCCAGCGGTCCTGAAATTCCATGGCCCGGTCGATCTCCGCTGCGGGAATCCCGCGCCCGACCCAGGCGTCGCGGTGGCGCTGGATGCCCTGCATCGGAACACGGATGCCGTCCATTTCGACGAATCTCTGGGCTCTGCGGCTCAAGCCGGAAGGCGCGACCGGGATCGACGACATCGATGTGCCGGCCATCACTGCTCCTCGCTGCTGCCGGAGTGGAACACGGCCTCCGCGATCTCTCGCACGCGGTCCATGGTGATCCTTGCGCGCTGTTCGACGGCGAGGGGATGGTCGGTGGGCTCCAGTTCGACGTAGGGGCGCGCGCCAACCGGGCGGGTGTGGACGTGGGTCTTGAGATTGAGCGTCGTGGGCGAATAGACCGGCAGATCAGTGGTCAGCCAGCCGAAGTACGGCTTCTCGGCCTCCCGGCCGAGCGTGTCCCACAGGTCCGCTGAGCGGGAGAAGTTCTCGCGGCTGAGCGACACCCAGACACCCCAGGAGAACACCTCGTCGCTACCGACGATTGGTATCTCGATCATGCCCTTCACGAAGTAGTGCTGCGTATGAACCACGCACTGGTCCGAGGAAAGCAGGCAGTCGTCGGCGTCGGCGAACGTCGGATCCCACACAGCCGGGGCCTCGCCGAGTAGGTCATCGGCAGCTCAGAGTGGTGGGCACCGCAGCACGAGCAGGTGAACCCGAGATCACTGGTCATGGCACTGGAGCCTAGTGACGGGTTCCGACACTGCCTCGGGCAGGAGCCCCTCCCGACCCGCTGCCCTACAAGACGCTCAGTCGCAGTGGCTCGAATGTCAAGGTGTGACGGACCACGGTTGTTTGCGAGTGATCGTAAGGAGTGAGCTGGTCCCAGGCTTCGGGGAGCGCGATGGTTCGCGAGGGCGGGGCACGATAGGTTGCGAGTTCGGCGTGGCGACCCGGACTCAGGAGTCATGGGCGCGGAGCCTGACGCGGTGTCGCTGAAGGTCGACTTCCGCAAGTCGCACCGTGATCTGGTCTCCCTCGCTGACGAGTTGGGCTGGGCTTTCGACTGGCGAGTCGGTCATCTCGGAGACGTGCAGAAGCCCCTCGATGCCGGGGCCGAGTCGCACGAACACGCCGAACGGGACGATCTTCGTGACAGTCCCGTTGAGGACATGACCAGTCTGATCAGCGAACCGGACGAGGGGGTCTTCCAGGAGGGCCTTCAAGGAGATCGTGACTTGGGCGCTGCGCGTCTCAGACATGATCACCTCACCGGTGATCCGCTGGCCGACCTCAGCTGCTTCCGAGGGGTGAGTGATCCAGTCCCACGTCAGGTCGGGCACGCGAATGAACCCAGTGCAGAGCCCTTGGGGCTCGCCGTCGAGATGAACGAAGACCCCGAAGTTGTGAACCCCCGACACGGTCCCGGAAACGATCTGTCCAGGCTGAATGGCCATCAGGAAAGCGCGTAGCTCCGGATTCTCGCAGGCACGGGCCGAGAGGTTCAGCTGCCCTCGCCAGCGTCCAATCTCCTCGGCTTCGATCTGCTGGCCGACCGTGAAGATCTCGGACGGATGGTTGGTGCGACGGATCGACACCTCATGCCGGGGAATTCGGCCGACTTCGCTACCTTCCTCGCCCGACTCCCCAAGGAGAACAAGGACGTCCGCTCCGTCGAACCCTGCGACCGTCACACTCCTCACGGAACCCGGCCGGAGCTTGTTGATCAGAGACTTCAGACGAGGATCGGGGACGGGCTCGGACATGGGTGGAGCCTAACTTCCGCACGGACCTTCCAAGGCGGGTTTCCAACGACCGTCCAGCGAACCGGTATCACGGAGTGCCACGGCCATACGACTCGCAGGTTGGCGTGCTCCACTCGCAATCTGGCGTGCTCCATCGCACAAGGGCAGTCCTCACTCACCTCGCGATGTTCGATTTATGTTCGATATATTGATCTCAAAGGTGCATCGGCAGCCCTCGAAGCACTGGGAGGCGGATAGTCATGCTGCTGCGAACGGCGTGCGTCTCGCGGCCCATGGTGACGAACCCGTCCGCAGCAGGAAACCGAGACACTCTGAGGTATCTGGAGAACCCCGGTTCTCCAGGCTGACGTGTGTCTCACGAGACACCAACCCCCACCCGCAGGAGTGTCCTCGATCGTCGGGAGAGATGGCCCCGTTGGGCTGAAGCCCGACCACGGCGTACCTGGTGCGCAGTGCGGGACACGCCCGCGCGGCGGGCGACGGCGGCAACGCTGATCTGGGGTTCGTCGGCTCGACGACGGCGCTCCCGAGGCCGACCCGGCGGTGATCACCGGCTACAAGGCGGCCCGGAACCGACCCCTGACCCGTGGCCAGACATCTGAAGAACTGGCGGGTCCTCACCAAGGTCCGCATGGATCCAAGGTGGGCGACCGCGCTGGTGTGGGCCCCGCTGGTGCTGACGAAACCGGGAAGTCGCCCGCTGACGGATGATCTTGTCGGTGGACTACCGCCCCGGACCTGCCCGAGCCTGCCGACGCCTACGCACACCAGGCCGTCTGACGTGCAGTTTCCACGATGCGCAGTGCCCAGTGTGGATGCGCTGAAGTTTGGTTAGCCTGATCGCTGCCGCGCTGCTGGCCGTGGCCCTCGCCCGCATCAGCCCAACCGGGCCGCCGTCCGCGATGGAGCTGGTCCCTCTCACGCGGCCTGAACTGCTCGTCCTCGGCGATCTGCTGGCCTGCTCGACACCTGCCCGGGCAGAGGTCAGGGCGGTGGTTCTGCTTTCCGTGGGTCCTCACGCCAGCCGGATTGATCTCGGATGTATCTCCGGAAATGGCTACTTTGTCGGGCTGTGACGTCCAACGTTCCAGGTTCGTTCCATCTTGCGATCATCGTGACCGCGTCGAACGGCCTGTGCTCCTGCTCCTGGCCGAACTTGGTGGGATTGTCAGACCACGGTTCGTCGGGGCTGTTGCGAGTGAAGTGAGCCAGAGTGCGGTCAGTCATAGGCGTGACAAGTTCGAACTGTCCACCAGTCATAGGCGTGACAGGTTCGAACTGTCCACCGTCATCGGCTTGGCGTATGACCAGGGCTGGGTTGCCGACTGGTGTCACGGGCGGGTTATGGGTTGCATCGGGGAAAATGATCGTTGTTGGCCCAACCCATGGAGAGTCGATTGTGGCTCTGGAGTATTGGACGATGCGGTCGTTGATACGGGCGACGACTTCGAGCGGGCGAGCGTCCCAGGTGCTCTCGGCCATGCTGACCGCATCCACAAGTTCACCTCCGCCGAATAGGTTGGGTCCATGCCATGGGGTGGTTGGATCACCCCGCCCGAAATGGGCGAGTCCCCCACCTGCCATCGGCGTGACAACTTCAAGATTGTCAAGTGGAAGCATATCTTGAATGAGAGCGGGATTCCCGCGTGCTTTCATTTCACCTTCACCGAACTGGGGGAGAAATGTGGGGCCGTGCCACGCGAACGATGGATCGCACCAGAAATGGGCAACGCGAAAGCCGATACGCGCTACGAGCTCCAAATTTCCGGTTCTGCTTTGAATCATGCTTAGAGCCGCCACAGCCTCCGTTTTGGCAAAGCGCGCGATAATATCCCAGAAAGTCGATTCCTGAGGCTGATCATAATGCTTCCGCAGGTGGTCTATCCCACCCTCCGCGAGCGGGGTCGCGAATTCGAAGTTTATGTTTCTAGGGCCATACGTTTGAACCATGGCCGGGATGCCGTGAGCAACACCCGGAGATGCTGGGGTCGTTTCGTTTGCCACGTGAAGGCAGACACCGAGAAGCCCCGCGGTCACGTCTGCGATAATGAGCTTCATCTCCTCCCAGGGTGGCTGGAACTCCCTGCCCCACTCGACAGTAGCGCAGATGACTTTGCGCAGATTCGGGTTAATGAGATGCCGAGAATAGGCGTAGTCGTCGATCGTTCCACATGTCGGGTAAAGATCAAAGGATTGGAACGGGCCGTAGAGTGTTTGGCGCACGCGGCTGGCACTACCCGAAAAGCTCTGCGCGAGGGCTTTTGCGGTATCCAGATCGTGGGGATCGCAGAACTCGGCATACTCCAGATCGGTGTCTATGCCGCGCTTTCCATCGAATGCGGAATTGCGGAAGTTCATCGTTGGATCGATTGTTTGGGTGTTGTCGTCACCCCAGCTGAAGAGAACGTCTTCACTGAAACTGTGGACATCGACAAGCCATTGAATCGACGGATGAGAATCAAGCAGGGACCTAACATTTCGAGTCTCGGGTTCGGAAAACGCCTCCGGGCCCTGGTAGCGTTCAAATTCGCAGTGATTCTTCGACGCCGTCACGTTCCCCACCGCCGCTGGAGAGAACGCTCTCTCGAAGTCGAAGAGAAAATCGTAGTTTCTATTGATGTCGACACCCCAACATTCCGGAGCCGGGGGCGGATTGCTGTCCAGATTGGGAGGCGGCCTACGATTCTTGCGCCACATAACGCCCTTCCTGTCATATGGGTGAGTCATACTCCAGTGGCGACCATCCGGGTTGACCAAAGGAAAGACCAAGATGTCAATTTGGTCGAAGACTTTCTGCAGCTCTTCCGGGCTAAAGAACATATTCCCGTAGCGCAGGCCCGCTTTCTTGTCCAAGGCTCGCAGAAAATCTGAAACAAAATTGTTGAGGATTTCGCAGCTACCCCATTCCCGGGCGTGCACGCCGCCCGTGAGCATGAGGATCGGCCTGTTCTCTGCCGGCGCGCTACTGAGTCGGATCGCATGGCACGTTCGCCCGTTATGCGTCAGATTGCCCAAGGTGATCAGCTCGCAGGTCGACGGATGGTCTCTCGCGATGTTGGATAGCAGGGTCTCTACCTCATTGACGCTCTGGTAGCGATCGTCCATGTTCACCTACCCCCTAAATCAACTCTCCGACTCCTGCCGGAATGCTGCCATCCGCGAACCGATTCTCTTGCACATTCACATCGCGTCGAGATAGACGTGCCGTTGTGACGTCCGCGATTATGTCGACAGTGATACCCTGGGGTCGGAGCAAGTCGAGAGTCTCATTCGACGCGTAACACACGACGCGGGGTATGCCGTCGGGACCCCGTCGCACGCCTTGTTCAGACACGATCTTACTGCCGTTCTCCCGCATTACTGAGGCCAACAGGTTCGCGTCGGCACTCGCTATTACGGCCCGCATAATCCGTAGCCCAGGAGCTCGCGCGTAGATACCAGCCAGATCGACCAAGGCGGCCTCGAGGTGCGCGTTGTCAGCGTGCTGCAGGTAGATCGACGCGCGCTGGGCGGTGGCATCGACTGCGTCGGCGAGGTGGTTGTGACCGGTCAGCTCCGACGACAGCTCAGCCAACAAGTCGGCTATCTGGATGAAGTTGGTGGTGCCCGAGGTGGCCGCGGCCTGCTGGTAGCCGCTGAGCGCGTCGCGAGCGGCGGCCAACGCGTCCGTGTCGCGTTGCGTCGCCCACAGCCGGATTGCCAGGGTATGCAGGCCCGACGCCAAGGAGAACCGATAGCCGGCCATCTCACCGGCCGCGGTCGACGGGTGCGCGCGCAACACATCCACTGCCGCCTTCTGAGCATCGACCGCGTCAGCGAAATGGTTGTTGGCGGTGAGTGTTGTGGAGAGTGAGGACAGCAGGCCGGCAATCTGCACTGCCCTCGCGTCAGCGACTCCTGCGGCTTGCCGAAAGTCGGTTACTGCTGCGCGTGCTACGGGCAGGGCATCGCTGTCACGTTGTTCGGCCCAGAGCGCCACTGCCAACTCGCGCTCGGAGTCGGCCAGAGCGAAGCGGTAGGCGGCGATTTCTTCCGGGTTCGGCGTGTGTGCCTTGAGTATGTCGACGGCAGCCTGCTCTGCAGCTGTCGCGTCGGCGAGGTGATGGTTGACGGTGAGTGTTGTGGAGAGTGAGGACAGCAGGCCGGCAATCTGCACTGCCCTCGCGTCAGCGACTCCTGCGGCTTGCCGAAAGTCGGTTACTGCT